>NZ_CP027666.1:0-351250 GCF_003008535.1 Ottowia oryzae
GTCGCCGGAGGGGAACCTCCGATCAACGCCGCGCATTTGCAGCAGCGGCCGCTCAGCGCTCACCCGATTCGCCCTCGTTCGCCGCAGCCGGGTCGGAGCCGGTCTCACCCACCACGACTTTTTCGCCCTCGCTCAAGCCAGACAGCACCGCTGCGGTGGTGTTGGTGCGCAAACCGATGTGGACGTCGCGTTGCGCCACGTCGCCCTTCGCGTCCAGGACCCGAACCTGGGTCTTGCCTGCCGCGTCGACGGCGCCCAGCGCGGCGGTCGGCACCAGCAAGGCTTTGGACTCGCGCGCGGTCAGCACCGTGACTTGCGCCGTCATCGATGGCCGCAGCCGGCCATCGGGGTTGGGCACGTCGAACACCGCGTTGTAATAGACGGCGCGGTTGGCGCCCTGACCGCCCGCCGCGGCCGTGAGCGCGGAGCCCGCATCCTGCGTGATGGATTCGGGCGCCGGCTCCACCTGGGCAATTTTGGATTCATGGCGCGTTTGCGTATCCCCCAGGGTGGTGAACCACACCGGCATGCCCGGCTTTACCTTGCCTACATCGGCTTCGGCGATTTCGGCGCGCACCGTCATCACATCCATCTGCGCCAACATGACGATGGTTGGCGTGGTCTGAAACGAATTGAGCGTCTGGCCCTGCCGGGTGACGACGGCCACGACCACGCCGTCCATGGGCGCGACGATGCGCGTGTAGCCCAGGTTGATTCGCGCCGTGTCCACCTGCGTGCGCGCTTGCTCTATCTGCGCGCCCAGCGCACCGACCTCAGCGCGCGCGGAATCCAGCGCGGCCCGGGCTGCCTCAAGTTCGGCACGCGCGGTGGCGTCCAAAGCCATCAGCGCCTCTTGTCGGCGATAGGTCGACTCGGCTTGCGCCAGGCTGGCTCGCCGCGCTGCCAATTGCGCTTTCAGTGCGGCGACCGCGGCCTGGGCGGTGCGCAGTGCGGTCTGCTGGGGCTCGGCATCCACTTCCGCAATCAATTCACCGGCCTTGACCTGTTGACCCAAGCTGACGTGCAACCGCTTGACCAGACCAGACACCTGGGCGCCAACGCTCACCAGGGTCTTGGGCTGCACGCGGCCGATCGCCAGCACGCGCTGCTCAAGCTCACCCACTTTCACAGGCGCGGTGACGTATTTGGCAGCGGGTGAAGCTGGCCGCATCCACCACGCAATGGCCACGGCCGCCACCAACACCGGCAGGCCAAAAACTATCCAGCGGCGCATCTTCAACTTCAGGCTCCCCTGTCAAACAGAGCGCATTGTGCCCGCCACGGCCCTCAAGGCTTGCGCTGAGCAGGCAAGGTCGCTCAACGCGTCTAACTCCATAGCAAGAATATTTGTCAATAGTTCCGATGAACTATGCGGCTCTCGTGCCCGTACTCCTTTTGACGTTCATCGATACACCGAACAACCTATAGCGCCAAAGACCACAACCGCCGAGAGTCAGAACACCGCGTGACTCATTGGCTTATATGTCTTCCTCCCCCCCTTCACCCCCCGTTCCGGCAAAGGCCTGGGGCGTTCTGATCTCCAGCACGATCGCCTTCACCGTCTGCTTCATGGTCTGGATGATGTTTGGCGTCATCGGGATTCCCTTGAAGAAGGAGTTGGGCCTGAGCGCAACCCAATTCGGGCTTCTCACAGCGATGCCCGTTCTGACCGGCTCGCTGGTCAGGGTGCCGCTGGGCATCTGGACGGATCGCTATGGCGGCCGCATCGTGATGACCATCCTGATGGCGGCAACGGTGCCCGCCATATGGTTGATGTCGTATGCCACTGAGTACTGGCATTTTCTTGCCATCGGCCTTTTCGTGGGCTTGGCCGGCGGCTCCTTCTCAGTGGGCACCCCCTACGTCGCGCGCTGGTTCCCCAAGAGTCGCCAAGGCATGGCCATGGGTGTGTACGGGGCCGGCAACTCAGGGTCTGCAGTCAACAAGTTCCTGGCACCCGCCCTGATCGCCGCTGGCGGCTGGCAGCTGGTGCCCAAGGTCTATGCCGCGGTGATGCTCGGCACCGTCGTGATGTTCTGGTTGTTCAGCGCACACGACCCCAAACATCTCGTGTCCAGCACCTCGCGGTTCTCGGATCAGCTCAAGAGCCTGAAGGATCCGCGTGTGCTGAAGTACTGCCAGTACTACAGCATCGTGTTCGGCGGCTACGTCGCGCTGGCGCTCTGGATGGTGCAGTACTACGTCGGCGAATATGGGCTGAGCATCCAGACCGCCGCCTTGCTGGCCGCCTGCTTCTCTTTGCCTGGCGGCGTGCTGCGCGCCGTAGGTGGGGTGTTGTCCGACCGATATGGCGCGCACAAGGTCACCTGGTGGGTGTTGTGGGTCAGCTGGATCTGCTTGTTCCTGCTGAGCTACCCGCAGACCGCGTTCACGATCAGCACCGTCGATGGAGCGCGCGATTTCCACCTCGGCCTGAACGTCTACATGTTCACCGCGCTCATGGCCGTCCTCGGCATCGCGTTCGCCTTTGGCAAGGCCAGCGTCTTCAAGTACATCAGCGACGACTTCCCGCAAAACATTGGCGCCATCAGCGGCATCGTTGGGTTGGCGGGCGGCCTCGGCGGATTCATTTTGCCGATTCTTTTCGGCGTTCTGCTCGATGTCACCGGCATCCGCTCCAGCGCTTTCATGCTCCTTTACGGCGTCGTCTGGGTTTCGCTGATCTGGATGTACTGGACCGAGGTGCGCACCACCGACGTCATTGGCCAAAGCAAGCCCGCCTAGGAAGAGGTACCTCATGAACGCCGTCACCGCATCGCAGCGCGGAAAAACACTCAAGATCTGGACGCCCGAAGACAAGGCCTTCTGGGAGCAGCAAGGCGAAGCCATCGCCAAGCTGAACCTGTGGGTCTCCGTGCCAGCCTTGTTTCTGGCCTTCGCCGTCTGGCAAGTCTGGAGCGTGGTGGCTGTCAGCCTGCCGAGCCTGGGCTTCAACTACACGACCAACCAACTGTTCTGGCTTGCGGCCGCGCCAGCGCTTTCAGGCGCCACGCTGCGCATCTTCTACTCGTTCATGGTGCCGCTGATCGGCGGTCGCCGCTGGACGGCTATCTCCACGGCCAGCCTGCTGATCCCGGCGATTGGCATCGGCATCGCGGTTCAGGACCCGTCAACGCCTTATCCGACGATGCTGGCGCTGGCGTTGCTTTGCGGATTGGGTGGCGGCAACTTCAGCTCCAGCATGTCCAACATCAGCACCTTCTTCCCCAAGGACCGAAAGGGCTCGGCGCTGGGCGTGAATGCCGGACTGGGCAACCTGGGTGTCTCGGTGGTGCAGTTCCTCAGCCCCATCGTCGTGACCGTCGGCCTCCTCGGCATCTTCGGCGGCGAGCCACAAACCATCATCAAAGGCGGCCAGCAGATGCAGGTGTGGATGCAGAACGCGGCCTTCATCTGGGTGCCCTGGATCGCGCTGACCGCCGTCGTTGCGTGGTTCACGATGAACGATGTGGCCGACGCCAAGGCCTCGGTCGCGGCGCAGGCGGCCATCTTCGTCCAGCCCCACAACTGGCTGATGTGCCTGCTGTACCTGGGCACCTTCGGGTCGTTCATTGGCTTCGCCGCAGGTTTCCCTCTTCTGATCAAGAGCCAGTTTCCTCAAGTCAACCCGCTGGCATACGCGTGGCTGGGGCCGTTGGTTGGCGCGGTGGTGCGGCCGTTCGGTGGCTGGCTGTCGGACAAAGTAGGCGGCGGCGTGGTCACCCTGTGGAACTTCCTGGTGATGGCGCTGGCCGTCGTCGGCGTCCTGTACTTCCTTCCCAAGGGAGCGGGCGCGATGGCGCTGCCCTTCGGCCCACAGGCCGGCAACTTCACGGGCTTCTTCCTGATGTTCCTGGTGCTGTTCGTCACCACCGGGATCGGCAATGGGTCGACCTTCCGGATGATTCCCGTGATCTTCAACCAGCTCGCGCAGCGCGACACGAAGGACACGGCCGCCGCATTGAAAGAAGGCAACGTGCGCGGTGCCGCGGCGGTGGGCTTCGCTGGCGCCTTTGGCGCGTATGGCGGCTTCTTCATCCCCAAGAGCTACGGCAGTTCTATCGCCGCCACGGGCGGGCCCGAGGCCGCGCTTTGGGTATTCGCGGCGTTCTACATCGTCTGCGCAGTGATCACCTGGGCCTTCTATGCCCGCCGCAACGCCCCCATGCCCTGCTGAACCAGAGAACCTTATGAGCCACTTTCTCGACCGACTGAACCATTTCCGCCTGCCCAAGGAGAGTTTTTCCGATGGCTACGGCCGCACGACCGGCGAAGACCGTACCTGGGAAGACGCCTACCGCGACCGCTGGGCGCACGACAAGATCGTGCGAAGCACGCATGGCGTGAACTGCACGGGCTCGTGCTCGTGGAAGATCTACGTCAAAGGCGGCATCGTCACCTGGGAAACGCAGCAGACCGACTACCCGCGCACCCGCTGGGACATGCCTAACCACGAGCCGCGGGGTTGCGCGCGCGGCGCAAGCTACAGCTGGTATCTGTACAGCGCCAACCGCGTGAAGTACCCCATGGTGCGCGGTCGGCTGCTGGAGCGCTGGCGCTCCGCCCTCAAAGTGGCCAAGACGCCCGTCGACGCCTGGGCGCTGATCGCAGAAGACGACGCTGCGCGGCGCGACTACCAACAGGTTCGCGGCATGGGCGGGTTTGTCCGATCTACATGGGACGAGATCAACCAGCTTGTGGCGGCAGCCAACGTCTACACCATCAAGAAGCACGGGCCGGACCGCATCATCGGCTTCTCGCCGATTCCGGCGATGAGCATGGTCAGCTACGCGTCCGGCAGCCGTTACCTCAGCTTGATTGGCGGCGTTTGCCTCAGCTTCTACGACTGGTATTGCGACTTGCCGCCGGCCAGCCCACAAGTGTGGGGCGAACAAACGGACGTGCCGGAGTCGGCCGACTGGTACAACAGCAGCTATATCATCGCATGGGGATCCAACGTACCCCAGACCCGCACGCCAGACGCTCATTTCTTCACAGAGGTGCGCTACAAGGGCACCAAAACGGTCGCTGTCACTCCTGACTACAGCGAGGTCGCCAAGCTCTCTGACGTCTGGATGCATCCCAAGCAGGGCACCGATGCAGCGCTGGCGATGGCGATGGGCCACGTGGCGCTCAACGAGTTCTACTTCAAGACGCGCAGCCCCTACTTCGACGAGTACGCGCGCCGTTACACCGATCTGCCGATGCTGGTCGTGCTCAAGGAGCATCGCCTGCCCGATGGCACCCTGGTGCAGGTACCCGATCGCTATCTGCGCGCCAGCGACTTCAATGGCCGCCTGGGGCAGCAGAACAATCCGGAATGGAAAACCATCGCGTTCGATACCGATGGTCGCGCCGTGCTGCCCAACGGCTCCATCGGCTTTCGCTGGGGTGCTGAGGGGCGCGACGACGCGGGCAAATGGAACCTTGAGCCCAAGGAAGCGCGCCACGACGCCGAAGTCAAGCTCAAGCTCTCGGTGCTGGAAGACGGCGACCAGGCGCATGAAATCGTCGACGTCGGCTTTCCCTACTTCGGCGGCATCGCCACGCCGCACTTCACGGCCAACGAGCAAGATGGTGACGTGCGCCGGGCCCGCGTACCGGCCACCCGCCTGCGTCTTCGCATGGAGCAGGACGGCGAATACCGCGACGCTTTGGTTGCGACCGTGTTCGACCTGCAGGTGGCGCAGTACGGTATCGATCGCGGGCTGGGCTCTGGCGCCGCCAGCTACGACGAGGATGCGCCCTACACCCCGGCCTGGGCCGAAAGCATCACGGGCGTACCGCGCGAGCAGATCATCACCGTAGCGCGCGAATTCGCCGCCAATGCCGACAAGACGCGCGGCAAATCGATGGTCATCATCGGCTCGGGCGTAAACCACTGGTACCACTGCGACATGAACTATCGCGGTGTCATCAACCTGCTGATGATGTGCGGCTGCATTGGCCAGAGCGGCGGCGGCTGGTCGCATTACGTAGGCCAGGAAAAGCTGCGCCCGCAGACCGGCTGGACTGCGCTGGCCTTTGCGCTGGACTGGGCGCGTCCGCCGCGCCATCAGAACGGCACCAGTTTCTTCTACGCCCACACCGACCAGTGGCGCTACGAAAAGCTGGGCATGGAGGAAATCGTCAGCCCGCTGGCAGACCGCAACCAGTACGGCGGCAGCATGATCGACTACAACGTGCGCGCGGAACGCATGGGCTGGCTACCCAGCGCGCCTCAGCTCAAAACCAATCCCTTGCGGGTGGCCGCGCTGGCCGACAAGGCCGGCCTGGCGCCGCGCGACTACGTGGCCAAGGCCCTCAAGAACGGCGAGCTGGAGCTCAGCTGCGAAGACCCGGACGCGCCCGAGAACTGGCCGCGCAACATGTTCGTGTGGCGCAGCAACCTGCTGGGCTCCAGTGGCAAGGGCCATGAGTACTTCTGCAAGCACCTGCTGGGCACAGAGAACGGCGTGCAGGGCAAGGACCTGGGCCCTGACGACGCCAAACCTGAGGAGGTGACGTGGCATGCGGAGGCGCCGCAGGGCAAGCTTGACTTGCTGGTCACGCTCGATTTCCGCATGAGCACCACCTGCCTGTACTCGGACATCGTTCTGCCCACCGCCAGCTGGTACGAAAAGAACGACCTGAACACCAGCGACATGCATCCGTTCATCCACCCGCTGTCGGCCGCCATCGACCCGGTGTGGGAGTCTCGCTCGGACTGGGAGATCTACAAGGGTTTTGCGAAAGCGTTCAGCGAGATCTGCGTGGGTCACCTGGGCGTAGAGCGCGACACCGTGATGACGCCGCTGATGCACGACACCCCGGCCGAGCTGGCTCAGCCCTACGGCGTCGCGGAGTGGAAGAAAGGTGAATGCGACCTCATCCCCGGCAAGACCGCGCCGCAGGTCACGGTGATCGAGCGCGACTACCCCAACATCTATAAACGCTTCACGGCTCTGGGCCCGTTGATGGACAAGCTGGGCAACGGCGGCAAGGGCATCGCCTGGAAGACCGGCACCGAAGTGGAGCAACTGGGCGAGCTGAACGGCCTGACCACCGAACCCGGCGTAACCCAGGGCCGCCCCCGCATCGTCAGCGACATCGATGCCTGCGAGGTGATCCTGCAACTGGCGCCCGAGACCAACGGCCACGTCGCCGTGAAGGCCTGGGAGGCACTTGAGAAATTCACCGGCCGCGAACACAAGCACCTGGCGCTGTACCGCGAGGACGAGAAGATCCGCTACCGCGACATCCAGGCGCAGCCGCGCAAGATCATCAGTTCGCCCACGTGGAGCGGCATCGAGAGCGAGACCGTGAGCTACAACGCCGGCTACACCAACGTGCATGAGCTGATTCCATGGCGCACGCTCACTGGCCGCCAGCAGTTCTACCAGGACCATCCTTGGATGATCGCGTTCGGCGAAGGCTTCTCCACCTACCGGCCGCCCGTGAACCTGAGGGCCACGGCCGACATGCATGGCATCCGCCCGAACGGGAACACCGAGATCCAGCTGAACTTCATCACGCCGCACCAGAAGTGGGGCATCCATAGCACGTACACCGACAACCTGCTGATGCTCACGCTGAACCGCGGTGGCTCGGTCGCCTGGATCAGCGAGGAGGACGCAGCCCGCGCCGGCATCGTCGATAACGACTGGATGGAGATGTTCAATGCGAACGGCGCCGTGGCGGTGCGCGCGGTGGTCAGCCAGCGCGTCAAGCCAGGCATGGTGATGATGTACCACGCCCAGGAAAAGATCATCAACACCCCGGGCAGCGAGATCACGGGTGTGCGCGGCGGCATCCACAACTCCGTCACGCGCATCGTGCTCAAGCCCACGCACATGATCGGCGGCTACGCGCAGTACAGCTACGGCTTCAACTACTACGGCACCGTGGGCACCAATCGCGACGAGTTCGTTGTGGTCAGAAAGATGGCCAAGGTGGACTGGCTGGATACGCCCCGCGGCGACCACCTGGCAGAAGCGTTCCAGTCTCAGGGCGAGAACCCCTGAGCGAACGCCCGCAGAACAACCCCCACGAGAACGCAACATGAAAATCAGAGCCCAGATTGGCATGGTCCTTAACCTGGACAAATGCATCGGCTGCCACACCTGCAGCGTGACCTGCAAGAACGTATGGACCAGCCGGCCCGGCGTCGAATACGCCTGGTTCAACAACGTCGAAAGCAAGCCGGGCATCGGCTACCCCAAGGAATGGGAAAACCAGCAACGCTGGAACGGCGGCTGGACGCGCAAGGCCGACGGCTCCATCGTGCCGCGCCAGGGCGGCAAGTGGCAATTGCTGATGAAGATCTTCGCCAACCCCAATCTGCCGGAGATCGACGACTACTACGAGCCGTACACCTTCGACTACGACCACCTGCAATCCGCACCGGAAATGAAGCACGCGCCGACCGCACGCCCGCGCAGCTTGATCACCGGCCAACGCATGGAGAAGATCGAATGGGGCCCGAACTGGGAGGAAATCCTGGGCGGCGAGTTCAGTAAGCGCAGCCGCGACCAGAACTTCGAAGAGGTGCAAAAAGACATCTACGGGCAGTTCGAGAACACCTTCATGATGTACCTGCCGCGGCTGTGCGAGCACTGCTTGAACCCGGCGTGCGTAGCGAGCTGCCCCAGCGGCAGCATCTACAAGCGCGAGGAAGACGGCATCGTGCTGATCGACCAAGACAAGTGCCGCGGCTGGCGCATGTGCGTCAGCGGCTGCCCGTACAAGAAGATCTACTACAACTGGAAAAGCGGCAAGGCAGAGAAGTGCATCTTCTGCTATCCACGCATCGAGGCAGGCCAACCCACCGTGTGCTCCGAGACCTGCGTCGGTCGCATCCGGTACCTCGGCGTGCTGCTGTACGACGCCGACCGCATCGAGGAGGCCGCGAGTGTCGAGCGCGACAAGGATCTTTACCAAGCCCAGCTAGACATCTTCCTTGATCCGCACGACCCGGCCGTGATCGCCCAAGCACGCCGCGACGGCATTCCGGAGGCTTGGCTGGTCGCCGCGCGCAAAAGCCCGGTCTACAAAATGGCCGTGGACTGGAAGGTGGCGCTGCCGCTGCACCCTGAATACCGCACGCTGCCGATGGTTTGGTACGTACCGCCGCTGTCGCCCATCACGGCCGCGGCGAATGCTGGCCACGTCAGCAGCAACGGTGAGCTACCCGACGTGAATCAGCTGCGCATCCCGGTCAAGTACCTGGCCAACTTGTTGACGGCTGGCGACACACAGCCCGTCGTCAGCGCGCTGGAACGCATGCTGGCCATGCGCGCCTACCAACGTGGCAAGCATGTGGACGGCGCGCCCAACGTGGCCGCCATCCAGCAGGTTGGCCTCTCGGTGGCCGAGGTGGAGGACATGTACCAGACCATGGCCATCGCCAACTACGAAGACCGCTTCGTGATCCCCACCACCCACCGCGAATACGCCGAGAACGCCTTCAACGTGCGCGGCGGCTGCGGCTTCAGCTTCGGCAACGGCTGCAGCGAGGGCTCGACCGAGACCAGCCTTTTCGGTAGCGAGAAGAAGCGAACCATTCCCATCAAGGCAACACTTTGAGGAGCGCCACCATGCAAAGCAAAGGCATCACCTTCACCCTGCGCGCACTGGCCCACCTGCTGCGCTACCCGGACGCCACCATGCGCGCCCACCTGACCGACATCCACACGGCGCTGAATGCCGAAGACGCGATTGGCCGCGTGCGTCGCGCCGAACTGGACACGCTGATGGATCGGCTTTTGACAGACGGCCTGGACGCCGAGGCCGTCTACGTCGACCTCTTCGATCGTGGCCGAGGCACCGCGCTGCACCTGTTCGAGCACGTGCACGGCGACTCTCGCGATCGCGGCCCGGCCATGGTCGACCTCGTGCAGACCTACGAGGCCGCAGGGCTCCTGCTGGAGCCAACCGAATTGCCCGATCACCTGACGGTTCTGCTCGAATACGCGTCGACACAGCCAACGCCTGAAGCGCGCGCCTTCGTGGGTGAATTCGCGCACATCCTGCAGTCGATACACGCCGCGCTGGCGCGCCGCCAGAGCGATTACGCCGCCGTGGTCGCGGCGGTGCTGGATCTATCGGGCCAACCCCTGGACGCGAAAGCGGCCGTGCCCGCCGATGAGCCCCTGGACGAAAGCTGGGAAGAACCGCAAGCCTTCGGCGGCTGCAGCACGGAAGGACAGTCGGCGCCCGGCCCGAAGCCCATTCAATTGATCAGACGCCAGCCTTCCGCTGGCGCTGCACGCTGACCCCGAGGAGCACGACATGCCACTCGTCGTCCACAACTTTCTGTTCAACGTCTACCCGTACATCTGCCTGTCGGTTTTCCTGATGGGAAGCCTGGCGCGCTTCGACCGCGACCAATACACCTGGAAGAGCGACTCGTCTCAGTTGCTGCGCGCACGCCAACTGCGCTGGGGCAGCAACCTGTTCCACATCGGCATCTTGTTTCTGTTCTTCGGACACACGGTAGGTTTGCTCACGCCACACGTCATGTACGCCTGGTTGATCACGGCACCACAGAAGCAGATGATGGCCATCGTTTCAGGCGGTATCGCGGGCTTTGTGTGCTTCATCGGCCTTTCGATGTTGCTGCACCGGCGCATGTTCGATCCTCGGATCCGCCTCACGAGCCACAAGACCGATCTGGCCATCCTGATCATTCTGTGGGTGCAGCTCGTGCTTGGCCTTATCACGCTGCCGTTCTCGTACAGCCACCGCGCCGACGCCAGCGCCATGCTAATCCTGGCGGCCTGGGCGCAGCACATCGTGACGTTCCAGCCGGATGCCAGCGGCCTTATCGGCCTGGATTGGCCGTTCAAGGTTCACATGGTGCTTGGCATGACGATCTTTCTGCTGTTTCCGTTCAGCCGCCTGGTCCACGTGTGGAGTGGTTTCGGCTCCCTCAGCTACCTGTTCCGCCCGTACCAGCTGGTGCGTTCGCGCCGCCTCAACCTGCCCCAGTCGCACGACCCGGCTGCGCAACACCAGCAGCAACATCAAAGGGGGCACGCATGAACGCGCTCGACCCTGTGAACAGCCACGGCTGCGGCGGCGGGTGCTCTTGCAGCGGCAGTGCCGACACCGCTGAACCCGAGCTTCCGCTCATGGAGGCCCCTTTCGAGGCGCGCCCCGATGACTGGACACCTCCGCACGTCAATGGCGTGGCGCTTTGCGATGAGCAGGAGGTGCTGGACGCCCCTGCGCTGCGCCAGCGCGCCTGCACCGAGCTGCTGCGCCAGGCAGCGATCGCCAAGGACCTACTGCCCGCCGACGACCCCGCCCCCCACCGAGGGGCCACCAGCGAAGCAGCCGCCGACGCGATAGAGCGGCTGCTCGACACCGCGCTGGAACTGCCGGAACCCATGGACGCAGCGGGTCGCCGCCACTACGCCGCGCATGCCGGGCGCTACGCCATCGGCGAGAAGGTGCGTGCTCGCCACGTGCTTTTCGCCGTCACGCCGGGCGTGGACGTGCAGCAGCTGCGTCAGCGGGCCGAGGCGTGTCTGCTCGACGTGCGCAACACCACCCCGCAAGAGCAGGCGGCGGGCGACCGATTCGCTGCCGCGGCGAAGTCGACGAGCAACTGCCCAAGCGGCGCGCAAGGCGGTGATCTGGGTTGGCTGACCGCGCAGGACTGTGCGCCCGAGTTCGCGCGAGAGCTCTTCGGCCAAGCCGAAGTTGGCGTGCTGCCTCGTTTGGTGCACAGCCGTTTCGGCCTTCACGTGGTCGAGGTCTTGGAGCGCGCGGCCGGCACCACCCCGCCCTATGAGCAGGTGCGCGCCACTGTCCTGGCGACGCTGCGGCAGCAGAGCTTTGCGACGGCGCTGTCCCAATACCTCCAATTGCTGGCTGGGCAGGCACAGATGCATGGCGTGGAATTGGAAGGGGCCGAAACACCGCTGGTGCAGTGATGCCGGAAGACGACCTCCTGCAACGCCTGCGTCGCTTTCAGGAAGACGCGTTTCCGCTGCATGCCGATCGCTTCCGCGAGTTGGTGGATGATGGCCAACACCCCGCCACCCTGTTCATTGGCTGCAGCGATTCGCGCCTCGTGCCCTACATGCTGACGGGCACCGGGCCGGGCGAGCTCTTTCTTGTGCGCAACGTGGGCGCGTTTGTGCCGCCTTACGACGGCAGCTGGGGTTACCACGGCACGTCCGCCGCGATCGAGTTTGCGGTGCTGAACCTGCATGTGCACCGGATCATCGTCTGTGGTCACAGCCATTGCGGCGGTATTCGGGCGCTGTACGGCGGCGTGCCGGCCCAGGCGCGGAACCTGAACGCCTGGCTGGCGTTGGGCCGCGACGCCGCGCTGCCCGTGGCGGAGCCCGGGCCCGAGGTGCTCCGCCGCACTGAGCAGCGTGCGGTGTTGCTGCAGTTGGAGCGGCTGATGGACTACCCCATGGTGCGCCAAGGCGTGGAAGCCAATCAGCTCACGCTGCACGGCTGGCACTACGTGATCGAGGACGGGCAAGTTCACGTGTTCGACGTGGCCAGCGGACAGTTCGTGGCCGCCAGCGAAGCCGGGCACGCCGGCACAGGCCCGTACCCGACGCACGTAGAGGTGAAGCCCGGCGCCGCTTGATCCAAGTCAATTTAGACGCCGTTGGCGTGGCAGGAATGATGTTGAGGCCCGCAAAATGCCGAGCGCCCATGAATTCCCACCGAGCATCCCGTACCCCGCGCCTGCGTTTGATCGCGCACCTGCGCCGCCAACGCACCGCAACGGGCGCCGCAAAAGACCCGCATGACTGAAAACCGCCCGCAGACGAGCCGCGCAACGCTTCGCAAACGACGGCCACTGGCCGCCAAGATTGGGGCCATTGGTTGCCTGCTGCTTGCTCTGGCGCTGGGCGCGATCGGGCTGACGCTCTGGCTCACCTGGCAGTTGGAGGGCGGCGCCGCCGCCGTCAATGAAGCCGGGCGCATGCGCATGCAGACCTGGCGCCTGGCGCAAACGATATCGGCGGGCGACACCCCCATGCTGGCGCCGCGATTGGAGCAGCTGGACAAAAGCGTGGCCTTGCTGCAGCGCGGTGATCCTGCCCGGCCCCTGGCCGTGCCATCGCAGCCCGCGTCGATCGCCGCCCTGGCCACGGTCCAGCAGGAATGGACGCAACTGCGCAGGCGGTGGCAGCAGGAAGGCACCGGGGCACCGCAAACTGCCCAGGTAGCAGACGAGGCCACCGCCTTCGTCGCCACCATCGACCGACTCGTTGACGCCATCGAACACCAATCGGCGCGCTGGACGATGCTGCTCAACAGCGCCCAGTTCGCCATGATGGCGTTGGCGATCTCGGCAGCGATCACGCTGCTCTACGCCGCTCAGCTGCTGGTTTTCAACCCGCTGGAACGCCTGCAAGATGGGCTTTCACGCATCGAAGGGGGCGATCTGACCGCGCGGGTCGACGCATCGGGCGATGACGAGTTTGGCATCGTCGCCCAGGGCTTCAACCGCATGGCTGTGCGCTTGCAGGACCTGTACGCCAGCCTGGAGCGCCGGGTCCAAGAGAAGACCGAACACCTGGAGGCAGAGCGCGCCCGCCTGGCCGCGCTGTATGAGGCCACCGCATGCGCCGCGCGCGCCGACACGCTGCCAGCGCTGGCGCAAGAGTTTGCGGTTCACATGCGAGGGGTGGCGCGCGCGGACGCTTGCGCGGTGCGGTGGTCGGACGAGCACAACCGAAGGTATGTGCTGCTGGGCTCTGACCGCCTGCCCGCCGAGCTGACCGAGGCGGAGCACTGCGTGCCTTCCGGCGACTGCTTCTGCGGCCAGCCGCAAGGCGACGCGCACACCCAGGTGTTCCCCCTGGCGGACCTGCGCGGCCAACGCCCGTCCGGCCGAATCGACGCTCGCCTGTGTCAGCGCGCGGGTTTTGCCAGTGTGGTCAGCGTACCCGTTCGCCTGCACGAGCGCATGGTGGGCGAGATCGACTTGTTCTACCGCACCCCGCGCGCGCTGGATCAGGATGATCGCGCCCTGTTCGACGCGCTGGCGTGCCACCTGGCCGGCGCCATGGAAGCCCAGCGGGCCGATGCGCTGCAGCGCGAAGCGGCCGTCGCGGAGGAGCGGGGCCTGCTGGCGCGCGAGTTGCATGATTCCATCGCCCAGGGCCTGGCGTTCTTGAAGATCCAGGCCTCGCTCTTGCGCGACGCGGTGGGCCGCGAGCCCGCTGGCCAGAGCCCGCGGGTCAAGGACACCCTGTCAGAGCTGGACGTCGGCATTCGTGAAAGCCTGTCCGACGTTCGCGAGTTGCTGCTGCACTTCCGCACACGCACCAATGCGGAAGACTTCGCGCCGGCGCTGCGCACCACCCTCACGAAATTTGAGCATCAGACCGGCATGCCCACCGAACTTCACATTGCCGACGAAGGCATGGCCCTGCCACCGGACGTCCAGATCCAGGTGCTTCACGTGGTGCAGGAGGCGTTGTCGAACGTGCGCAAACACGCCGCTGCGCGTACGGTTCAGGTGGAGGTTCAGCAGTCGCCGCAATGGGTCATCGAGGTGCGCGACGATGGGTGCGGCATGAGCGCCGACGACCAGACGCCGGACGAAACGCACGTGGGCATGCGCATCATGCGTGAGCGCGCCGCCAGCATCGGCGCCGCGCTCTCCTTCACCTCAGCGCCCGGCGCTGGCACGCGCGTCCGGCTGACCCTGCCGCGTGCGCTGCCGGCCTCCGGCCTCGTGGCGGAGACCGCATGACGCCGCCGCCCATGAGCCACCCAGCGCGCGTGCTGGTGATTGACGACCACACGCTGTTTCGCCGAGGCCTGATGGCGCTGCTGGCCACCCAGGACGGCCTGCAGGTGGTCGGCGAAGCGGGCGATGCGGGTGAGGCGCTGCGGCGGGCGTCAGAGTTGCGCCCTGACATCATCCTGCTGGATCACCACCTGCCGGGCGTCAACGGCGTCGATCTGATCGAGAGCCTGATCGCAGCCGCGCCAGGCGTTCGGGTGCTGATGCTCACCGTCAGCGAAGAATCCGAAACGCTGACCCAGGCCTTGCGCCGGGGTGCGCACGGCTACCTGCTGAAGACCGTCGACAGCGACATGCTGGTGACCGCGATCGAGCGCGCGCTGAAGGGCCAATCCACCGTCAGCCCCGAGATGACGGGCAAGCTCGTCAACGCCTTCCGGTCGCAGCCGGACACCGCGGCCCCCGCGCCAGAAGCCGACCCGCTGACACTGCTGTCCCCGCGCGAGCGCGAGATCCTTCAGGAAATCGCGGCAGGCGCCAGCAACAAGGAAATCGCCCGAACCCTCGCGATCGCTGAAACAACGGTCAAGATCCACGTGCAGCACATTCTGCGCAAGCTCAACCTCACGTCGAGGGTGCAAGCCGCGGTGCTGCTGAGCGCAAGGGCGAAGTAAGCACCCTCGCCCCGCTCACTCCACCGTCACGCTCTTGGCCAGGTTGCGTGGCTTGTCGACGTCGGTGCCGCGCGCCACGGCGGTGTGGTAGGCCAGCAGCTGCAGCGGCACCACGTGCAGGATGGGCGACAGCTGGCCATAGTGTTCAGGCATGCGGATGACGTGCAGGCCTTCGGCGGGCTCGATGCGCGAATCGGCGTCGGCCAGCACGTACAGCACACCGCCGCGCGCACGCACTTCCTGCATGTTGCTCTTGAGCTTTTCCAGCAGCGCGTCGTTGGGCGCCACGGTGACCACCGGCATGGCGCTGGTGACCAGGGCCAGCGGGCCGTGCTTGAGCTCGCCCGCCGCGTACGCCTCGGCGTGGATGTAGGTGATTTCCTTGAGCTTGAGCGCGCCTTCCTGCGCCACCGGGTAGTGCAGGCCGCGGCCCAGGAACAGCGCGTTTTCCTTGCCGGCGAACTGCTCGGCCCAGGTGATGACCTGCGGCTCCAGCGCCAGCACGGCTTCCAGCGCGACAGGCAGGTGCCGCATGGCCTTGAGGTGCTGCGCCTCTTGCGCATCCGTCAGCAGGCCGCGCGACTTGGCCAGCGCCAGCGTCAACAGAAACAGCCCGGCCAGCTGCGTGGTGAAGGCCTTGGTGCTGGCCACGCCGATCTCGACGCCTGCGCGGGTGATGTAGGCCAGCTTGCATTCGCGCACCATGGCGCTGGTGGCCACGTTGCACACCGTCAGCGTGTGGTGCATGCCCAGCGACTGGGCGTGCCGCAGCGCCGAAAGCGTATCCGCCGTTTCGCCCGACTGGGTGATGGTGACGACCAGCGTGTCGGGGTCGGGCACGGAATCGCGGTAGCGGTATTCGCTGGCAATTTCCACCTGGCAGGGCAGCTTGGCGATGCTTTCGATCCAGTACTTGGCCACGCAACCCGCGTAGTAGCTGGTGCCGCAGGCAAGAATCAACACCTGGCGAATCTTCTTGAAAGTGGCGTAGGCGCCGTCGCCCGGTGCGTGGTTGTTGGCCGCCTCGAACAGCTCGGGCACCACCGCGTGCACACCCTCCAGCGTGTCGGCAATGGCGCGTGGCTGCTCAAAGATTTCTTTTTGCATGTAGTGGCGGTAGGGGCCAAGTTCGGCCGCGCCACTCATGGCCTGCCCGGTGCGCACCGGGCGGTTCACGCGCTCGCCCTGGCGGTTGGTGATCCAGTGCTTGCCCAGTTGCAGGTCGGCCACGTCGCCCTCTTCCAGGTAGATGAACTGGTCGGTTACGCCCGCCAGCGCCATGGCATCGCTGGCCAGAAAGACCTCCTTGCCGTCGGTGCCCAGCCCCAGCACCAGGGGCGAGCCCTGGCGTGCGCCCACCAGGCGCTGCGGCTCGTCGCGGTGCAGCACGGCCAGCGAATAGCTGCCGCGCAGCTGCGCAGTGGCGGCCTGCACGGCGGCCAGCAAGTCGCCGTCGTACAGGCTGTCGACCAGGTGCACGATCACCTCGGTGTCGGTCTGGCTGACAAAGTGGTAGCCGCGCCGCTGCAGCTCGGCGCGCAACTCGTCGTGGTTTTCGATGATGCCGTTGTGCACCAGGGTGACGCGGCCGGGGCGTTCGCCCTCGGGCGCGCCCGCCGCACGAGGGCCGGTGCTGAAGTGCGGGTGCGCGTTGCTGACGGCCGGCGCGCCGTGCGTGGCCCAGCGCGTGTGGGCAATGCCTGTCAGGCCTTGCAGGTGTTCCTGCTCGCACTGCCGGGCCAAGTCGGCCACGCGTTCCACGCCGCGCACGCGGCGCAATTCGCCCGCCGGGTTGCCCGCCAGCCCCGCCGTGTGCACCGCAACGCCGCACGAGTCATAGCCGCGGTATTCCAGCCGCTGCAGGCCTTGCAAAAGGATGGGGACGATGTTGCGCGTGGAGACTGCGCCGACGATGCCGCACATGAGAGCGTTCCTTGACTGTTCGGGTTGGCCGCGCTTCGCCCACGCGAAGCACCCCTGAATGGTAGGGATGAGTTATTGAAATTTCATCAGCCAATTCGGTTCGTTTGTGCAATAACATTCCACCCAATCGTTCGCACGAACTATTCGTTCAGTTTCTTTACGCTTATGGAATTGGATTCCACCGATTGGGCCTTGCTGGCCGCCCTGCAAACCGACGCCAGCGAAAGCAACCAGGCGCTGGCCGAGCGCGTAGGCGTGTCTGCCCCCACGGCGCTACGGCGCGTGCGGCGGCTGCGTGAAGCGGGACTGATCCGCGCGCAGGTCGCGCTGCTGGACGAAGACCGCGTGGCCGCGCTGCAGGGCCAAGGCCTGACGGCGTTGGCCGAAGTCTCGCTGGACCGGCAGGGCGACGAGCATCTGCAGGCGTTCGAGCGCCGCGCCGTGCAGGACGGCGCCGTGCAGCAGTGCTACCGCGTCACGCCGGGGCCCGACTTCGTGCTGGTGCTGCGTGTGGCCGACATGCCGCACTACCAGGCGGTGGCCGAGCGGCTGTTCACCCAGGACGCCAACGTGCGCAACGTGCGCGTGTTCTTCGCCACGCGCTGCGCCAAGTTCGGCACGCAAGTGCCGCTGCGCGCAGGCGGGTGAACCAAGAGAGCAGTGAAATGGGCTTCTGGCCCTGGTGCAGCCTGCGCTGGCAGCTATCCAATAGATAGCGATTCATGCGCCGCAACCGCCGGGCTGGCGCCGTGG
This sequence comes from Ottowia oryzae, assembly GCF_003008535.1. Taxonomy (NCBI): domain Bacteria; kingdom Pseudomonadati; phylum Pseudomonadota; class Betaproteobacteria; order Burkholderiales; family Comamonadaceae; genus Ottowia; species Ottowia oryzae. Next base: position 18,061 of record NZ_CP027666.1, read on the forward strand.
TGACTGCAAGACGCGGTGCGTTGGTACGTGTGCCCTGGGAATGAAAGGTCTGCGGGCCGATAGGCGTCAAATCGGACTCCAGCGCCCGCCCCATCGGCGGCGGCAGCTATCAAATTCATAGAACCTGACCTTGCTGCCTCTGCCGCCTCTGCCGGGCCAGCAGGCCGCAGCCGCGTCGGCCGCGTCGCCCCTCTCGTCCCTTTTTTCCCCCTCATCGCGCCAGCGACGGCCGCCGACCGTCGCCGCGCGTTACCAGACGCCGCGCGCCTCCACCGGCGCAATCGCCTCCACCCTGCCTGCCGCCAGGCCGCCGCGCACCACCACGTAGTGGCTGTGCAGGTTGACGGTGGGGTCGCAATGGCCGGGGATCAGCCACACCGCCTCGCCCAGCGCGGGCAGGTGCGACAGCGGGCCGTCTTCGTCGGCGGTGTGTTCGGGGTGCAGCACGCCGTGCTCGTCGCCGCCATTGGCAAAGCGCAGCGGCGCCTGGCCGGGCAGCGCCTGCACTTCGGGCAGGCCGCTGTCGATGGCGTGGCTTTTATGGCCGGCGTCGCACACGGCGTGGTCGTCGGCCAGGCTGATGACCTGCGACTTGATGAACAGCGCCGGCTCGAACTGCGGCTGGGCCGGGTCGCGCTCGTTGCGCAGGTAGTCCACGTCCATGAACATGAAGCTGCCGGGCTGGATCTCGGTCCAGGCGCCGCTGGCCGCTTCGTGCGCGAAGGTGCCCGTGCCCGCGCCGGTGACGACGTCGGCCGGCAGCCCGGCGGCCTCCAGCAGGCGGCGCACGGCGTTCACCTTCTCGGCCGCCTCGACGATGGCGGCGTGGCGCTCGGCCACGGTGCGCAGGTGCTGCGCGCCGCCGTGGTAGGCCTGCAGGCCGGCAAAGCGCAGGCTGCTGCGCCCCGCAAGCTGGCGCGCCAGGGTGACGGCGCGCTCGTCCGGCGCCACGCCGCAGCGGCCCTGGCCGATGTCGATTTCGATGTACACGTCGATCACCGCGCGGGTCAGCACCATGGCCTGGGCCAGCCGCTCGATGCCTTCGCCGCTGTCCACCGCGAGGCTTAGGCGCCCGCCGCGCGTGTACAGCTGGTGCGCCAGCGCCGCCACGCGGCGCAGCTTGGGCACGCTGAGCACCTCGTTGCTGATCAGCACGTCGTTGATGCCGCCGGCGCCCAGCGCCTCGGCCTCGGCCACGGTCTGCGCGCACAGGCCCACTGCGCCGGCCTGCAACTGCAGGCGCCCAAACAGCGCGCTTTTGTGCGCCTTGCCGTGCGGGCGCAGGCGCAGGCGGTGCTTGGCGGCGAATTCGACCATGCGCTGCATGTTGCGGTTGACCGCGTCCAGATCGACCACCAGCGCGGGCGTGTCGACGTCGTCGACGCTCTGGCCCACCAGCGCGCGCAGGTGGTCAGGCAAGGGTTCAGGTTGTGCTTTCATCGAGCGATGCGTCTTCCAGATGACTGACGTCGGCCCAGCCGACAAGACCAAGTCCCCCCTCGGGGCTCCACAGCAAACGGTTGACCGCCGTGTTGGTCAACTGCCAGGTGCGCGCGTCCTGCAGCCCCAGGCGCGCGGCCTGGCGGTACAGCACGTCCAACACACCGCCGTGGGTAACGATGGCGATTTGATTTCCAATGTTTTGGGTCGCCAGCGCTTGCACCTCCTGCGCAACGCGCTCTTGAAATGTGAGCAGAGATTCGCCCCCGCCGGGCGGCGCCCAGGCCGGGTCGCGCTTGCGCCAGCGTTCTGCCGCCTCGGGCCAGGCCTGGCTGAGCTGCTCGAAAGTCTGGCCTTGAAAGTCGCCAAAGCTGCGCTCGCGCAAGGCAGGCCGCACCGTCAGCGGCGCGCCGGTGGCGCTCTGCAGCGCCTGCGCCGTGTCCAGCGCGCGGCCGAGGTCGCTGCTGTAGATGGCCGCCAGCGCTTCGCGCCCAGCCAGGGCGCGCGCCAGTCGCTGGGCCTGCTGGCGGCCGGTGTCGTTCAGCGGAATGTCCAGGTGGCCCTGCAGCCGCCCGCCCACGTTCCACGCGGTTTCCCCGTGGCGAATGGCGAGGATGCGGGTGACTTCCATGGCGCGATCATGCCATGCGGTGCACCGCTTTGAGGCGCGCCAATCGCCCGCCGGGCGGTCAAAAAGCGCCGCCCGGGCAAGTCGGCGGCGGGCCAGCATGCACCAATTGCCGGCGGGCGCTGCGCCGCGCGTGCATTCGCACGGCCATGGGGCGGGTCAGCGCTGGGGCGTGACCATGACCGGCGCACCACGCACGGGCGCAGCGGGCGGCACCGGCGCGGGCACCGCTGGGGCTGCGGCAGCGCCCACCGTCGGCGTGGCCAGCGCGCTGCCGCCAGCGGCGACGGGCAGCAGCGGCACGCCCACCGGGCGCTCGGTCTGCGCGGGGTTGGGAAAGCCTTCCAGCGCAGCAGTGAACAGGGCGGGCAGGATGTTGTCGGTATCGCTCCATGGCCCGTCGTGGCGGGCGCGGGTGTCGTACACGATCTGGCCGGTGCGCAAGTCGCGCATCAGCAGGCTGACCTCGCTGACGTAGACGGGCACCGAAGGATCGTCCAGCGGCCAGCCCATGCCCCAGCCCCAGCCGAACGCGCCGCCGCGCCAGCCACGCCCAAAGCCCATGCCCAGGGACATGCGCGGCCCCCAGCCCAGCGGGCGGCCCCAGCCGTCGGCCCAGTACGCGCCGCTGGTGGCACCCACCTGCACGCTGATGGCCGCGCCCGCGTCGTCGCGCTGCAGGCCCACGCGCGCCAGGGCGGCCTGGGCCATGGCCTCCAGCTTGTCCGGGGCGGGCTGCCCGGCGGCGGGCGGCACCCGGTCAAAACGGTAGTGAGCCTGGTTCAGCACCGCGGCGCCGGGCGGCTGCGCGGCGACGGTGCGCACCTGGGCGTCGACCGTGCGCGGGCCGGTAGCGCAGGCGCTCAAGGCCGCAAGGATGGCCGCCACACCGGCCCATTTCATCCAGAACAAGGACATGCCGAAACCTCCGGGGCTGTTGCGATGGGGAAATTGCCGTGGGCGGCTGAAAAATCGGGGCGGCGCTGGCCCAGCCCTGCGGCTGGCGCTACCCTTTTAGCTGGGACGTATGCGCTGCTCACACATCACCGTCATGCGTCATGCACTCACCAGGGCCACCCCGCCGAAGGGCGTGCCCACCGGCTCGGCAAACGATTCTTCGTCGAACGCCTTGTCGCCATTGTCGTCGGGCACGCCCGTGGCTTTCAGGTTCTTGAAGTCGTGCAGGCCCGCGTCCATCAGGTGCGAGGGCACCACGTTTTGCAGCGCGGTGAACATGTTTTCGATGCGGCCCGGGTGCTTTTTCTGCCAGTCGCGCAGCATCTCGCCGATCACCTGGCGCTGCAGGTTTTCCTGGCTGCCGCACAGGTTGCACGGAATGATGGGGAACTGGCGGTGCTCGGCCCAGGCGATCAAATCCTTCTCGGCCACGTTGGCCAGCGGGCGGATGACGATGAATTCGCCGTTGTCGCTGGTCAGCTTGGGCGGCATGCCCTTGAGCTTGCCGCCAAAGAACATGTTCAGGAAAAACGTCTGCAGCATGTCGTCGCGGTGGTGGCCCAGGGCGATCTTGTTGCACTTCAGCCGCCGCGCCACGCTGTACAGAATGCCCCGGCGCAGGCGCGAGCACAGGCTGCACGTGGTCTTGCCTTCCGGAATCTTGGCCTTGACGATGCTGTACGTGTCCTGCGTCTCGATGTGGTGCTCGATGCCCAGCTCTTGCAGGTAGGCGGGCAATATCTCGGCCGGAAAGCCGGGCTGCTTCTGGTCCAGGTTGACGGCCACCAGCTCGAAGCGCACCGGCGCGCGCGCCTGCAGCTTCATCAGGATGTCCAGCAGGCCATAGCTGTCCTTGCCGCCGGACAGGCAGACCATCACGCGGTCGCCTTCCTCGATCATGTTGAAGTCGGCAATCGCCTGGCCCACCTGGCGGCACAGGCGCTTTTCAAGTTTGAGCGCCTCGCGCTCGGCTTTGCTGCGGGCAGACGGGCCGGCCGCCGCGTCGGTGGGGGCGTTCAGCACGGCGGGGGCAATCGGTGCGTTCATGCCCCGATTGTCCTACGGCGGGGGTATTCGCGCATCACCCGTGCGGATTGGGGCGGGCGGAGTCGGGCCGCCTACCCCCAATGCCCCGCCTGCATGCGAATCGCCACTTCGCAATCCTCAAAAATCTCGAGCTTGGCGATCTGCACGCGCACGCCCAGCACGCCGGGCAGGCGCAGCAGGCGTTCGCACAGCTTGCCGATCAGCGATTCGAGCAGGTTGACGTGCTCGGCCGTGCATTCGTCGATGATGATCTGGCGTACCTTGCGGTAGTCCAGCACGTGGGTGATTTCGTCGTCGCGCGGGCGCAGCGGCTGCGCGCCCAGGTTCAGCTCGGCGTCCACCTGGATGGGCTGCGGCGCCTGCTTTTCCTGCTCCAGGATGCCCAGGCTGGCATCAAAGCGCAGGCCGGTCAGCGTCAGCGTCTGGCCGCCCTGGGCGGTGCCATCCGCACCTTCACCCGCGTGGGCGTCGGTCGCGGCGGGCGCTTGGCCTGACTCGGGAATTGCTTCATTTTCTATAGCTTTTATCGCAGGTGCCACGGGCGCTGGCGCGGCATTCATCATAGAAAAGTCGCGGTCAAAGCGCAGCAGGTGCTGCCCGCCGTCCACCAGCAGCGTGGCGCCGGTGATGGACGGGTTGCCCAGCGCAAACACCACGCTGGCGGCCACGTCTTCGGCTGTGGATGAGCGGCCCAGCGGGCTCATCTGGTGCAGGGCTTCAAAGCGCTCGGGCGTGAGCCAGTCGCTGGTCAGGGTGAGGCCCGGCGCCACGCCCACCACGCGCACGCGCGGCGCCAGCGCCTGCGCCAGCAGTGTGGTGGCGCTCTGCAGCGCGGCCTTGCTGAGGGTGTAGCTCAAGAAATCGGGATTGGGGTTGAACAGCTTCTGGTCCAGCAGATTGACCACGCTGCCGCTGGCCGGCGGCGCATCGCGCTCGGCCAGGTGCGCGGCCAGCGCCTGCGCCAGCAGCACCGGCGCGGCGGTGTTGGTGTGCATGTGCCGGGTGAGGTGTGCGGTGGTGAAGCTGGCCGCGTCGTCAAACTCGAACAGCGCGGCACTGTTGACCACGGCGTGCACGGCGCCCAGCTCGGCCACCACGCGCGGCAGCAGCGAACGGGTGGCGGCCTGGTCGGACAAATCGGCCTCAAAAACGGCGCCAGCGCTGGCCCACTGTGCGCAGCCAGCTACTGTTTCAATAGCATCTTGGCGCGAACGGTGGTAGTGCACCGCCACGCGCCAGCCCGCGCGCGCGCAGGCCAGCGCAATGGCGCGGCCCAGGCGGCGCCCGGCGCCGGTGACCAGCACGGTGCGCGGGGCGTGGGGCAGATCATTGGGATGGGGGCTGGCGGTGAAGGCGGGCATGGGTCGGGGCGGCGGCGCTGCGGATGAGCGCGGATTGTCACCCGGCCCCCGATCAGCCCAGGTTGAACGCGCCCTTGATGCCCTCGATCATCATCTGCGCGCCAATCACCGCCAAGATCAGCCCCATGATCCGCGTCAGCGCGTTCATCCCGCTTTGCCCCACCCAGCGCAGCAGCGCGTGCCCGTTCATGAACGCGGCGTAGGTGATGGCGCACAGCAGCGCGAAGGCGGCCAGCGTGAGCCCCAGGCGCAGCGGATCGGCCTGGGCGCTCAGGTTCATCGCGGTGGCGATGGTGCCGGGCCCTGCCAGCAGCGGCGTGGCCAGGGGCGAAATCGCCACGTCCAGCTGCGCATGGTTGATCGCGCCGCGGCTGGCCGCCGCATCGGCCACCTGCGCCTGCGTGGCGCTTTGCCGGTCGCTCACGCTGGGGTGCTGCACCGACGAGGGCGTGCCCTGCACCATGCGGTAGCCCACCATGGCCACCAGGGCGCCACCGGCCAGGCGCAGCGCGGGCAGTGTGATGCCGAACAGCTCAAAGATCAGCTTGCCGGCGACCGCAAACACCACGACGATGATGAAGGTGACGATCAGGCTCTTGCGGGCCACGGCGCGCTCGGTGTCGCGCCCCACGCCCTCGGTCAGCCCCAAAAACACGGCGGCGCTGGCCAGCGGGTTCATCATGGCAAAAAAGGCCATGAAGGCCAAGCCGAAGGAATGCAGGTAGTCCACGCGCTGCGCTGCTTGAAATGGAAAGACGCGAGAGCCTAACCCAAGCCCAAGCCCAGCCGCGCCCGCGGTCATCGCGCCCGCGCCACCCCAGCCGAACCGGCCGCTTGGCCGACAATCGCCGCATGAGCCTTGTCCACGGCGCCGCTGCCGCCGAAACCGCCCTGCCCCGGCAGATTGCCGATGCCATTGCCGCCGCCGGTGGCTGGCTGCCTTTTGACCAGTTCATGCAACTGGCGCTGTACGCGCCCGGCCTGGGCTACTACGCGCACGGCTCGCCCAAGTTCGGGGCGCTGCCTGCGTCGGGCAGCGACTTCATCACCGCGCCGGAGTTGTCGCCCCTGTTTGGGCGCGCGCTGGCCGCGCAGGTCGCGCAAAGCCTGCGCGCCACCGGCACGGATGAGGTGTGGGAATTCGGCGCAGGATCGGGCGCACTGGCCGAGCAGCTCATTACCGGCCTGCAGGCGCTGGGCCAGCCGCTGGCGCGCTACACCATCGTCGAGCTGTCGGCCAGCCTGCGCGCGCGCCAGCAGGAACGCCTGGCGCCGCTGATGCAGGCGCAGCCGGGCCTGTCGATCACCTGGGCCAGCCGCCTGCCAGACAGCCTGCGCGGCGTGGTGGTCGGCAACGAGGTGCTGGACGCCATGCCCGTGCAACTGCTGGCCCGCCATGGCGGCGAATGGTGGCAGCGCGGGGTGACCAATTCCCCTACAAATCCGCCGCCAGCGCAGGCGCAACCAGCGCCAGCAGCTATTAATTCAGTAGCAATTGCCTTCCGTTGGGAAGACCGCCCCACCGCGCTGCACCCGCCCTTTCCGGTGGAGGGCGAGCACGATTACGTCACCGAAATCCACCCGCAGGCGCACGCCTTTGTGACCACCGTGGCCGAAGCCCTGGCGCGCGGCGGCGCCGGCGCGGCGTACTTCATCGACTACGGTTTCCCCGAGGCCGAGTACTACCACCCGCAGCGCCACATGGGCACGCTGGTGTGCCACCGCGCGCACCAGGTGGACGACGACCCGCTGGCCGACGTGGGCCGCAAGGACATCACCGCGCACGTCAACTTCACCGGCGTGGCCCTGGCCGCGCAAGACGCCGGGCTGGACGTGCTGGGCTACACCAGCCAGGCGCGCTTTTTGCTGAACTGCGGCATCGCCCAGATGATGGAAGCGGCCGAGCTGCCCACGCGCGCCAACGCCATGAAGCTGCTGGCCGAGCACGAGATGGGCGAGCTGTTCAAGGTGATCGGCCTGGCCACCGCCGGGCACGGCGCGGCGCTGGGGTTTGAAGCGGGCGACCGCACGCACCGGCTGTAGCAAGGGGCGGGACGGCGTGTGGTCGAATCAGGGCAGCGGCCGGCTGCGCACACGCGTGCACATGGCAGACGCGCCGAAGAAACCAATCTGGAAAGTGACCGATGACGGCTCGTAACTTCATCAAACAAGCGATCAGGCGGGTGACCGGCACCCAGATCATCATCCACCAGCTGGACGCGCTGAAGGGCGATATCAACGCCGCCGCCGAACGGTTGGCCGCCGCGCCGCCAACCGCAGCAGCGCCCGAAGCGCCGGCCATGCCCGCGCCCACCGATGTGCGCCAGAAGGTCGCCTTCGAATACCTGAAACCCGGCAGCAGCGGCATCGAAATCGGCGCCTTTGCGTCGCCCCTGGCGGTGCCGCCCGGCGTGCACGTTGCCTACCTGGACCGGCACGACCCGCGCGAAATCCAGGCCGAGTTCAACATCGCCGGGCTGACGCCCAAGGATTTCGGTTTTGACAGCGCCGCGCTCATCGTGCCGGACATCCTGGACGACGGGCAGGCGCTGGCGAAGGTGGGCGATCTGTCGCAGGATTTCGTGATCGCCAACCACGTGCTGGAGCACTTCGAGAACCCCGTCAAAGGCTTCAAGAACATGCTGCGCGTGCTCAAGCACGGCGGCGTGCTGTACCTGGCGTTGCCCGAGATGCAGCACAGCTTTGACCGCATTCGCCAGCCCACGCCGTTCGAGCACGTCTGGCGCGATTACGAGGAAGGCCCGGCCTGGTCGCGCCGGCAGGCCTTCGAGGAATTTGCCGAAGTCTTTGTCGAAAACGGCATGGACAAGAACCTGTTCCCGCAAAGCGCGGGCGACGCGCGCACCGAGTTCACCCGCCGCGTGGCGGACGACCTGGAGCGGGCGGATTTCAGCATCCACTTTCACGCCTGGCGCATGCCGGACATGCTGGAGATGTTCCTGCAGCTGCACCAGCGGCTGCACATCGGTTTTCGCATCGAGCTGGCGCAGGCCAACGGCGACGAGGTGATCTTCATCTTCCGCCGCACCGAGTTCACCATCCGCTGAGTGCCGCGCCGCACAGCCCGACCAGCCCGAACACCGCACGCCCGCCGCCATGATCCGCTGGATGATCGTCGTCTTTCTGGCGCTGATGCTGATCAGCTGGCTGACGCCGCTGTTGCAGAAGCTGGGCATCGGCCGCCTGCCGGGCGACTTTCGCTTCAGGCTGTTCGGGCGCGAATGGTCGATTCCGTTGACCAGCACGCTGCTGCTGAGTGCGGCGGCCAGCCTGATCGCCAGGCTGCTCTGAGGCGGACTTCACCCGCGCCTGGCAGCGGCTGGGGGGCCGGAGCCACCGGGTGGCTGGTTAGTGCGCTGCGCGACACGCCCACCGGGTTACTCTGTTTTTGATAGCTGCCAGCGCAGAAGCAGCGGGCGCCAGAACCCCATTTTGCTTAAAGCATCTCGTCGGGCGCGAAGGGGCCGAGCAGTTGCAGCATCATGCGCAGGCCCAGGCTGGCGTCGGGTTCGCTGGTGGCGTCGCCAAAGCTGGCGCCGGCGGGGGCCTTCCAGCGCAGCTGGCCTTCGGGGGTAAGTTCCATGCGCCAGGCGCTGTCGTCCAGCGTGTCGTCGATCTTGGCCGTGGCCTCGCGCGAGAGGGCGGCGCTGCGGATCACCAGCGCGATTTCGGTGTTCTGCAGCTTGGAGCGCAGGTCCAGGTTCATCGAGCCAATGCTGATCACCCGCCCGTCGATGATGAAGATCTTGGAATGCAGGCTGGCCTTGGAGCCCCCGGCGCCTGAGCCGAACACGGTGCGGTCGAGCTTGGCGCCTTGCTCGGCGCGCATCTCGTACAGCTCCACGCCCAGGCGAATCAGCGCTTCGCGGTAGCGCGCGTAGCCCACGTGCGCCAGCGGCGCGTCGTTGGACGCCAGCGAGTTGGTCAGCACGCGCACGCGCACGCCGCGTTGGCGCATGTCGGCAAACACTTTCATCATCTGCGGGCCGGGCACGAAGTACGGCGAGACGATGAGCGCGTCGCCCCGGGCGCGCTGCATCAGGTGCAGCATGCCGTCGACCACGGTGTCTTCGCTGTGCTCGTCGTTCTGCTCGGGCACCAGCTTGGAGGGCTGGTCCACCAGCAGCAGCGCGGGTGCCCAGATCAGCGGCAGGCTGCGCAGGTCGGCGGGGCCGGGCAAGGTGGCGGCCGGGTCTTGCGCAGCCGCCGCGCTGGGTGCCGCAGAGGCGGAGGGCGCCGCAGCAGACGCCTGCGCGGGCCCGGGCGCCGCGCCGTGGTCGGCCTGCGGCGGCTGCTCAGGCGTGGTGGACACGTCGCGCAGGCGGCGCAGCTCTTGCGGCGTGATCAGCGACTGCACGGGGTAGGCCAGCGCGTCGTTCCAGTAGCGGTCGAAGCTGGCGGACATGGCACGCACGACGGGCCCCACGGCCAGCACGTCCATATCGACAAAGTTGCTGCCGTCTGCCGTGCCGAAGTAGGCGTCGCCCAGGTTGCGCCCGCCGGTGATGCCCCAGGCGTTGTCGGCCACATACAGCTTGTTGTGCATGCGGTGCTGAATGCGCTGAAAGTCGCCCAGCGCCCCCACCGCGCGCAGCATGCCGGCGCCGCGCCCGCCCGGCAGCGGGTTGAACATGCGCATTTCCACGTTGGGCACGAAGGCCATGCCCATCACCAGCGCATTGCGGCCGGTGGAGTTGAAGTCGTCCAGCAGGATGCGCACGCGCACGCCGCGCGCGGCGGCTTGCCGCACGGCGCGCAGCAAGTCGCGCGAACTGGCGTCGGCGTGGATGGCGTAATACTGGATGTCCAGCGTGCGGGTGGCGGCCTGCGTCAGCGCCAGGCGGGTGCTGAACGCCTCGTTGGGCGAGCCGACCAGCGCAAAGCCCGAATCGCCCGCGCGCGCGGTGCGCGGCGTGAGGCTGGCCGCCAGCTGGCCCAGCGGCGTGCCTTGCGGCGCAGACAACGCTCGGGACACGGGCCGGTCCACATCCTTGGGCAGGCTGCCGCAACCAGTCAATGCCACTAAGGCGCACAGGCCCGCCAGCAGCCACGCCATGCCTGGCCAGCGGCGGCCCGACAGCGACGCGGCGGCGCGCGGAATGCCCGGCGGCACGGGCGCGGACCAGGAAGGGGCAAGTGTCGCTGTGGGCATGGGGCGGCGCAGAAGTGGCAGCCGCATCATAGTGAGCGGCCGTGGCGCGGCCCTGTCGGACGACGGCGCCACTTGCCGGAGCGCCCTGCCGGCACTGCGCAGCCGGTGGTCGGGCGCAAAAAAGGCCGCGGGTCAGGCGGCCTTGGGGGGCGTGTGCGGCGCGGGCCGCTCAGGCGGCGGTCTGGTCGTCCACCGTGGCGCCGGGCGCATTGGTGACGCAAGAGTGGATGCCGCCATCGCGCGCGGATTCGCTGCTGTACATCTGGCTTTGGCCGATCACCTGGCCATTGACGGCCTTCAGCGTGAAGTAGGGCGAGCCGTCCTTGCCGGTCAGCTTGGCGTACTTGGTTTCGTCGCCGCCGTTTTTCTTGACCGATTCGATGCCGTTGACCGCGCTGGCCTTGGCTTCGTACATCTCGCTGGTCAGGATGACCTGGCCGTTGCCTGCGTGCAGAGAAAAGTAGAACTTGTCGTTCTTGGATTTCTTGAGCTCGAATTTGCCTGCCATGGAATCTCCTGGATTGGCGCCAAAGCACAGTTGGCTGGCGCGCATTGTGGCCGCTGGATCAAGGCATTTCAATGTCCTGCGGCGGCGGCGTGCATTTGTGCACAGCGTTGTGGCGCCACAGCGAAAGGCTGCCCAGCCCGCGCGCCTTCAGCTTTGGATCAGCCGCCGCGACTTGGATACCGACTGCATCATCCCCAGCGCCAGCCCCAGCGTGACCATGGCGGTTCCCCCGTAGCTGATGAAAGGCAGCGGCACGCCCACTACCGGCAGGATGCCGCTGACCATGCCCATGTTGACGAAGGCGTAGGTGAAAAAGATGGTGGTCAGCGCGGCGGCCAGCAGGCGAGCGAACAAGGTGGGCCCGTCCGAGGCGATCAGCAAGCCGCGCAGGATCAGGAAGGTGAAGCCGGCCAACAGCGCCAGGTTGCCGATCAGGCCGAATTCCTCGGAGAAGGCGGCAAAGATGAAATCGGTGGTGCGCTCTGGAATGAATTCCAGGTGCGTCTGCGTGCCCTGCATGAAGCCCTTGCCGCTAACGCCACCGGAGCCGATGGCGATCATGCCCTGCAGGATGTGAAAGCCCTTGCCCAGCGGGTCGCGCGTGGGGTCCAGCAACGTGCATACGCGCTGGCGCTGGTATTCGTGCAGCACCACCCAATCCACGCCGTCGGCGCACAGCTCGGTCTCGAACGAGAGGATCAGCACGACGACCACCGCGCCGATCAGCACCGGGGGCAGCACCAGCTTCCACGGCAGGCCCGCGAAGAAGATGACGGCCAGCCCCGCCGCCATCACCAGCAGCGCGGTGCCCAGGTCGGGCTGCTTCATGATCAGCCCCACCGGCACCGCCAGCAGCGCGAAGGCGACGACGAAATCCACCGGCCGGGTTTGCCCCTCGCGGCGGTGAAACCACCAGGCCAGCATGAGCGGCGTGGCGATCTTGAGCAACTCGCTGGGCTGGATGACCACGCCCAAGTTCACCCAGCGCGTGGCGCCCTTCTTGGTGATGCCGAACAAGGCCACCGCCAGCAGCAGGGCCACCCCCACGACATACAGCGGCACGGCCAGGCTCATCAGGCGCTGCGGTGGCACCTGGGCCACCACCAGCATGATGCCGGCGGCAATCAGCATGTTGCGGCCGTGGTCGACAAAACGGGTGCCGTGATCGAACCCGGACGAATACATCGCCGTCAGCCCCATGCCGGCCAGCATGCACACCGACAGCAGCAGCCAGAAATCAAACCCCTTCAGGAACGGCACAAAGCGCCGCCAGAGCGAGGGACGTTCAAACACAACTGCCATGGCCGAATTATCCCTTGCCGACGCCGCGCGTGCCTTGCCGCTGGCGGCCCGACCCCGCCGGGCGGCGGGCGACTGCCGCGCGCCGGCCTGCGGATATGGCATGACGGCCGCGCCCAGCGCTGAAACCCTTGCCCGCTACCATGGCCGCATGCCCATCACCCACCTGCTTTACCTGCACGGCTTTCGTTCTTCACCGCAATCGACCAAGGCGCGGGCCATGGCCGCGCGCGTGCAGGCCGACCACCCCGGCGTGACCTGGTGGTGCCCGCAACTGCCGCCCTCGCCGCGCGAAGCCGCCGCACTGATCCGGCAGGGCACGGCCGACTGGCCGGCCGAGCGCATGGCGGTGGTCGGCTCGTCGCTGGGCGGCTTTTACGCCACCTGGGTGGCCGAGCAGCGCGGCTGCAAGGCGGTGCTGCTGAACCCGGCCGTGGACCCGGCGCGCGACCTGGCCAAGTACATCGGCGAGCAGACCGCCTGGCACGACCCGGCCGAGCGCTTCTTCTTCCGCCCCGAGTACATCGACGAGCTGCGCGCGCTGGCTTGCGGCCCCATCGCCCGGCCAGAGCGCTACTTCGCCGTGATCGCCAAGGGCGACGAGCTGCTGGACTGGCGCGAGATGGCGGGCCGCTACCCCGGCGCGGCCATCCGCCTGCTGGAAGGCAGCGACCACGCGCTGAGCGACTTTGACCAGCACATCGGCGCCGTGATGGCCTTTTTGGAACTCACCGGCCAGCCTGGGCTCTGACATTGGAGCCTTAGAAACGGAGATGGCTACATTTTCAATAGCTGCCAGCGCCCGTACCACCTGCGCTGGAGGCCCATTCCTTCAATCAGTCAACTTGGGCACATCAAGAAAACCAGCATGAAATCAGACACCACCAACCGCTACGGCACCGCGACCCGCTTTCTGCACTGGACGATGGCGCTGTGCATTGCGTGGATGGTGTTTTCGGCGCTGATCCCCGACGCCTTGACCGACAAAAGCGCGCAGGCCTTCTTCCGCAACGGGCACAAGCAGGTGGGCAGCCTGCTGTTCGTGCTGATCATCGTGCGCCTGGGGTGGGCCATGGCCAACGCCAGCCGCCGGCCAGCGTCGCTCAGCCTGGCCGCCAAGCTGGGGCACTGGGCGCTGTATGCGTTGATGTTGGCCATACCCAGCATTGCGCTGCTGCGGCAATACGGCTCGGGCCGCGCGTTTTCGCCGCTGGGCCTGCCCATCTTCCCGGGCTTTGACCCCAGCCAGAAGATCGACTGGATGGTTCAGCTGGGCGGCCTGCTGCACGGCGAGCTCGCCTGGGTGCTGTTGGCGCTGGTCGCCGGCCACGTCGCCATGGTCTGGTGGCACCGCCGCCAGGGGGGCGCGGAAGACGTGCTGCCGCGCATGGTCGGCTGAGCGGGCTGACAACGGCCTGATGGGCCCGCCCTTGGCAGGCTCAGCGGGGCGCGGCCAGCAGCCGATCCAGCGCGGCGGCGGCCTCGTCGGTCAGCGGCAGGTACACCATCAGACGCCGGTCGTTGCGCGGCGCTGACCACCAGTTGGTCTGCCGCAGCCGAATCGTGCCCAGCGTGGGGTGTTGAAAGGTCTTGTCGCGGTTTTCTGGGCTGTGCACCTGGTAGCGCTCCCAAGCGTCTCGGAACGCCGCCGAATTCGCCATGAAATGGTCCAGGCGGGCCTGCCAGGCCGGATCTTGCGCATGCCGGGTGGAGCCCGCGCGGAACATGGCCACCAGGTGCTGCACGGTATCGGCCTCGCGCACCAGCAGGCGGCCCCATTCGGGGTTGAACAAAGCCTGGTGCAGACAATTGCGCTCAACTTCGGCCATTTGGGCTAAATGGATGCCCATCAGCGCTTCATACGCCGCATTGCAGGCCACGATGTCCAGCGCGCTGTTTTGCAGCAATGCGGGGTAAGGCAGCAGCTTGCGCAGCAGCAGACCGTGGCCTTCGGGAAACGGGCAATCGCCGGGTTGAGGCGCCAGCCGGGCCTCAGTGTGCAGGCCGGCCAGCGCCAGCACGTGCTGCACCTCGTCGTCGCTGCACTGCAGCGCTCGGGCGATGGCGACCAACGCCTGGCGCGAGGGGCGCACGTCGCGGCCCTGCTCCAGCTTGGTGTACCAGGTCACCCCAATGCCGGCCAGCTGCGCCACTTCCTCACGCCGCAGGCCGGGGGTGCGCACCCGCCCGTAGCGCGCCAGGCCCAGCGGGGCGGCGGCCAGGCTTTCGCGCCGGGCACGCAAAAAGCGCCCCAGCTGCGCGATGCCGGCAGGCGGCGGAACGGCGGCAGGCGCGGGCGAACCAGTGGCGGGTGGATTCAGGGTTGTGGGCATGGTCTTCGCTTAGCGCCTATGAAGGCACTGTTGGCGGTGCTAACTGGCTAGCCTGAGCCACTCAAGCCTAGGCTAAGCAGAATCTTGTACCAGTTTAAACGGTGCATCACACTGCCAACCATCCTGAGTTCTACCGAGAGGAATGGCATGCGACGCATTGCAGCCGACCGCGCCAGCTTTGGCGTGTTTCTGGCCTTCCTGCTGATTCCGCTGTCGGGCATCGGCACCGACATCTACCTGCCCTCCATGCCGTCGATGACCAGCGCGCTGGGCGCGTCGGCGGCGCAAATTCAGCTGACTCTGACGCTGTTCATCGCAGGCTATGGCCTGGGGCAGCTGGTGGTCGGCGTGCTGCTGGACCGTTATGGCCGCTGGCGGCCGATGCTGGTGGCGCTGGCGCTGTTTGCGGCGTCCAGTGCGCTGATCGCCGTCAGCGACGATCTGCGCGTGATCTGGGCGCTGCGGTTGCTGCAGGGGCTGTTGGGCGCCGTGGTGGTGGTCAGCAAGCGCACTTTTTTTGTGGACGTGTTCCGCGGTGCGGCGCTGCAGCGCTATTTGACGTGGATGACGGTCGTCTGGTCGCTGGGGCCCATCTGCGCGCCGTTCGTCGGCGGCTTTGTGCAGACGCACTGGGGCTGGCGCACCAATTTTGTGCTGCTGGCGGTCTTTGCCCTGCTGGCACTGGCGTTGGAGCTGGTCGGTGGCGGCGAAACGCTGGCCAAGCCGCAGCCGATTGCCCCGCGCGAGGTGTGGGCCCGCGCGCGCCAGATCCTGGGCAATGCGCCCTTCCTGCGGGGTGTGCTGTGCGTGAGCGTGCCCTACGCCATGGTGCTGGGCTGGAGCATGGCGTCGCCCTTCCTGGTCGAGCACGTCTACCACCGCCCGGCCACGACCACCGGCGCGCTGGCGCTTTTGATGGGCCTGGCCTGGATGGCCGGCGGCCTGCTGGCGCGCGCCTTGCTGCCATGGTCGCTGCCGCGCAAGCACGCGCTGGCGGTGACGGGCATGGTGGTCTTCATTGGCTTGCTGGCGGCGTCTTCGCTGCTGCCGCCTAGCTGGCAGTCGCTGTGGCTGGTGGCGGCCGCGGCGTTCGCCATCCACTGCTGCGCCGGGCTGGTGTTCAACATCCACTTTGCCCATGTGCTGTCAATGTTTCCGCAAAACGCGGCGCTGTCGGGCGGGCTGGCCGGTGGGCTGGCGTTTCTGCTGACCTCGGTGCTGTCCACGCTGGCGGTGAGCGCGGTGCACCCGCAATCTGCCGTGGGGCTGGCGCTGATGTACGGCACTCTGCTGGTGGTGCTGGTGGCATGCACCGTGTTCGTGATGCGCCCGGGCGGGCGCACCATGGCCGCCGGTTGAGGCGGCGGGTTCAAGCCGCACGGCGCCTTGGGGCACGGCTGCCGCGCGCGGCCTGCTTAATGGGACAATCCGCGCCTCTATGCATGTTCTGTTTGACGAAGCCGGCAAATTCCTCGCCGGCCGCATCCTTTCCGAGGCCGAGGCCTCTGCCCAGGTTGAGCTGGATTCGGGCAAGCGCGTGAAGGTCAAGGCGGCCAACCAGCTGCTGCGCTTTGACAAACCCGCCCCGGCCGAGCTGCTGGCCCAGGCGCAGGCCCAGGCACCCGAGGTGGAAGCCCAGCTGGCCTGGGAATTTGCGCCCGACACCGAATTCAGCTTTGAAGAGCTGGCTGCCGACTACTTTGGCGACACGCCTAGCGTGGTGCAGCAAACCGCCATGCTGATGGCGCTGCAGGACGCGCCGCACTATTTCCGCCGCGCGGGCAAGGGCCGCTTCAAGAAAGCGCCGGCCGAGATCGTCGCGCAGGCGCTGGCCGCCATCGAAAAGAAAAAGCAGCAGGCCGCGCAGATCGCCGGCTGGGCCGATGAACTGGCCAGCGGCCAAACGCCCCGGCCCATCCGCGATCAGCTCTACAAGATCCTGTTCAGGCCCGACAAGAACGCGCCCGAATACAAGGCCGTGGTGGAGGCCAGCCGCAGCACCCAGCAAGCGCCACTCACGCTGCTGCAGCGCGCCGGGGCGATCGAGTCGCCCTACCAGTTCCACTGGCAGCGCTTCTTGTTCGAGAACTTTCCCAAGGGCACGGCGTTTGCGCCCGGCCTGGCGGCGCCTGTGATCACCGACGAACTGCCGGTGGCGAACGTGCAGGCGTTTTCCATCGACGACTCGCAAACCACCGAAATCGACGACGCGCTGTCGCTGCAGGGCCTGGGCACCGGCACGGTGGTGCTGGGCATCCACATCGCCGCGCCCGGCCTGGCCATTCAGCCGGACGACGCGCTGGACCAGCTCAGCCGCGCGCGCCTGTCCACGGTGTACATGCCCGGCTACAAGATCACCATGCTGCCCGACGACGTGGTGCAAAGCTACACGCTGAGCGAAGGGCGCAACGTGCCCGCCGTGTCGCTGTACGTGACGATGGACGAGGCCACGCTGGACATCCAGGGCAGCGAAACCCGGCTGGAACAGGTGCCGATCGCCGCCAACCTGCGCCACGACCAGCTGGACGGACTGGTCACCGCCGAATGGCTGGCCGGGGCAGAAAATAGCAGCCAAAACATGGCCTTGCCCCCGACCATCCAGCGCGAGCAGCTATCATTTTTATACCGACTTGCGCTACATCTGAAAGCCGGGCGCGAAAAAGTGCGCGGCAAGCCAGAGACCTTCAACCGGCCTGATTACAACTTTCGCCTGGTCGGTAACGACGGCGACGTGCCCACCGGCACCGAGCAAGTGCAGATCACCACGCGCCAGCGCGGCGCACCGCTGGACTTGATCGTGGCCGAAGCGATGATCCTGGCCAACAGCACTTGGGGCCAATGGCTGGCCAGCCTGGGCGTGCCCGGCATCTACCGCAGCCAGGCCAGCCTGCTGCCCGGCATCAAGGTGCGCATGGGCGTCAAGGCGCTGCCACACGCGGGCATTGGCGTGCCCAGCTACGCCTGGAGCACCTCGCCCCTGCGCCGCTATGTGGATCTGGTGAACCAGTGGCAGATCATCGCCGCCGCGCGCCACGGCAAGACCGCCGCGCTGGCCGCGCCGTTCAAGCCCAAGGACGCGCAACTGTTCGCGGTGATCAGCGCCTTCGACGCCGCCTACAGCGCCTACAACGCGCACCAGTCCAGCATGGAGCGCTTCTGGACGCTGCAGTACCTGCGGCAAGAGAACATCAGCGAGCTGACCGCCAGCCTGATCAAGGAGCAGGCCGGCGGCGCCTGGCTGGTGCGTGCGGACGATCTGCCGCTGGTCTTCACCGTGATGGGCGGCCAGGGCCTGCAGCGCGGCACCCGCGTGCGCGTGAAGCTGGGCGCCATCGACGACATCGCCCTGGACGTGCACGGCACCGTGGCCGAGGTGCTGGCGGACGACCTGGGCGGCGCCACGCCCGCCGATGCGCCCGCCGAGGACGACGAGGACGACGAAGACGACAGCGCAGCGGCCGGGCCGTTGACGATTGCCGTGGACGTGAACGAAACCGAGGCCGGCAGCGCTGATAATCCCGCCCCGTAATGCTGCGTTTTTTCAAGTCCCTCTCGACGCTGCAATGGGCGCTGGGCCTGTCGCTGCTGCTGCACGCCGTGATCCTGACGATCCGGTTTGTCGACCCCGAAGGTTTCCAGCGTGTGTTTCAGGACACCACGCTGGACGTGGTGCTGGTCAATGCCAAATCGGACGAAAAGCCCGACAAGGCGCAAGCCATCGCGCAGGCCAACCTGGCCGGCGGCGGCGAGGCCGAGGGCAAGCGCCTGGCCAGCACGCCGCTGCCGCCCAGCCTGACCGAATCCACCGGCGACGCGCCCGTCAACGAGAACCAGCGCCGCATCGACAACATGCTGGAGCAGCAGGAAATGCTGCTGGCCCAGGTGCGCCAGCAACTGGCGGCCATGCCCAAGGTCGACCCGCAAAAGCTCAGCAACGACCCTGAGGCGCAGGCGCAGGAAGAGCGCCGCCAGCAACTGGCCAAGCTGCTGGCCACTATCCAGCAGCGGGTGGATGAAGAAAACTCACGCCCGCGCAAGCGCTTTCTGAGCCCCGCCACGCTCGGCACCACGTACGCGATGTACTACGACGAGATGCGCCGCAGGATCGAGGCCGAAGGCACCGCCAACTTCCCGCAGATGGCCGGGCGCAAGCTGTATGGCGAGCTGCTGATGGCGCTGCTGATCAACCACGACGGCCGCATCCTGGATGCGCGCGTGGTGCAAAGCTCGGGCAACCGCGGCCTGGACAAGCTGGCTGAGCTGATCGCCTCGCGCGCGGCGCCGTTCGGCCACTTCACGGCCGCCATGCGCAAGGACACCGACCAGTTCGACGTGACGGCGCGCTTCAAGTTCACGCGCGACATGAAGCTGGAAACCACCTTGCAGGCTGATCCGCTGGACAGCGTGAAGAATGGGACACCCCCCTGAGTCGCCTTCGGCGCCTTCCCCCCTCTCTCTTCGCGCTGCGCGCTTCGGGATGGGGGACAACGCGCGTCGCCGGCGCAGGTCCGGCGACCGCGTTCGCTGGTGTGGCCTGCTTCGCGGCCACGTTGGTGGGGGTGTGCTGGCCGGATCTGGGCTGATGCCAGCCGGCTTCGACGCGGGGTTCTGACATGCGGGCGTTCGGGCGCTGGATCTTGCTGTGCCTGCTGGCGCTGCTGGTGCTGGAGGGCTTTTTCATCGGGCGGATCGCGTTGATGGTGGCGCTGAATCCGGGCTCGACGACATTCCAGCGCTCTGAGGCTTGGCGGCTGGCCACGCAGGGCGATTTTCATTGGCGCCAGCAGTGGCGCGACTACGACCAGATTTCGGACAACCTCAAGCGCGCGGTGATCGCCTCGGAGGACGACAGCTTCGTCAACCACGAAGGCGTGGATTGGGAAGCGGTGGAAAAAGCCTGGGACCGCAACGCCAAGGCCGAGGAAGCAGCGGCCGCGCGCGCCGAGCAGAACCGCCCCGTGCGTCCGGTGCGCATCCGCGGCGGATCCACCATCACCCAGCAGCTGGCCAAGAACCTGCTGCTGTCCGGCGAGCGCACGCTGGCGCGCAAGGGGCAAGAACTGGTGCTCACCTACGCGCTGGAAATGCTGCTCAGCAAGCGCCGCATCCTGGAGATCTACCTCAACCACGTGGAATGGGGCGAAGGCGTGTTCGGCGCCGAGGCCGCCGCGCAGCGCTACTTCGGCAAGAGCGCGGCGCAACTCAATGCGCGCGAAGCCGCCCGGCTGGCCGTGATGCTGCCGCGCCCGCGCTATTTTGAGAAACTGCCCCGCTCGGCTTACCTGAACAACCGCACCTCGATCATCGTGGGGCGAATGCGCTCGGCGGAGCTGCCGTGACTTTGGCGCTGGCGCGCGCCGCGACACCGGCCGCGTGCGTTCAGGGCTGGCGCCGCGCCCTTCAAGTCACTTCAGCCTTTGGCGCGCGTCCCACCTGCGCCAGCAGCTATAATTTTCGCAGCAAATGAGAGTGCTTGGCATCGACCCCGGCTTGCGCACCACAGGCTTCGGCGTGTTGGACGTGGACGGGCCACGCCTGCGCTACGTGGCCAGCGGCGTGATCCAGACGCGCGATGCCGACCAGGGCGATCTGCCCGCGCGGCTGAAGCTGCTGTTCGACGGCATCGGCGAACTGATGGCCCGCTACCGCCCCCAGGTGGCGGCGGTGGAGATCGTTTTCGTCAACGTCAACCCGCAGGCCACGCTGCTGCTGGGCCAGGCGCGCGGCGCCTGCGTGACCGCGTTGGTCGCGGGCGACCTGCCCGTGGCCGAATACACCGCCTTGCAGATGAAAAAGGCCGTGGCCGGCCACGGCCGCGCTGACAAGGCGCAGGTGCAGGCGATGGTGCAGCGCCTGCTGCAACTGCCCGCCGCGCCCGGCCCGGACGCCGCCGACGCGCTGGGCCTGGCCATCACGCACGCCCACGCCGGCGAGGCGCTGGCGCGCCTGCAGGCGGCCGGGCAGGCGCGGCGCACCAGCGGCATGTACCGGCAGACGCGCTGAGTCGCTCGACCAGAGGCCAATCAGCCTCTGGCGCGCGTGCATTCAGCGCTGGCAGCTATCAATTTCAGAGTAGTTTGACTGGCCGAGGTGTCACCCGCGCGCCTGGGCCAGGGGAACTCACCGGCCAGTGCGCTATAGCACGCGCTCGGCGATCAGCACGGCAAAGTAGCCCAGCGACGCCAACACCGTCCACTTCAGCAGCAGCCACGCGAATGTCTTGAAGCGCAGATCGCCGGTGGTGGCGTAGTAGGCAAAGGCCACGCCCGCCACCAGCAAGAGCAGCAGGATCAGCCAGCGAGAAAGCAGCACGGCGGATTGCGCGATGACCGAGTGCAGGCGCCTACCAGGCTGGCGCCAGCTTGGCGAAGCCCTGGGGCGCCTGGCGTTCGTCCTCGAAGGTGACCACGTCCCAAGCGTCTTCGTGCGACAGCAGCTCGCGCAGCAGGCGGTTGTTCAGCGCGTGGCCCGAACGGAAGGCCGTGTAGGCGCCCAGCATCGGCTTGCCCACGCAGTACAGGTCGCCAATGGCGTCCAGAATCTTGTGCTTGGCGAACTCTTCGGCGTAGCGCAGGCCGTCGGCGTTCAGCACCTTGGTGTCGTCCATCACCACGGCGTTGTCCAGGCCGCCGCCCAGCGCCAGGCCGTTGGCGCGCATGGTTTCCACGTCCTTGCTGAACGCGAAGGTGCGCGCGCGGGCGATGTCGCGGCTGTAGCGGCCGGAACCCATGTCGAACTCGACCCGCTGCCCGGTGGCATTTATGGCAGGGTGCTGAAAATCGATCTCGAAAGCCAACGTGAAGCCGTGGTGCGGCGCCAGGCGCGCCCACTTGAGCTGGTCGCCCTCGACTTCACGCACCTCGACCGGGCGCAGCACGCGCAGAAAATGCTTCGGCGCCTTTTGCTGCTCGATACCTGCACTTTGCAGCAGATAGACGAAAGAAGACGACGAGCCATCGAGAATCGGCACCTCTTCGGCGGTGATGTCGATGTACAGGTTGTCCAGCCCCAGCCCGGAGCAGGCGGACATCAGGTGCTCCACCGTGCGCACCTTGGCGTCGCCCAGCGACAGGGTAGAGGCCAGGCGCGTGTCGGTCACCGATTGGGCCGACACCGGGATATCCACCGGCTGCGGCAGGTCGATGCGCCGAAAGACGATGCCGGTGTTGGGCGGCGCGGGCCGCAGGGTCAATTCGACACGTTCGCCGCTGTGCAGGCCGACGCCCACCGCGCGGGTGAGCGACTTCAGAGTACGTTGCGCAAGCATGAAGCCGATTCTAGGGCGTTGCGTGCGCAAGCCGCTCGGCCAGGGCCATGGGTTCAGCATCGGGTTTCAAGTGCCAAATCGGCCGCCAGCGCAGGTGCAGCGAGCGCAAGCAGCTTCCATATCAATAGCAAAAAGCTGCGGGCAGCGTGCGCGCAGCTTTTGGCCTCTGTCACTTGAACGCGCCTAGCCCGGCCATGGCCGACCGGGCTGGCGCGTGAGCTGGCGCTCAATCCGCCTGCTTGCGCAGGAATGCCGGGATCTCGAAGTCGTCCATGCCACCGGAAGACAGCGCATCCACCTTGGCCGCCGCCTGAGTGCGGTTGGTGCGCCACACGCTGGGCACCGCCATGTTGCCGTAGTCGGCTTGGCCACCCGCTGCACCTTGCGGCGCGGCGTTGAGCGTGGGCGCCACGAACATCGGCTGGTTGTCGGTGCCGGTGCGCAGGCCGCCCTGCACCACGGTGATGGGCTGGCGGCGCATGGCTTGGCGCGACAGGCCGGTGGCCAGCACGGTCACGCGGATTTCCTCGCCCAGTGCATCGTCGTAGGCAGCGCCGAAGATGACGTGCGCGTCTTGCGAAGCGTAGGCGCGGATGGTGTTCATCGCTTCCTTCGATTCGTTCAGCTTCAGTGTGCCCTTGGAGGCGGTGACCAGCACCAGCACGCCCTTGGCGCCAGACAGGTCGATGCCTTCCAGCAACGGGCAGGCGATGGCCTGCTCGGCCGCGATGCGGGCGCGGTCGGGGCCCTTGGCGGTGGCGGTGCCCATCATGGCCTTGCCGGGCTCGCCCATGATCGTGCGCACGTCTTCAAAGTCGACGTTCACGAATCCGTAGTCGTTGATGATTTCGGCAATGCCGCCCACGGCGTTCTTCAGCACGTCATTGGCTTGCGCGAAGGCTTCTTCCTGGGTGATGTCGTCGCCCAGGACCTCCAGCAGTTTCTCGTTCAGCACGACGACCAGCGAATCGACGTTGGCTTCCAGCTCGGTCAGGCCGGCTTCGGCGTTGGTCATGCGGCGGCCGCCTTCCCAGTCGAACGGCTTGGTGACCACGCCCACGGTCAGGATGCCCATGTCCTTGGCAATGCGGGCAATGACCGGTGCAGCGCCGGTGCCGGTGCCGCCACCCATGCCGGCGGTGATGAACAGCATGTGCGCGCCGCGAATCGCCTGGCGGATGTCGTCGGCAGCCGCTTCGGCGGCTTCACGGCCCTTGTCGGGCTTGCTGCCCGCGCCCAGGCCGCTGCCACCCAGCTGGATGGTGGCGGATGCCAGCGTGCGCCCCAGCGCCTGGGCATCGGTGTTGGCGCAGATGAATTCCACGCCCTGCACATGGCGGCTGACCATGTGGTCAACGGCGTTGCTGCCGCCGCCGCCCACCCCAATCACCTTGATCTGGGTGCCTGCGTTGAAGCCTTCGGTGTCAATCATCTCAATGCTCATGGGGTACTCCTTGTCTGTCTGCAGTTGCCTGGATGGTTTGGATTTTGGATAGCGCGCGCGGGGAAAACATGAAAGCCGGATAAGAGCGTCTACTGCCTGGCGGGCCTGTGCTCTGCCAGCCAGGCGACACCGATCGAATGTGGGCAAACAGCGTGCGCGTGTTCATGGTCAGAAATTCCCCACGATGAAATCTTTGAAGCGCCCGAAAGCGGTCTTCATGCCGCTGGTCTTCTGGGCCACCTTGAAACCTCGCAGGCGCGCCTGGCGCGCCTCTTCCATCAAGCCCATCACGGTGGCCGCGCGCGGCTGGGCCACCATGTCCGACAGCGCGCGCGAATACTTGGGCACGCCCCGGCGGACCGGCTTCAGGAAAATGTCTTCACCCAGCTCGACCATGCCGGGAATCACCGCGCTACCGCCGGTCAACACCACGCCGGACGACAGCACTTCCTCGTAGCCCGAATCGCGGATGACCTGCTGCACCAGCGAAAAGATCTCTTCGACGCGCGGCTCGATCACCCCAGCCAGCGCCTGCTTGGACAGCATGCGGGGCGTGCGGTCGCCCAGGCCCGGCACCTCGACCTGCGTGTCGGCATCGGCCAGCAGTTGCTTGGCGCAGCCGTGCGCCACCTTGATGTCTTCGGCATCCATGGTCGGCGTGCGCAGCGCCATGGCGATGTCGCTGGTGATCAAGTCGCCCGCAATCGGCACCACCGCGGTGTGGCGGATCGACCCGCCAGCGAAGATGGCCACGTCGGTCGTGCCGGCGCCAATGTCCACGCAGGCCACGCCCAGGTCGCGCTCGTCGTCGGTCAGCACGGCCTGGGCCGATGCCAGCGGGTTCAGCATCAGCTGATCCACTTCGAGGCCGCAACGGCGGATGCACTTGATGATGTTTTCGGCAGCGCTTTGCGCGCCCGTGACGATGTGCACCTTGGCTTCCAGCCGCATGCCGCTCATTCCCACGGGCTCGCGCACATCCTGCCCGTCGATCACGAATTCCTGCGGGGCCACCAGCAACAAGCGCTGGTCGCTGGAGATGTTGATCGCCTTGGCGGTTTCCACCACACGGGCCACGTCGATGGGCGTGACTTCCTTGTCCTTCACGGCCACCATGCCGCTGGAGTTGATGCCGCGGATGTGGCTGCCGGTGATGCCGGTGTAGACACGGCCGATCTTGCAGTCGGCCATCAGTTCGGCCTCTTTCAGCGCCTGCTGAATGCTGGCCACCGTGGCGTCGATGTTGACCACCACACCGCGTTTGAGCCCGTTGCTGGGCGCGACGCCAAGACCGGCCAGCTTCAGGTCGCCGCCGGGCAGCACTTCACCCACCACCACCATGATCTTGGCGGTGCCGATGTCGAGCCCGACGATCAGATCCTTGTACTCTTTAGCCATGTTGCTTGTTGGTCGATCCAGGTGGTTTCAGCGCCGCACAGTGGGCGCCGTGGGGACTGCGTCGCCGCGCACCGTGGTCACGCCGCGCATGCGCAAGGCGTAGCCGCCCGCGTGCCGCAGGTCGGCCGATTCAACGGAATCCAGCGTGCGCTGGTGGCGTGCCGTTACCTCCTTGACGGTGCCCACGAATTGGTTGACCCGCCCCGCCAGCTCTTGTGGCGTGCCGTGGCCCAGGTCAATCACCGCGCCGCGGTTGAGCGTGGCCACCCAGTTGCCTCGGGCCTGCAGCGTGAGTGCCGAAATGTGCGCATCCAGCGGGGCAACCAGCGGCTCCAGCTGGCGCAGCATGTCGAGCACCACCGGCGCCTGGCCTTCCGGCCCTTGCAAGCGCGGGATGCGGCCTTCGTCGGCGCCGCTGTCGCCCACCTCAAACACTTCGCCGTGCTGGTTGACCAATTCGGAATCGCCTTCGCCCCAATGCGCCACGGGCACATGCTCCTGCAGCGTGATGTACAGCTGGTTCGGAAACTCGCGCTGCACCATGGCCTTGCGCACCCAGGGCGCCGACTGGAACGCCGCCTGCGCCGCCGAGAGATCGAGTGTGAAGAAGTTGCCGGTGAGCTTGGGCGCCACCGAGGCGCGCAGGCTGGCTGCGCTGTTGTGCGTGGTGTCGCCACCGACTGTGATCTGGCCGATGGAGAAGGCCGGGTTGCGCAGCACCCACCACACGCCCGCGGCCAAGCACGCCAGCACGAACCCGGTGACGAGCAGCGAGGTCGTCAGGTTCATGAGGCGAACGTCCAGCGGTGCGGGCATGGCAGGGTTCACTGCGCGCCTCCGGCTGTGGGGCTGTAATCCAGCGTGGCGTTGGCCAGCAGTTCCAGGCAGAGGTCTTCGTAGCTGGTGCCCGCCGCCTTGGCGGCCATGGGCACCAGCGAATGGCTGGTCATGCCGGGGGAGGTGTTGACCTCCAGCAGGTAGGGCTGGCGCGTGGCGCCGTCGATCATCACGTCCACACGGCCCCAGCCGCGGCAGCCGAGCACGCGGTAGGCGTCCACCACCAGCGCCTGCACCGCCGCCTCTTCGCCGGCCGGCAGATCGCAGGGCACACGGTACTCGGTGACGTCGGTGAAGTACTTGTTCTGGTAGTCGTACTCACCGTCGGGCGCGACGATGTGGATGACGGGCAGCGCGGTCGCGCCAGCGCCCTCGCCCAGCACCGGGCAGGTGACTTCGTCGCCGGCGATGAACTGCTCACACAGCACATCGGTGTCCAGCGCAATGGCGGCCGCCACAGCGGACTGGATCTGGTCGGTGCTCTTCACTTTCGTGACACCCAGCGACGAGCCTTCGCGCGCGGGCTTGACGATCAGCGGCAGACCCAGCTTGCCGGGGATGGCGTCCACCTCTTCGGCGGTGAATTCGCCGCGGCGAAGCAGCACGTGGCGGGGCGCAGGCAGGCCCTCGGCGTGCCAGACGCGCTTGGTCATCACCTTGTCGATCGCCATGCTGGAAGCCATCACGCCCGAGCCGGTGTAGGGAATGCCGAGCAGTTCCAGCGCACCCTGAACGGTGCCGTCCTCGCCAAAACGGCCGTGCAACGCGATGAAGCAGCGGGCGAAGCCCTCGCGCTTGAGGTCGTCCATCGGCCGCTCGGCCGGATCGAACGCGTGCGCGTCCACCCCGCGGGCGCGCAATGCCGCCAGAACGCCTTGGCCGGACATGAGCGAAACCTCGCGCTCACCCGAGCGCCCGCCCATGAGCACTGCCACTTTTCCGAATTGAACGCCTTGTTGGTTCATGATTGAATTTCAGCGCGGATTATGCTCAGTTTTTTGTAGCAAATCAACGGTTTTCGCTGGCACGGCACCGATCGAACCCGCTCCCATGCACAGCACCACGTCGCCCGCCTGCGCGTAGTCGGCGATGCTTTGTGGCAAGTCCGCCACGTTGTCCACGAAAACCGGCTCGACCTTGCCCGCCACGCGCAGCGCGCGGGCCAGCGATCGGCCATCCGCCGCCACGATCGGCTCTTCGCCGGCGGCGTATACGTCGGTCAGCAGCACCGCGTCGGCACTGCCCAATACCTTGACGAAGTCTTCAAAGCAATCCCGCGTTCGGGTGTAGCGGTGTGGTTGAAATGCCAACACCAGCCGCCGCCCGGCAAACGCACCGCGCGCTGCTGCCAGCGTGGCCGCCATTTCGACCGGGTGGTGGCCGTAGTCGTCGATCAGGGTGAAGCTGCCGCCGCCCTGCGCGGGCAGTTCGCCATAGCGCTGGAAGCGCCGGCCCACGCCCTTGAATTCGGCCAGCGCCTTTCGCGCGGCGGCGTCGGGAATGTTCAGCTCCACCGCCACGGCGATGGCCGACAGCGCGTTGAGCACGTTGTGCTCACCGGCCAGGTTCAGCACCACGGGCATGTCCGGCAGCTGAACGCCGTTGCGCCGCTGCACGGTAAAGCGCATCTGCCCAGCTTCGGCGCGCACGTCGACGGCGCGCACCTGGGCGTCTTCGCGGAAGCCATAGGTGGTGACTGGGCAGGCCACCTGGCTCAGGATGTCGCGCACCGCCGGGCTTTCGATGCACAGCACGGCGGTACCGTAGAACGGCATGCGGTGCAGGAAGTCGACAAACGCCTTTTTCAGGCGGCCGAAGTCATGCCCGTAGGTCTCCATGTGGTCGGCGTCGATGTTGGTGACGACCGCCATCACGGGCAGCAGATTCAGGAAGGAAGCATCCGACTCGTCCGCCTCCACCACGATGTATTCGCCGGAGCCCAGGCGTGCGTTCACGCCCGCGCTGTTCAGCCGCCCACCGATGACGAAGGTGGGGTCCAGCCCGGCCTCGGCCAGCACGCTGGCCACCAGGCTGGTGGTGGTGGTTTTTCCGTGCGTGCCGGCGATGGCAATGCCGCGCTTGAGGCGCATCAGCTCGGCCAGCATCATGGCGCGCGGCACCACGGGAATGCGCCGCTCGCGCGCGACCAGCACTTCGGGGTTGTCGGGCGTCACGGCGGTGGACGTGACCACCGCGTCCGCCCCTTCGACGTTGGCGGCGGCGTGGCCCACGTGCGTGCGGATGCCCAGGGACTGCAGGCGCCGCAGCGTGGCGCTGTCGGCCAGATCAGATCCGGAGATGACGTAGCCCAGGTTGTGCAGCACTTCGGCAATGCCGCTCATACCCGATCCGCCGATGCCGACGAAGTGGATGCGTTGGATGGCGTGTTTCATGCGGCCAACTCCTCGCACGCGCCGACGATGGCGTCCGTGGCATGGGTCTTTTGAAGACTTTTGGCCCTCAGCGCCCGCTGCACCAGCGCTGGGCGCTCTGTTTTTTGAAGCATATCAGCCAAACCTTCGGCGGTCAGATCGCGCTGCTGGGTCAGCCAGCCAGCCCCCTGGTCGACCAGGAAACGCGCATTGGTTGTCTGGTGGTCGTCTACCGCGTGCGGAAACGGCACGAACAGCGCCGCAGCGCCGATGGCGGCGATTTCGGTCACCGTGGTCGCGCCAGCGCGGCAGATGACCAAGTCGGCGTCGGCGTACGCGCGGGCCATGTCGTCGATGAAGGGCACCAGCTCGGCCTGCACGCCCGCGGCCTGGTAATTGGCGCGCAGCGCGTCGATTTGCTTGGCACCGCTCTGGTGCACGACGACGGGGCGGGACGCCGGCGGCAGCAAAGCCAGCGCGCGCGGCACCACGTCGTTCAGCGCCTGCGCGCCCAGGCTGCCGCCCACCACCAGCACGCGCAGCGGGCCGGTGCGGCCGGCAAAGCGCTCTTCGGGGCCGGGGTATTGCGTGAAAGCGGTGCGCAGCGGGTTACCCACCCACTGCACCTTGCGCGCCTTGGGCAGCACGCCAGGGAATGCCGTGAAGACCCGGTCGGCCACGCCCGCGAGAACCTTGTTGGCCATGCCGGGGATGGAGTTTTGCTCGTGCAGCACCAGCGGCTTGCCCAGCGCCACGCCCATCATGCCGCCGGGAAACGTGATGTAGCCCCCCAGGCCGACCAGCACATCCGGCTGGACGCGGCGCACCACCTTGATCGACTGAGCAAACGCCTTGAGCAGCCGCACAGGCAACAGCACCAGCGTGCTGAGGCGCTTGCCGCGCACACCGCCAAATTCAATCGGCTCGAAGGCGAAGCCGCGCGGCGGCACCAACTGCTGCTCCATGCTGCCGGGCGCGCCCAGCCAGTGCACGCGCCAGCCGCGCTCGCGCAGGCTTTCGGCCACGGCCAAACCCGGGAAGATGTGCCCGCCGGTGCCGCCGGCCATGACCAGCGCGCACTTGGCGTGCGTTGACTGCGGTGGGCGCACGTTCGTGTTCACGCTCGTCCCCCGCGCATCAGCTGGCGGTTTTCCATATCAATGCGCAGCACGATGGCAATCGCCACCATGTTGGCCATGATGGCCGAGCCGCCATAGCTCATGAAGGGCAGCGTCAAGCCCTTGGTGGGCAGCGCGCCCAGGTTCACACCAATGTTGATGAACGCCTGGAAGCCCAGCCACAGGCCAATGCCTTGGGCCACAAGGCCTGAGAACACGCGATCCAGCGCGATGGCCTGCCGGCCGATGTACATGATGCGGCGCGTCAGCCACAGGAAGAGGAAGATCACGCAGACTAGGCCGATCAGCCCGAATTCCTCGCCGATCACCGCCAGCAGGAAGTCGGTGTGCGCCTCGGGCAGCCAGTGCAGCTTTTCAATGCTGCCGCCCAGGCCCACGCCGAACACTTCGCCGCGCCCAATGGCGATCAGCGCGTGCGACAGCTGGTAGCCCTTGCCCAGCGCGTGCTCTTCGCTCCAGGGGTCCAGGTAGGCAAAGATACGTTCACGCCGCCACGGCGATGCCCAGATGATGGTGCCAAAAGCCACCACCAGCACGGCCGCGATCAGGAAGAACATCCGCGCGTTCACGCCGCCCAGGAACAGGATGCCCATGGCAATCACGGCGATCACCATGAAGGCACCCATGTCGGGCTGCGCCAGCAGCAGCAAGCCGACCACGGCCACCGCCACGCCCATGGGCAGCACGGCGCGAAAGAAGCGCTCTTTCACGTCCATCTTTCGCACCATGTAGTCGGCCGCGTACATCAGCACCGCGATCTTGGCCAGCTCGGAGGGCTGGAAGCTCATCGGGCCGAACGAAATCCAGCGGCGCGCGCCGTTGACCACGCTGCCCACGTGCGGGATGAGCACCGCGATCAGCAGCGCCAGCGACACCACGAACAGCCAGGGCGCCGACTTTTCCCACCAGTCCATCCGGATCTGGAAAGCCAGCAGCGCCGCCACGAAGGACAGGCAGATCCACACCGCGTGGCGCACCGCGAAGTGGCCGGGCGCATAGCGCGCAAAGCGCGGGTTGTCCGGCAGCGCGATGCTGGCCGAATAGACCATGATGAAGCCCCAGGCCAGCAGCGCCACGCACACCCAGATCAGCGACTGATCAAACCCCAGCAGCCGCGAAGGCGTGCTGGCGGTGCGTGCGTATTCCATGCCGCCGATGCGCACCGGCAGTTCATCGGTCCGCGCGCGGGCGGCCCGGCGCTTCTTGCCGCGGCCCTGGGTGGGCATGGTTTCGGCAGCAGCGTTCATGTCAACACCTCCAGCGTGACACCCGCTGCCAGGGCCAGATCGTGCACGGCATGGCGGAAGGCGTCTGCGCGCTCGCCGTAGTGGCGATACATGTCCAGGCTGGCGCACGCGGGAGACAACAGCACCGCATCGCCCGGCTGGGCGTGCGCTTGTGCTTCGGTTGCGGCGGCCGTCATATCCGCCGCATCGATGAGTGGGATGCCGCTGTCGGCCAGAGCCGCACGCACAGCAGGCGCGTCGCGCCCGATCAGGACCACGGCGCGCGCAAAACGTGCCACCGGCGCGGCCAGCGGCGAGAAGTCTTGCCCCTTGCCGTCGCCGCCCAGGATGACGACCAACTTACGCTCGGCGCCCAGGCCCTGCAGCGCCGCAACCGTGGCACCCACGTTGGTGCCCTTGCTGTCGTCGAAGTACTCCACGTCGCCCAGCAGGCCGATGGATTCCACGCGGTGCGGCTCGCCCCGGTACTCGCGCAGGCCGTACAGCATCGGCGCCAGCGGGCAACCCGCGCAAGACGCCAGCGCCAGGGCCGCCAACGCATTGACGGCGTTGTGCCTCCCCTGAATGCGCAGCGCATCGGCAGGCATCAGGCGCTGGAAATGCAGCTCTTCTTCAGCGTTCTTGCGGCGGCGCTGGGTTTCGTCCGCTTCGAGTGCGCGAACCAGCCACGCCATGCCGGACACGACCTCCAGGCCAAAGTCGCCCGGCGTAGGCGGCATGTCGGCACCGAAGGTCAGCACCGTGCGTGGCGCCGGCTTCGGCCCCTTGGCACCTTTGGTGGCCGCCGGTGGCTGAGGCCGCATGGCCATCACGGCGGGATCGTCGCGGTTGAGCACCATCGTGGCGCCAACGCCGAAGATGCGCGCCTTCGCCTCGGCGTAGGCGGCCATGTCGCCGTGCCAGTCAAGATGGTCTTGCGTGACGTTCAACACCGTCGCGGCGGTGGGTTCAAAGCCCTCGACGCCTTCGAGCTGAAAGCTGGACAGCTCCAGCACCCACACTTCGGGCAGCGCGTCGTCATCCAGAGCTTGTTGCAGCGTATCGAGCAGGCTGGGCCCGATGTTGCCAGCCACCACCACCGTTTTGCCTGCGCGCTCGACCAACTGGCCGGCCAGCGAAGTCACCGTGGTCTTGCCATTGGTGCCCGTGATGGCCAGTACGACGGGAGCGTATTCGCGCTCATCGCGCAGGCCTTTGAGCGCCTGGGCGAACAAGCCCAGTTCACCCTGAACCGGCAAGCCGCGCCGCCGCGCTTCGTCCACCACGGCGGCGGTGGCCGCGGGCGACAGGCCCGGGCTGCGGTACACCGCGCGCAGGCTGGCGTCATCCACCAGTGCCGCCGACAGCGGGCCCGCCACAAACCTGGCCTGCGGCACGCTTTCGTGCAGCGCGGCCAGTTGCGGCGGCGCTTCGCGTGTGTCAGCCACGGTCACCGTGGCGCCATGGCGGGCGCACCAGCGTGCGATGGCCAGGCCCGAGTGGCCCAGGCCCAGCACCAGCACATGACGGTCGTTCATTTTCAGCACCGGCTTACCTCAACTTCAGGGAAGACAGCCCCACCAGGCACAGCAGCATGGTGATGATCCAGAAACGCACCACGACCTGGGTCTCGGCCCAGCCGCTTTTCTCGAAATGGTGGTGCAGCGGCGCCATCTTGAGCAGGCGGCGCCCTTCGCCATAGCGGCGCTTGGTGTACTTGAACCAGCTCACCTGCAGCATGACCGACAGCGCCTCGACCACGAAGATGCCGCCCATGATGGCCAGCACGATTTCCTGGCGCGTGATGACGGCGATGGTGCCCAGCGCGCCGCCCAGCGCCAGCGCGCCCACGTCGCCCATGAACACCTGCGCCGGATGCGCGTTGAACCACAAGAAAGCCAAGCCCGCGCCGGCCATGGCGGCGCAGAAGATCAGCAACTCGGCCGTGCCCGGGATGTGCGTGAACAGCAGGTAGCGCGAGAAGCTGATACTGCCCGTGACGTAGGCAAACACACCCAGCGCCGAGCCGACCATGATCACCGGCATGATGGCCAGGCCGTCCAGCCCGTCAGTCAGGTTCACGGCGTTGCTGGCACCCACGATCACGAGGTAGCTCAGGATGACGAAGCCAGCCACGCCCAGCGGGTAGCTGACCTCCTTGAAGAACGGCACGGTCAGGCCCGTGGCAGGCGGCAGGTCGAGCGTGAAGCCGGACGAAACCCAGTTGACGAACAGCTCCCACACCTTGGCGTTGGAGCCTTCGGAGATGCTGAAGACCAGGTAGAAGGCCGCCGCCAAACCGATGAGCGATTGCCAGAAATACTTTTCGCGCGAGCGCATGCCCTCCGGGTCTTTGTTGACCACCTTGCGCCAGTCGTCTACCCAACCGATGGCGCCAAAGCCGAAGGTCACCACCAGCACGATCCAGACGAAGCGGTTGGACCAGTCGAACCACAGCAACGTGGAAATGGCGATGGACAGCAGGATCAGCACACCGCCCATGGTGGGCGTGCCACTTTTCGACAGGTGCGTTTCCATGGCGTAGCCGCGCACGGGCTGGCCGATCTTCAGCTCGGTCAGCTTGCGGATCACCCAGGGGCCTGCGGCCACGCCGATGATCAGCGCTGTCATCGCGGCCATCACCGCGCGGAAGGTGATGTACTGGAAGACGCGAAAGAACCCCAGCTCAGGCGACAAGCCCTGCAACCAAGCGGCCAGGTTAAGCAGCATGTGCGCCCTCCGTCGCTGCGCCGGCAGCGGCCGACAACGCAGCCACCACGCGCTCCATGCGCATGAAGCGCGAGCCTTTCACCCCGATGGTCGCGGACTGCGCCATCACCTTGCGCACGGCTTCGGTCAATGCGTCCATGGTTTCAA
Organism: Ottowia oryzae; assembly: GCF_003008535.1. NCBI lineage: Bacteria > Pseudomonadati > Pseudomonadota > Betaproteobacteria > Burkholderiales > Comamonadaceae > Ottowia > Ottowia oryzae. Next base: position 51,367 of record NZ_CP027666.1, read on the forward strand.
AATGCAGGCCGCCGCCAAAAGCCATGGCGGTGTGGATGGCCATCGGCCCGTGGGCAAACAGACGATCGATGCCGCGTTCGCGCGCATAGGCGCCCACTTCGGCGTGGAATTCCGTGCCCTGGTCACCCACTTCGCCCATGTCGCCCAGCACCAGCAGGCGCGGCGCGGGCAACTCGGCCAGCACGTCGATCATGGCGCGCACCGAATCCGGGTTGGCGTTGTACGTATCGTCGATCAAGGTGATCGCGCGGCCCCTGTGGCGCAGCGTCGCCGTGCGCGAACGCCCCTGCACCGGTTGGAATTCGCTCAGCCCACGTGCCATGGCGTCGGGCGGCACGCCCGCCGCGGTGCAGCACGCGACCGCCGCCAGTGCGTTGCGCAGGTTGTGACGCCCGGCCACGTGCAGCGTGCACGCCACCGTGCCCGCGGGCGCGTCGATCTGCGCTTGCCAGTGGTCGCCTTGCCATTCGCTGGCGCGCAAGGTGACGGCACCCGAATGCTCACCAAACGATAGCTGCTGGCGCCCGTCGGACATGCGCTGCCACAGGTTTTCGTACGTATCTTCAGCGGGGTAGATGGCGCTGCCGCCGGCGGGCAAGGCGCTGAACACAGAGCCGTTTTCACGCGCAACGGCGTCCACCGTGGCCATGAATTCCTGGTGCTCACGCTGCGCGTTGTTGACCAGCGCCACCGTGGGTTCGGCGACGCCAGCCAGGTAGGCGATCTCGCCGGGGTGGTTCATGCCCAGCTCGACCACCGCCACCTGATGGTGATCGCGCAGGCGCAGCAGCGTCAGCGGCAGGCCAATGTCGTTGTTGAAGTTGCCTTGCGTGGCCAGGGCGTCGTCGCCGCGCCAGGCGCGCAGGATGGACGCGATCATCTGCGTGACCGTGGTCTTGCCGTTGCTGCCGGTCACGGCGATCAGCGGGCCTTGAAAGCGCCGACGCCATTGCCGCGCCAGATCGCCCAGCGCCAGACGCGCGTCGGGCACCAGCAGGCCAGGCAGGCCGCTGGCGGCCAGCTGCTCGGCAGCGCTGGCGTCGCACAACACGGCGCTGGCGCCCTGCTGCGCGGCGGCGCCAATGAAGTCGGCGGCGTTAAAGCGCTCGCCCTTCAGCGCCACGAAAAGATCGCCCGCCTGCAGGCTGCGTGTGTCGGTGTGCACGCGCTGCACGCACTGCGCGCCGTCGCCCACCAGCTTGGCCTGGGGCAGCCACGCGGCAATTTGCGTCAGGGCCAGATTCATCCCGCTCATGCGCGCACCTCCGGCGCTGTTTGGCGCGCCGCCAGGGCCTGCTGCACCTGATCGACGTCGGAAAACGGCAGGCGCTGGCCCGCGATTTCCTGGTAAGTCTCATGCCCCTTGCCTGCCACCAGCACCACGTCTTCGGTGGCGGCTTCGTGAATGGCACGTTCAATGGCGCGGGCGCGGTCGGGTTCAACCAGCGCCGCCGGGCGCCCGGTCAGGCCAGCCAGCACCTGGTCGATGATGGCCTGGGACGATTCGTCGCGCGGGTTGTCGCTGGTCACAATCAACCGGTCGGCCGCAGCCTGCGCGGCGGCCGCCATCAAGGGGCGCTTGGCCGCGTCGCGGTTGCCGCCGCAGCCAAAGACACACCACAGCCGCCCGCCGCGCGCATCCGCCAGGGGGCGCAGCGCGGCCAGTGCCTTGGCCAGTGCGTCCGGCGTGTGGGCGTAGTCCACCACCGCCAACGGGGCGCCCGCGGCATCGATGCGTTGCATGCGCCCCGGCACCGGCGGCAGATCGCTGCATGCCACCACCGCGTCGGCCAGCGGCACGCCCAACGCCCGCAGGGCGGCCAGGACGCCCATCAGGTTGGACGCGTTGTAGTCGCCAACCAAAGAGGTGCGCAGCGCGGCGGTTTCGCCCGCCTCGTGCACTTGCCAGCCCATGCCTTGCGCGCTGTGCGTCAGGCCGCTACCGGCCAGGCGTGCGGGTTGCTGCAAGGAGTAGGTCCACACGTCGACGCCACGGTCGGCGGCGAGCGCGGCCAGCTCGGCACCGCGCGGGTCGTCCAGGTTGATCACCGCCGCCTGCAAACCGGGCCAACCGAACAGCGCGGCCTTGGCTTGCCAATAGGCCTGCATGCTGCCGTGGTAGTCGAGGTGGTCTTGCGTGAAGTTGGTGAACACGGCCACGCGAATGCGCGTGCCATCCAGCCGGTGTTCGGCAATGCCGATGGACGATGCCTCGATGGCGCAGCTGCGCACACCCGCATCCACAAAATCGCGGAACCGGCGCTGCAGCAGCACCGGGTCGGGCGTGGTCATGCCGGTGCTTTGCACATCCGGAGCAACACCAATGCCCAAAGTGCCCACCAGCGCACACGGGGACAGCGCTGGCAGCTTCATTTTTGATAGCATCAACGATAACCACCAGGCCGTGGTCGTCTTGCCGTTGGTGCCGGTGATGGCCACCACGTTCAGCGCGCGCGAGGGGTGTTCGTAGTACGCGTCGGCCACCAGGCTGGTGGCGGCCTTCAGATTGGCGTACGCAGCCACGGGCGCGCCATCGTCCCAGCGGAAGTCTTCGGCGCCTTCCAGCTCGACCAGGCACGCCGTGGCGCCTTGCGCGAGCGCATTGCCCACGTACTGTCGCCCGTCCGTTGCAGCGCCCGGCCAGGCGATGAAGCCGTCGCCGGCACGCACCTGCCGGCTGTCGGCTTGCAGTTGCCCGCCCACGCGCGCGCGCAGCCAGCTGGCGGCCTGTTGTGGGGAATGCAGGACAGGCAGGGCCATGTCAGAACGATTCCTCGACCTGCTCGGCCACGATGGCTGGCTTGACGGCCACGTCCGGCTGCACGCCCATGATGCGCAGGGTTTGCTGCACCACTTCGCTGAACACGGGCGCCGCCACGGCGCCGCCGAAGTACACACCATTGCTGGGCTCGTCCAGCATCACGCCGACGACCACGCGCGGCGATTCGATGGGCGCCATGCCGGTGAACCACGAGCGGTACTTGTTCGCCGCATAGCCCTTGCCCACCTGCTTGTGCGCGGTACCCGACTTGCCGCCGACCGAGTAACCCACGGTCTGCGCGCGCTGACCGGTGCCGCCCGGGCCGGCCGCCATCGCCAGCATCTTGCGGATGGCGCGGGCGTTTTTCTCGGAGAAGACCCGCACGCCCTGCACACGCGCGCCGCTATCCAGCTTGAGCAGCGTGGCGGGGATCACTTCGCCGTCGTGCGAGAACGCGGTGTACGAGTGCGCCATCTGAAACAACGATGCCGACAAACCGTACCCATAGGCCATCGTCGCCTGCTCGACCGGCTTCCAGGTCTTCCAGTTGCGCACGCGGCCCGTGGCCGCGCCAGGGAAGGCCAGATCCGGCTTGCGGCCGTAGCCCAGCGCGGAATAGGTTTCCCACATCTCCTGCGGGCGCAGCTTTTGGGCGATCTTCAGTGCGCCCACGTTGCTCGATTTCTGGATCACGCCCTCCACGGTCAGGCTGCCGTAGTTGTGCGTATCGCGAATGGTGAACCGGTCCAGCTTGTAGCTGCCGGGCGCGGTGTTGATCACCGTTTGCGGCGTGACCCGGCCCAGCTCCAGCGCGATGGCCGCCGTGATCGGCTTCATGGTCGAGCCTGGCTCGAACGTGTCGGTGATGGCAATGTTGCGCAGCTGCGCGCCCGTGAGGTTCCGGCGGTCGTCGGGCGAATAGCTGGGGTAGTTGGCCAGCGCCAGCACTTCGCCCGTCTGCGCGTCCAGCACCACCACGCTGCCCGACTTGGCCTTCTGCGCGGTCACGGCGTCGCGCAGCTTTTGGTAGGCGAAAAATTGCACCTTGGAATCGATCGACAGCTGGATGTCCTTGCCATCGACGGGCGGCACATCGTCGCCCACCGCCTCGACGGCGCGGCCCAGGCGGTCCTTGATGACGCGGCGAGAGCCGGCCTTGCCCGCCAGCTGCGAGTCGAAGGAAAGCTCGGCGCCTTCCTGACCCTTGTTCTCCACGTTGGCAAAACCGACCACGTGCGCGGCCGCCTCGCCCTCGGGGTACTTGCGCTTGTATTCGCGGCGCTGGTGAATGCCCGGGATCTTCAGCTCGGCGATCTGCTTGGCCACGGGCTCGTCCACCTGGCGCTTGAGCCAGACGAAGCTCTTGTCCTCATCAGCCAGCCTTTTATTCAGATCGGCCAGCGGCATGCCCAGCAGCTTGGCCAGCTGCTGCAGCTTGGCCGGATCGCGCTCCACATCTTCGGGAATGGCCCAGATGCTAGGCGCCACCACGCTGGAGGCCAGCAGCAGGCCATTGCGGTCGAAGATGCGACCACGGCTGGCGGGCATGTCCAGCGTGCGGGCAAAGCGCACCTCGCCCTGGCGTTGAAAGAACGCGTTGCCAAACACCTGCACGTAGGCAGCGCGGCCAATCAGCACGATGAAGGCCAAGGCCAGTGCGGCGACGATGAACTTACTGCGCCAGACCGGCGTCTTCGACGCTAGCAGCGGGCTGGAGGTGTAACGGATGTCCTTCACGGCGACCGCCTCTCAGCCTGCGGGGCAGATGCCATGGCCGGCAGCGCGTTGGCCGAGGTCACGTACTCGGTAACAGCCGGAGTGACAGTGCGCATGGCCAGCTTGTCCTTGGCCAGCGTCTCGACCCGCAGCGATGTGGCGGCGGCGCGCTTTTCCACCTCAAGGCGACCGCGCTCGGTCTCCAGGCGATGGGCTTCGGCGGCGGCACGGTCCAGTTCGGTGAAGAGCCGACGCGAGTCGTATTGCACGCGCACCAGGTACATGGCCGAAACCATCAACGCAGCCAGCAGAACGATGGACAGGCGAGTCATGCGTGCCCCCGGCCCCGCGCGGCGGGCAGCGGCGCGTCGGTGCGCTCGGCCACGCGCATGATGGCGCTGCGCGCGCGCGGATTGGCTGCCACTTCGGCCTCGGAGGGGCGCACGCGATCCAGCGCGCGCAGCAAGGTGGGCGCCGGCTCGGCGAAGGGGGCGCGGCGATCCACCACCGCGCGCGAATGGCGAGCGATGAACTGCTTGACGATGCGGTCTTCCAGCGAATGGAAGCTGATCACCACGAGCCGACCTCCGGGTTGAAGCACATCCAGACTGCCTTTCAGCGCCTGCTCGAGCTCTTCAAGCTCACCGTTGACGAAAATCCGAACAGCCTGAAATGTGCGCGTTGCAGGGTTCTGGCCCGGCTCGCGGGTTTTGACCGCGCCAGCCACGAGTTCGGCCAGTTCAGCGGTGGTTGCAAGAGGGCCCCGTTCTTGTCGGCGCGCGACAATCGCCTTTGCAATGGGGACAGCAAACCGTTCTTCGCCGTAGTCACGAATCACCTCTGCGATCTGTCGCTGCTCTGCGACCGCCAGCCATTCGGCTGCACTGGTGCCGCGCGTGGGGTCCATGCGCATGTCCAGCGGGCCGTCGGCACGAAAAGAAAAACCCCGCTCGGGGTTGTCGATCTGCGGCGAACTGATGCCCAGATCCATCAGCACCCCGGTCACGCTGCCGCCCGGCAGATCGCCCAGCGCCGCAAAGCCCTCGTGCCGGATACTGAAGCGCCCATCCTGGATGCGCGCCGCCTCGGCCAGCGCCTCGGGATCCTTGTCGAAGGCCAGCAGGCGCCCTGACGCACCCATCCGCGCGAGCAGCGCGCGCGAATGGCCGCCACGGCCAAACGTGGCGTCCACGTAGCTGCCGTCCGGGTTGGTGACCAGCGCGTCGATCGCTTCGCTGAGCAAGACGGTGGTGTGCGTCCATGTGTTCACCCCTTCAGCCTGCCTTTAGAAAGCGAAGTCCTTGAACACTTCGGGCATTTCGCCTTGAAGTGCCTCGGCTTCCTGGGCTTCGTAGCGCGCCTTGTCCCACAGCTCGAAGTGATCGCCCATGCCCAGCAGCATGGTTTCGCGCGTCAGGGCGGCGGCGGCGCGCAGCTCGGGCGAGACCAGCACACGGCCGGTGCCGTCCATTTCGACATCCATGGCATTGCCCAGAAAGATGCGCTTCCAGCCCTGCGCCGACATGGGCAGTTGGGCGATCCGTTGGCGAAACTTCTCCCACTCGGGCCGGGGAAACATCATCAGGCAGCCATGGGGGTGGCGAGTGAGGGTGAGCTGGCCGGAAGCGGTGGCCAAAAGGACGTCACGATGCCGGGTCGGCACTGACAGCCGCCCCTTTGCATCCAGACTCAGCGATGACGCCCCTTGAAACACCCGATTTCCCTGCCGTGAGTGCCTTGACGATATGGGAAAGGCACTTTCCCCCACTTAATTGCACTTTTTTGCACTGTAGCAGGAAAACGTCAACGGACAAGTCGGGTGCACAAATTATTTCAATGAAATCAAGACCTTAGCTGGGTTTTCGACCAGCCTTCAAAACAAAATTCGTTTTAAATTAGGGACTTAGCGAGCAAAGTCAAAGTGACGCTTGCACTAACCGACTTGAGGGAATTGCGCAATATTTCCGGCGACGCTGCTCGGGCCGGGAAAAGTGCTGGCCGCACTGACGCCCGCTGGGCGCGCGTCGGTGTGCGCCAAGCCCGTGTCCTTCGCCTGACGTGGATCGCTCATGCAAAGCCGAACTAGGCCGCGTGCCTTATGCGCGTGCCTTCCGGGCTGCGGCAGCCAGCCCGCTCAAGCGGTAGCGGGCACATCCTCGCGCGCCCGTTTTTGCCATCAAAGGATGTAGCGGGACAGATCTTCGTCCTGGCTCAACGCCGACAGCCGCTCGTTCACATAGGCGGCGTCGATGCGCACGGTCTCGCCTTCGTGGCGGGTGGCGCCGAAGCTCAGCTCCTCCAGCAGCCGCTCCATGATCGTGGACAGCCGCCGGGCGCCGATGTTCTCGGTCGATTCGTTGACCGCGAAGGCGATCTCGGCCAGCCGGGCGATGCCGTCGGCGGCAAAGTCCAGGGTGACACCCTCGGTGGCCATCAGCGCCTGGTATTGGCGCACCAGCGAGGCATCGGTCTGCGTCAGGATCGCTTCGAAATCCTGCACGGACAGCGATGAAAGCTCCACGCGGATGGGGAGGCGCCCTTGCAGCTCAGGAATCAAATCGCTGGGCCGCGACAGATGAAACGCGCCGGAGGCGATGAACAGGATGTGATCGGTGCGCACGATGCCGTACTTGGTGGTCACCGAAGTGCCCTCGACCAGAGGCAAAAGGTCGCGCTGCACACCCTGGCGCGACACCTCGGCGGTGCTGCCGCCTTCCAGGCTGCGCGAGGCCACCTTGTCGATCTCGTCGATGAAGACGATGCCGTTCTGCTCCAGGTTGTGCAGCGCCTGCACGCGAATCTCGTCTTCGTTGACCAGCTTGCCCGCCTCTTCGTCGGTCAGCAGCTTCATGGCCTCGGCGATCTTCACGCGGCGCATCTTCCGGCGCCCTGCCCCCATGTTGCCCAGCATGCCCTTGAGTTGTTCAGCCATGTCTTCCATGCCGGGCGGGCTCATGATTTCCATGGTGGGCGCGGGCTGAGCCAGCTCCAGCTCGATCTCTTTGTCGTTCAGCTCGCCCTCGCGCAGCTTCTTGCGAAAGCCCTGGCGCGCGGCACTGTCGCCGCTGGCCGCGTTGCTACCGTCGGCGTTGCGCGCGGGTGGCAGCAGCACGTCCAGCACGCGGTCTTCGGCCAAATCTTCGGCACGCGTGCGGTGCTGCTTCATGGCCTGCTCGCGCTGCTGCTTGACCGCCATCTCGGCCAGGTCGCGGATGATCGAATCCACATCCTTGCCCACGTAGCCCACCTCGGTGAACTTGGTCGCCTCCACCTTGATGAAGGGCGCGTTGGCCAGCTTGGCCAGGCGGCGGGCAATCTCGGTCTTGCCCACGCCGGTGGGGCCGATCATCAGGATGTTCTTGGGCGTGATCTCGGGCCGCAGCTTTTCGTCGACCTGCTGGCGGCGCCAGCGGTTGCGCAGGGCGATGGCCACGGCGCGCTTGGCGTCGTTTTGGCCCACGATGTGGCGGTCAAGCTCGGAGACGATTTCCTGCGGCGTCATGAAAGACATGGTTTTATAAGCCAAATCAGGCTCCAGCGCCCGCCTACAGGGCGCCAGCAGCTATGTTAATCGGAGCAAACAGCGTCCACCGAGCGCATCAGAGCGTCTCGATCGTGTGGCTCATGTTGGTGTAGATGCACAGCTCGCCGGCGATTTCCAGCGACTTCTTGACGATCTGATCGGCCGGCAGCTCGGTGTGGTCGAGCAGCGCCTTGGCGGCCGACTGGGCGTACGCGCCGCCCGAACCGATGGCCACCAGGCCGTGCTCAGGCTCCAGCACGTCGCCATTGCCGGTGATGATGAGCGAGGTGTCGCGGTCGGCCACCGCCAGCATGGCTTCCAGGCGGCGCAGCACGCGGTCGGTGCGCCAGTCTTTGGTGAGCTCGATGGCGGCGCGGCTCAAGTGGCCTTGGTGCTTCTCCAGCTTGGCCTCGAAGCGTTCAAACAGCGTGAACGCATCGGCCGTGGCACCGGCGAACCCCGCCAGCACCTTGCCGTGAAAGAGTTTGCGCACCTTGCGGGCCGAGCCCTTGATGACGATATTGCCCAGCGTCACCTGGCCATCGCCGCCGATCGCCACCTGCCAGCCCTCGGGCGTTTGGCGCCGCACGCTGATGATTGTTGTGCCGTGAAAGGGTTCCATGCGGTGCAAATGGGGGCGAGTGAGCGCCGCGCAAGAGGCGGGCCGCGGCAAGACGATCAACTGGCCCAGGCGCCGCCTGGGCCGACACCAGCCCTCAGTCGCTGCGCAGCAGCACGCGGGCCGTGTCTTGAATGCCGATCACGCCAAAGAAAGCCGCCACCAGCCGATTGACCTGCTTGAACGTCACCGGGCGGCCTTCGGCCTTTTGCTGCATGGACCAGTTCAGCAAGTCGCCCGCCGCGCCAAAGTCCACGCGCAATAGCTTGCGGCAGTTGAGCTCATAGCGCGATGCACCGCGGTGATCCGCATAAGGCAAAAGCGCGGCATCAGCAGTGCCGATCAGTTCGCCGCGCAAGTCCCCGCGAAGCACGCCGGCATCGTCCACGTGAGGTGCGCCCGACACACGCGGCGGCGCCCCCAGTTGAGAATCTGCTGGCGTCGGCGGTTGCCCGAAATCGGTCGGGGGCACCGTCTGGCCCTCTTCCGTCATCCGCTGGAAGTTGCCGGCCGGCGACTCCCAGGCCGGAGGCGAAACCTCGTAGGTGACGCAGTAGTTCAGCGCCACCAGCTCGAATTCGTCCATCTCGTCCATCACGCGCAACAGCGCCAGGCGGGCATCCCACCATTGCGGGTCGGCACTGCGGTCGTCGGTGGGAGAGCGCTCTGCCAGCAACTCCAACAGACGGTCCTCGCCCAGGAACTTGACGCCACCGGGCGTGTCGCCCAGGCGCTTGAGCACCTCGGTCAGCGCGGGCAGCGCAGCCGGCTCGATGCCCTTGACGTGGCGCCAGTCGATGCGCCAGGGCGGCGCATTGCGTGCCAGGCTGGCGTTCAAGGCGGCGATGGACTGGATGCCAATGCTGGACGGCCCCGTCCAATGGAACAGGCCAGACACGATCGGCGCAGGCGCGGTGGAAGCACCCAGCGCAGAGGCCAGCGGCGTCGGCGCGCTTTCGGTCACCAGCGCCCACTGCGGCGCTGAGCGGCCAAACTGGTCGGCGAAATCGATGCCGGCGTCGTCGAACTTGTCCTGCTGGTGGCTGGCGCGGTACAGGTCGAACAAGGTCAGCCAGGTGTCGATGTCGTGTTGGCGGCTGCCGCCGTCACGCAGCAGCTCCAGCAAGCCGGCCTCGGCGCCCACCACGTCGCCATTGGCAAAACGGATGGCCACCTCTTCGATGACCGGATCCTGCTTGGCCTCGACCATCACTTCGACGTTGAAATCGGTGTGGCCGCCAAAGAGCACCACGCCAGAGCGCGTATTCGCACCGGTGTCCGCGTCCGCTGGCGTGGCTCGTGCCACCGGCGTGATTGCCGGGCTCAGATCCAGCATGGGTGCGGGCGCGCTGACCTGGGGCCGCAGCTCCATCTCTTCGCTCAGGGTGACGGTGGGCGCGAAGGCCCGCATCTGCGGGTTGGCCGCTGGCTCGCCGTAGGGTGCGTGCAAGGTTGGTGCGGTGCCGTCGCCCGAGGCAGTCAAATGGGCTGGCCGTGTCGGCAATGGCTGTACGCGCTGCGCGTCGGCATTCCCTGCTGCGTCGGCTGCGCCGCCGGCCTGCGCCTGCCCCGCCTTGTTCTTGAACCAGGCGGTGGACATCTGCGCTTCGATCTCGTCGATCTTCTTGAGCGTGCGCGCGCGTTCGCCGGTATTCGCGGGTTGGCTGCTGGGGTAGAACGACGGCACGCCGGGCGGCACGTCGCGCGTGCCATCGCCCTGGCCGCGTCGGCGCAGCTTGCGCAGCATGTCGAATTCGCGATTGCGCACGAAGTCGTTCCGGCGCTTGCGGACAATCATTTCCTTGAGCGCCACGCGCGATTCCGCATCGCCCGAGGAAGTTTCAGGCCGATCGAGATCCGACCAGTGCGTGGTCGGGCTGGTCACGAACTTGACCACCTTGGACAGCAAGCGGCCGCGGCGTGTTTCGGAATCCTTGCTCATGCGTTCAGCTGGGCGCGCTGTGGCGCGCCGTGGTTAATGTCCCGGATCAGTCTCCGAACATCTTTTGCTTCAGCTCGCGGCGCTGCTGCGCTTCCAGCGACAGCGTGGCGGTGGGCCGCGCCAGCAGGCGGGGCACGCCAATGGGCTCGCCTGTCTCGTCGCAATAGCCGTAGTCGCCCGCGTCGATGCGCGCAATGGACTGCTCGATCTTCTTGAGCAACTTGCGCTCGCGGTCGCGGGTACGCAACTCGAGTGCGTGCTCTTCCTCGATGGTGGCGCGGTCGGCGGGGTCCGGCACCACCACGGTGTCGTCGCGCAGGTTTTCAGCGGTCTGCCCGGCGTTGGTCAGGATGTCGTCCTTGAGCTGCACCAGCTTCATGCGGAAGAACGCCAACTGCTTGTCGTTCATGTACTCGCTGTCGGGCATGGCGACGACTTCGGCATCGGTCAGTTCCTGGACGCTCTTGGTTTTCCAGTTGTTGGCCAACTTCGGGTCTTTCTTGACCGGAATGGCCACAGGCGGCGTAGCAACAGAGGACATAGGGACGGGTAAAACCTTCAACGGCGCCGGCGCGACCGCGGCGGCAGAGGATCGGGGGACAGCGGGGGGCGCCACAGCCTTGGCAGCGCGGGGCGCAGCCTTGGGTTTGGCGGGCGTGGCCTTGGTGGCAGGGCCTTTAGGAGCCGCGGATTTCACGTCAACTGTCTCCTATGCAAACGCGGCGCGACGGCGCGACGGCTACAAGCTGGTCGGTATCCAACGAATGAAGCAGTACCCTTTTCATTCGCACCAAGCCCTGTTTTTGGCTTTCTTGGGCAACGTGGCCAAGGCATTCGTCGCAGACCGATGCCCTGCTCAAAGGCGGCGATTGTAGCCACGTCCGCAAAAGCGGGGTGACCGCCGTGCTTAACAACAACCAGTATCCGCGCATTTTCGGCACATATCGGGATCTTCGCATGCACCCACGGGTGTGTTCGACCGCCTGAGCGGCGCGGCTACACCAGGCACTGCTGCAGACCCTGCACCAAGATGTCCTTGGGCAGGTCGATGCCGATGAAGACCATTTTCGACACCCTGGGCTCGCCCTCGGCCCACGCAGGACCCAGGTCGCTGCCCATCAGCTGATGCACGCCCTGAAAGATGACCTTGCGCTCGGTGCCCTGCATCCAAAGCACGCCCTTGTAGCGCAGCATGCGCGGCCCGTAGATGTTGACGATGGCGCCCAGGAAGTCTTCCAGCTTGGCCGGGTCCAGCGCGCGGTCGCTGCGAAAGACGAAGCTTTTGACGTCGTCATCGTGGTGGTGATGGTGGCCGTGCGCGTGGTCGTGCTGGTGCGACGGGTGGCCGCAGTGCTCGCCATGGTGCTCGTGATCATGGTCGTGGTGGTCGTGACCATGATCGTGGTCGTGCTCGTCCTCTTCCTTGAGGAAGTCCGGGTCGATGTCCAGCTTGGCGCTCAGGTTGAAGCCGCGCAGGTCGAACACGTCCTTGATCGGCACCTCGCCAAAGTGCACCACGCGCTGCGGCGCGCGCGGGTTCATGTGTTTGAGGCGGTGCTGCAGCGCGTGCAGCGCCTCGGCGTCCACCAGATCGGCCTTGCTGATGAAGATCTGGTCGGCAAAGCCCACCTGGCGCTGCGCCTCCACGCGGTCGTTCAGCTGCTCGGGCGCGTGCTTGGCGTCCACCAGGGTGACGACGGCGTCCAGCAGATAGGCCTCGGCGATCTCGTCGTCCATGAAGAAGGTTTGCGCCACCGGGCCAGGGTCGGCCACGCCGGTGGTTTCGATCACCACGCGCTCAAAATCCAGCTCACCCTTGCGTTTCTTGGCGGCCAGGTCGGCCAGCGTGGCGCGCAAATCTTCGCGGATGGTGCAGCAGATGCAGCCGTTGCTCATCTGGATGATCTGCTCTTGCTGGTCGCTGACGAGAATGTCGTTGTCGATGTTCTCTTCGCCGAATTCGTTCTCGATCACGGCAATCTTCTGCCCGTGCGCCTCGGTCAGCACGCGCTTGAGCAAGGTGGTTTTGCCGGATCCGAGGAAGCCGGTGAGGATGGTGACGGGGATGAGGGACATGGAAGGAAAACCTTAGGCCCGCAACGCGCCCAATCGGCGTGCGGGCAACCAGCAAAACGCACAGTGTAGCCATTGAGCGGGCGGCTTGCAGGCCTACGGCAAAGCCCGTCGGCGGCACCCCGTCAGCGCTTTGGAACTACTATTTTGATAGCTTGCCGCGCACGCTGCACCAGCGCTAGAAGCCAATTTCTTTACCCATTCTTCGTGCAGCACCGGCGATGGCCGCGCGCCCGCCGATCACTTCTTGCGCGCCCTGGGGTGCGCCGCGTCGTACGCCTTGGCCAGGTGCTGAAAATCCAGCCGCGTGTAGACCTGCGTGGTGCCGATGTTGGCGTGGCCCAGCAGCTCTTGCACCGCGCGCAGGTCGCCGCTGGACTGCAGCACGTGGCTGGCGAACGAGTGGCGCAGCATGTGCGGGTGCACCGGCGTTGCCAGGCCCGCGCGCAGGCTGCGGCGGCGCAGGCGTTGCCAGATGGATTGGGCCGTCAGCCGCGTGCCGCGCTGGCCGATGAACAGCGCCAGGGCTGCATCGCCAGCCTTGTCCGTCTTGGCTGCATCGCCAGCCCTGGCCGCCTTGGCTGCGTCAGCAGACGTGTTCGCTTCTGCCAGTGCGCCCACCTGCCCGCGCACAGCCAGCCAGCGGCCCAGCGCCTCGGCCGCGGCGCGGCCCAGGGGCACCGCGCGGCGCTTGCCGCCCTTGCCCTGCACCTGCACTTCGCCCGCCTGAACATCAATCCAGCCGCGCCCCGCGCGCGCAGCGGCGTCGCTGGGCGCCACGTCCAGGCCGACCAGCTCGCCCACGCGCAGGCCGCCGCCGTACAGCAGCTCCACCATGGCGGCGTCGCGCGCCTCCAGCCAGGGGTCGTCGTCATCGTCGACGTGGTCGGCCAGGTGCATGGCCTCGTCCACGCCCAGCGCCTTGGGCAAAGGGCGTGGCTGCTTGGGCGCGCGCACGTCCTGCACGGGGTTGGCGCTGATCAGCCCCTCGCGCCCCAGCCAGGCGTAAAAGCCGCGCCAGCCCGACAGGATCAAACCAATGCCGCGCCCGCTGCGCCCGCCCGCGTTCATTTGCGCCACCCAGCGGCGGATGTGGTGGTTTTGCACCGCCGTCAGCGGCACGGCGGCCTGCAACGCGAATTCGGTCAGCTTTTCCAGATCGAGCCCGTACAGCGTGACCGTGCGCGCGGCCAGGCGCTTTTCAACGCGAACGTGCTCCAGGTAGCGCGCCAGCAGCGCTTGATCGGCGTCGGAAAGCGAAGGGGAAGGCGCGGTAGACATGCTAGGTAAATCGTAGCACTTCGCGCCCGCCGGTGCTGCGCTGGATGCCCAAAACGCCATGCCCGGACCTGCACCGGGCACGGGCGTTGTCCCCCTTGCGAAGCAGAAGGGGCAAGCGCCGTCAGCCGCTCAGGGTTACATCCTAGTAATCCCGCACGCGCGACAGCGAAGCGCTGGCCAGCTCGGCGATGCGCTCCAGAAAATCGGTCGCCATGCCCGCCTGGTAGCGCTGGCTGTCGGGCGAGGCCAGCACCAGCATGCCAAAGGCCGGGCTGGTGGCACCATTGCGCAGCGGGATGAGGGACAGCGAGGCCACGTTGTCCGGGTCGTCCAGCCATTTCACGGCGTCGAAACCGGCGTTCACGCCGCAGTAAGGCACCGTGAGCGACGAAGCCAGGCTGCGGATGTCCTCGCTGGCGCCCTGCGCGAAGGGCTCGTTGGCGTACACCTCGGCCACGTCCCACAGTTTCAGCGCCGCCTGCGGCACGCTGAACTGGCTCTTGATCTCGCTGACCAACACGGCAGGCAAATCCACCGGGCGCGCCACCAGGAACAGCTGGCGCGACCAGCGCTGCAGCTTGTCGCCGATCAGCATGTTTTCGTTGCCGTGGCGCATCATTTCCATCAGGCGCAGCTCCAGCACCTTGATCTTCTCGCGCAGCATCTCGGCCTGGCGTTCCTGCAGGCTCACGGTGCGCCCGCCGTGCGGGCTGGTCAGCTGCACGCCGGCCAGCAGATCGGCATTGCGCTCAAAGAAATCGGGGGTGTGCACCAGAAACTGGGCGATGTCGGCTTCGGTGATGGGGGTGACGGGCTCGGTCATTTCAAGTCAGGTACTTCGGTTTCGCCTTCAAACACGGTCACGGCGGGGCCGGTCATGCGCACGGGGTCGGCGTCGCCGCCGGCCCATTCAATGGTCAATACGCCGCCGTGGGTGAACACGTCCACGCGCGCATCCAGCAGGCCCAGGCGAATGCCCGCGACCACGGCAGCGCACGCGCCAGTGCCGCAGGCCAGGGTTTCGCCAGCAGCGCGTTCGTACACGCGCAGGCGGATCTGCCCGCGGTTCACGATCTGCATGAACCCGGCGTTCACCCGCTCCGGAAAAGCGGGGTGCGACTCGATCAGCGGGCCCTGCTGCGCTACCGGGGCGCTCTCGGCATCGTCCACGATCTGCACGGCGTGCGGGTTGCCCATGGACAGCACCGCTACATTAACCATAGCTGCCTGCGCTGTATTGACCTGCGCAAGCGCCTGGTTTTCTTCCAAAGGCAGCGGCCAGACCTGCCACGCGCCTTCTGGCAGCGGCGACAGGCCGTCGGTGTTGAAAGGCACCCGCGCCAGGTCGAAAACGGGGGCACCCATGTCCACCGTCACGCGGCCGTCGGCGCCCTCGGTCAGCGCCAGGATGCTGTTCTTCACCTTCACGCGCACGGTGCTTTTGTGGGTCAGCCCGTGCTGGCGCACGTAGCGCACGAAGCAGCGCGCGCCATTGCCGCAGTGCTGCACTTCGCCGCCGTCGGCGCCGTTATGGATGACGTATTCAAAGTCCACGTCGGGCGTGGGTGCGGGGCGCACGGTCAGGATCTGGTCGGCGCCGATGCCAAAGTGCCGGTCGCCCAGCCAGCGGTACTGCGCTGGCGTCAACCCAAGCGGGCCGCGCGTTTCGTCAAGCACGACAAAGTCGTTGCCCGCGCCCTGCATCTTGGTAAAGCGGATGTGCATGGTGGAATTATCCCCGCATCCTTGGCGTGGGCGTCGTGATCCGCAGCGGCGCTGGTGCTGACGCTGTCCAGCGCCTGGGGCACTCACTTTTCAGTAGCTGCCAGCACCCGTCCAGAGAGCGCCAACGGCCTTTTTCCTATGCATCTTCGCGCACCGTCCTGCTCGGCCGGCGCGCGGGGTCAGGTGACAACGCCTGGGCGCCAGCGCGCCCCACGCGCCCCACGCGCTGCACGCCGGCGCCTTGCGCATCAGGCGCGCTGGGGCGTGCCTGCCAGCGCCTTGTAGACCACGCCGCCGATGGCGCCGCCGATGAGGGGCGCCAGCCAGAACAGCCACAGTTGGCTGAGGGCGCCAGTCTGCGCGAACAGCGCCACGCCGGTCGATCGCGCAGGGTTCACCGAGGTGTTGGACACCGGGATGCTGATTAGGTGGATCAAGGTCAGGCACAGGCCGATGGCGATGGGCGCAAAGCCAGCGGGTGCGCGCGAATCGGTGGCGCCCATGATGACGAAGAGGAACATGGCGGTCATCACCACTTCGCACAGCAGCACGGCCATCATCGAATACTTGCCGGGCGACAGATCGCCAAACCCGTTGCTGGCAAAGCCACCGGGCTGCCAGCGCGCCTGCCCGCTGGCGATGCCGTACAGCACGGCCGCAGCGATGATCGCGCCGATCACCTGCATGACGATGTACGGAACCACCTGCACCGCCGGAAAGCGGCCGCCGGCTCACAGGCCCACCGTCACCGCCGGGTTCAAATGGCAGCCGAGATGTGCCCGATGGCAAACGCCATCGTCAGCACCGTCAGGCCAAAGGCCAGCGCCACGCCCGCGAAACCGATGCCAAGCTGCGGAAAGGCGGCCGCCAGCACCGCACTGCCACAGCCGCCCAGCACCAGCCAGAAGGTGCCAATCAATTCGGCCAGATACTTATTCATGATCAAGTTCCTCTCATCCCAGAATGAAGACGCGCGCATGGTACGGCGGGAAAGCACCCGCCCAATGGAGACGCCGCCAGAATGCGACGAGTGCCCGCTGCGTGTCGCGATACCACCACGCAAGCGCAGCGATGTGTTGCCCGGTGTAGCACAACACCGCCAAGCGGCGACGCCGTACGGGCCACATCAAAGCTGCCACCCATGTGCCTGGGTGCCATGAGCGCGTGGACGCCGCCCTCTATGCCCCTGGCCGACAGCCAGCGCCACGGCGCGGGCTGCGAGCTGTTTCTGGTCGAAGGCGAATCCGCTGCGGGCGCCGTGGCCGCCGTGCGCGATGCGCCAACCCAGGCCGTCCTGCCGCTGCAAGGCAAGCCGCTGAACGCCTGGCGCGCTGGCGCTGCGCGTGTGGCCGCATACCCGCTGTACCGGCGGTTGGCAGCAGCGCTGTGCGGAGCCGACGCCACCGACGGCGCCCACCTTCCGTTGGCCAGCCTGCGCTTCGAACGGCTGATGCTGCTGTTCGACCCGGACGCGGACGGTATTCACATCGGGGCCTTGATGCTCCTTTATTTGCAGCGCTTTGCGCCCGCCCTGCTTGCGCAAAAGCGCGTCTGGATGGTCAGAGCTCCGATGGGCGGCGTGCGCGTCGTCACCCGCGCAACGGGCGAGGTGGAGGACGTCTGGGCCTACACGCCCGAGCAGGCGCGCACGCTGCGCGCCCGCGCGCTGGCTGAGCCGCAGCGCTGGCAGTTGCAGCGCGACTGGGCGTTTCGCGGCCTGGCGAGCCTGCCGCCCGAGGTGCTACGCGACACCTGCGTGGCGCCCGCCTCGCGGCGTGCTGCGCCGGTCACGGCAGCGCAAGTCGAGCAGGTGGTGGAGGTGTTTGGCGGGGCGCGTTGACGATGGCGCCAGCGGTGGCGGTGGGCAATGCCGTTTTGCAACGCGACGCCATTCGGCGCAGCGTGCAACCCGGCAAGCCGGTCAGCGCGGCAAGCGCAACTACTTGGCTCCGGGCGGCTCCACGCCGCACGGTTGACTCGAATTCCACTTCCTCACGCCTGCCGCTTCAACGCGTTGAACCCCTGTTCGGGTGGGCTTCAGTTCACGCAGCGGTATCACACAACGGTTCTTGTCGGCAGACAAGTGGTACTGCGCCTCGTAGTCAGCGCCTACCCGAGGTGTCCATGCCATTTGAACCTGGCAACTCCAGCGCCCGGCGCCCATGAAGAACAGCAGCGCCAGCGGGCGCCCAGCGGGAACCGCAAACTCTGTGACCAACCCGCCGCCGGTCGGCAAACCTGGCATTCCCAGCCGCTGGACGTTCGTAGCAGAAAGCACGCCCGTCTTGACCAATGTCGTGACCGGCTTGGGACATGTAGAAATATCCACCACGTCCACAAAGCTGGCCCAGGTGACGTCGGTCGCATACTGGGGTGGCGGAACCGTCACCACGCGAAGTCGGGCCAGTGGCTCACCCGGTTGGGGCGTGTACGTCGTCGTGCAGCCAGACAGCGACGCGAACGCTGCCACAGCGGCCAAGGCCAGCGCAGTTGTTTTCATTGATCCCTCCTTGCGCCCGTAGCGCCCACTCCAGTCGCTCACGCATCAAACAAGCTGGCGCCGCCCTGCTGCGGCGCGGTCACGCCCAGGTGTCGGTAAGCAGCCAGCGTGGCGACGCGCCCGCGCGGGGTGCGCTGCAAGAAGCCTTGCTGGATCAGGTACGGCTCGATCACGTCCTCGATCGTGCCCGCCTCTTCGCCGATGCTGGCGGCAATGTTGTCTAGGCCGACCGGGCCGCCGTCAAAGCGGTGGATCACCGCCTCCAGCAGCTTGCGGTCCATCACGTCAAAGCCTTCCGGGTCGACATCCAGCATGGCCAGGGCGTCGTGCGCTATCTTTTTTGATATACGTCCATCGCCCTTGACCTGCGCGTAGTCGCGCACGCGGCGCAGCAGGCGGTTGGCGATGCGCGGCGTGCCGCGGCTGCGCCGGGCGATCTCGGCGGCGCCTTGCGCATCGGCCTCGACGTTCAGCAGCCCCGCGCTGCGGGTGACGATGCGCGTCAGCTCTTCGGGCGTGTAGAACTCCAGCCGCGCGACGATGCCGAAGCGGTCGCGCAGCGGGTTGGTCAGCATGCCTGCGCGCGTGGTGGCGCCCACCAGCGTGAAGGGCTGCAAATCCAGCTTGATGCTGCGCGCGGCCGGGCCTTCGCCAATCATGATGTCGATTTGGTAATCCTCCAGCGCGGGGTAGAGGATTTCCTCGACCACCGGGCTCAGGCGGTGGATTTCGTCGATGAAGAGGACGTCGTTGGCCTCCAGGTTGGTCAGCAGCGCCGCCAGGTCTTTGGGCTTTTCGAGCACCGGGCCGCTGGTCTGGCGCAGGTTGACCCCCAGCTCGGCCGCGATGATGTGGCTCAGCGTCGTCTTGCCCAGCCCGGGCGGGCCGAACAGCAGCACGTGATCCAGCGCCTCACCACGGTGCCGCGCGGCGCCTATGAAGATTTCCAGCTGCTCGCGCGCCTTGGTCTGCCCCACGTACTCTTCAAGATGCTTGGGGCGCAGGGCGCGCTCGAGTGCTTCTTCGCGGGGCGAGCCAGCGCTGGCGGCCACCACGCGCTGGGTCAACGCGCCGGCGGCTTCGAAGTCACCAAAATCGTCGGTCTGAATGCTCACAGGTCGCGTCGATGAATGTCGGTTGAAGCGCCGATGGTAAGCCCCATGGCAGCCCACAAAAAAGGGCTTGCGCTCAACACGCAAGCCCTTTCGGCAAGCCCAATGAATCAGGCGCCTAACGCTCACAGAGCGGAGGGGTCCTTCGCGACCAGCCAGCGGTTCATGCCATTGCTGAAACCGACACTCAGGCGCCCGAAATTGTCGGTGCCTTGCTTGTAGCTGCAGCTGGCGCTGCCACCAAACAAGGTGCCAATCACGTGGCCTGTGGACTTCAGGAGGCCGGAGCCGCTGCTACCGCCTTCGGTGGTGCCTTGCGACCAGGTCACCTGGAGATACGGCGCGTTCGGATTGCTCGTCGGCGTGCAGTTGGCGTTGGCGACGCAGTTGGAATAGCTGGTGACTTGCCCACCGGAGATCTTGGCCAGATCGCCCGAAGGATGGTGGATGTCAAAGACGCTCTGCGCGCCGTTGGGGGCGGCATCCCAGCCCGCCATCCATGCGCCCGACGGCGGCTGATCGTTCAGTTGCACCAGGAGCATGTCGTTGGTCGCACTGGCGTAGAGCAGGCGGGCACCGTTGCTGAGCGTGGTGGCAGCCCCCATCACCTGGAAGCGACCGCATGACGCAGAGCGGAAGAACCAATCTGTCTGCAGCGTAGATGCCGCCGTTTGCGTATTGATGCAGTGGTTGGCGGACAGGAAGTACGGCCTGTTCGACTGCGCCGCATCGTTCAGCAGCGTGCCCGTGCACAGATAGCTCGAGCCATCCTTGACGTAGCGCATGCGTGCCACGGCGTCGCGCTCGTTGGCGCCGGTCTGGTAGCAGGTGACGTCGAGCTCGCACGAATCGGAATCGCCAATGTCCTTGACATGGTCGGAGGTGGTGTTGGCTGCCAGGAAGATATGGGACAGCGTGGGAATGGAAACGGCCAGCGCTGACGTGTCGACACCAGCAGGCAGGGTGATCTGCAGCGCTACGGTATCGCCGCCGAGGTCGGGGGTCCACCAGGTGCGCGAAGCGCTGCCGGTTTCGCCTGCCGCGGCGTTGTCCGCCAGACGCGCATTGACTTCGGCGCCCGTGACTTCGTACACCGTGCGGCCGCTCTGCGTGGAAGACACCTGGAGCATCGCCGCATCAGGCAGCGACGACACCAGCAAGCCCAGGCGCAGGCCTTTGGCGCCTTCGGCCTGGACGCGCAGCGCGCCCACGTTCTGCCCGGCCGCGTTGCGCGACCAAGTCAGCGTGCTGCGCGTACCTGCATCGGTCTGCGTGGGCGCCAAATCGCGCGCCGCGCCAACTTTCAGCGCCTTGCCAGGGCCGTAGTCGTAAAAAGTCTGCTCCTTGGGCAACGCGCCCAGGTGCAGCGTGTTCGCGCTCAGCGCAGGCAGCTCAGACAGCGTCTTGTCGTTGGTCACCACGGCAGATTTAGTGAAGCGACGGCCATCTACTTTGGTGATGTCGTACATGCCGCCGGTACCGGGCGCCGGCGCTGGAGCTGGCCCTGGGGCCGGCGCGGGAGCAGGCGCCGGCGCGGGTGCTGGGGCCGGCGTGTCATCGTCACCGCCGCCGCACGCGCTCAGTGCCATGGTGGCAGCGCAGGCTGCCCACAGAAGATTCAGTTTGTGCTTGTTCATGGATGCTCCTCCCAAGTTAAAGAAATCGAAGTGAATGACCGGAAAGGCCCCGGACTTGCCCAGACCGCGAGCTTGCATCTCTCGGGGCGGGCCGGCGAAAGCTCAACAGATCAACCGCAGTGGATGCGCACGATGCGCTGCGCCGCATCGACCACCACGTTGACTCGGCCGACCTTGTATTCCTTGGTGATCATCGAGTCCGGACGCAACACGCGCGCGTCCTGCGCGCCGGTGGCCGCGCGCACGCGCGCCAGGGTGTCGCTGTCAAACACTTGCCCCACCAGCGACTGCGCGGGTTGGGCATCGCAGCGTGCTTCGGTGGGCGGCGGGTTGCTGGCGGCCTGTGGCGGCGTGCCCGCGGGCGATCCGCCGGTGCAGGCCGACAGCGTCAACACGGAGGCCAATCCCCCCAACCAAAAAGATACCGGTGTGCGCATGAATCTCCCTCTCGCCATGCCGTGCGGCGATGAATGTGGAGCCAAGCATAGCGTGAGAAATTGCCGGCTTAAGTCAGTTCCAAGTCAACATCGCACCCAAGTTGTGCCTGCTTGTTACCTACTTGGCCAGCGCCTTCAAGGCCAACTTAATACCTTCGGCCACGCCCACGCTGGCGGGCAGCGCCTTCAGCGCGGCGGTGGCCTCTCGGTCGTTGTAGCCCAGCGCGATCAGCGCCTGCTGGATGTCCACGTGGCTGTCGCTGGCCGGTGCGGCGGGCGCGCCCAGGTCGGCGCCCAGCTTGCCCTTGAGTTCCAGCAGCAGGCGCTCGGCCGTCTTCTTGCCGATGCCCGGCACCTTGACCAGGCGCCCGCTTTCCTGCGCGGTGACGGCTTGCGCCAACTCGGTCACGCTCATGCCCGACAGCACCGACAACGCCGTGCGCGGCCCCACGCCGCTGATCTTCACCAGCTCGCGAAAGGCGTCGCGCTCGGGCGCGGTGGCGAAGCCGTAGAGTATTTGCGCGTCCTCGCGCACCACGAAGTGCGTGAGCAGCGTGACCTTCTCGCCCAGCTGGGGCAGCTGGTAGAAGGTGCTCATGGGCACATCGACTTCGTAGCCAACGCCATGGCAATCGATAAGGATGTGCGGGGGCGATTTTTCGGCCAGCAGGCCTGCAAGACGTCCGATCACGGGGTTCTTTCATCACGCACCCGTTGGCACAGGCAACCGGCGCAGGTTTAGAGCCAAATACCGCTTCAGCGCTGACCACAACAGCGCAAGCAGCTATTAATCCAATAGCATCTCAATGCCCATCGGAAGTGGGGCATTGTCACCGCAGTCGCCCTGCCGGCTGTGCCCATCAGCGCCTGAAGGCAGTGCGATGGACCGGCTTACACCACCGCCTCAGGGCTTCACCAGTCCACGGCGAGCGGCTTCCAGCGCCGCTTCGGCGCGCGAGGAGACGTTCAGCTTGCGGTAGATCTTCTTCACGTAGTCGGCCACCGTGTGGCGCGACAGGCCCAGCTGCGCGGCGATCTCTGGCAAGGTGTAGCCCTTGGCCACGCGCTGCAGCACCTCGGTTTCGCGCGCATTCAACTCGACGTCGCTGGCGCGCGAGGAGTTGGCCGGCATCACGCAGCCGCCGCCTGAAAAATAGAGCAGCACGCGGCGCGAAAAAGGCGGCGCCAGCGCAGGCTCACCCTGGGCGATCTGGCGCAAGGCAGCCACCAGGTCTTCGGCCGGCTGGGTTCTGAGCAAATAGCCAAAGGCGCCCTCGCGCAAGGCGGGGAACAGGCCTTCGTCGTCGGCGGATCGGGTGAAGACCACCGCCAGCGCATTCGGATGCTGCGCGCGCAAGCTGCGGATCACGGCCGGCGCATCGCCATCGGTCAGCAGCGAATCCACCAGCAGCATGCTTACCGGGCGATCCATCTTGCCGGCCGCCGCGGCGGCGCTGGGGGTGTGCACCACCTGCGCTGCCGGAAACGCTCTGGCGGCGACCTGGGAGAGGCTGCCCTGCGGCCCGGCGTTGGCTTCAACAATAAGGATGCGCTTCATGGTGTGCGGACATGCTAGGGCCGCCAACGCGCCCGGCAGCGCCACGTTTTTCACAGTGTGACATTGTTCCAAGCGCCTTCGCCAACTACTTCTCGAATTCGCGCGACCGTGTCGTTTCAGCCCATCGGGCACCACGCGACGCGCGGCCAAACACGGCGCTTGGGCCCGCGCTCGCACTTGCTTCACAATGGGCTGCGTGATCCTTCGACATACCTTCATCCCCCTCAACAACACGCGGCTGCAACACCTTTGCGGGCCGATGGACGAACACCTGCGCACGATCGAGGCCGGCCTGCAGGTCGCCATTGCGCACCGGCACGAGCAGTTCAAGGTGGACGGCCCCAAGAAACAGGCCGAGCGAGCCATCACGCTGCTGCAGGCGCTGTACGAGCTGGCCGACCGCCCCATCCGCGCCGAAACGGTGCAACTCATGCTGGCTGGCGACGGCCCGGCGGTGGGCGAAGCAGCCGATGGCGCGCCCGCACTGGCCACGCGCCGCGCGGACTTGAAGGCCCGCACCGTCAACCAGGGCGCCTACCTCGACAACATCGCCAGTCACGACATCACCTTTGGCATCGGCCCGGCGGGCACGGGCAAGACCTACCTGGCCGTCGCCTGCGCCGTCGACGCGCTGGAGCGCCAGACCGTGCAGCGCATCGTGCTGACGCGCCCCGCCGTGGAAGCGGGCGAGCGCCTGGGCTTTTTGCCGGGCGATCTGACGCAAAAGGTGGACCCGTACCTGCGCCCGCTGTACGACGCGCTGTACGACCTGATGGGCTTTGACCGCGTGGCCAAGGCGTTCGAGCGCCACCAGCTCGAAATCGCCCCGCTGGCCTTCATGCGCGGGCGCACGCTGAACAACGCCTTTGTCATCCTGGACGAGGCGCAAAACACCACGCCCGAGCAGATGAAGATGTTCCTCACCCGCATCGGCTTTGGCGCCAAGGCCGTCGTCACCGGCGACGTGAGCCAGATCGACCTGCCCAAGGGCGCCACCAGCGGCCTGATCGACGCCGAGCGCGTGCTGCGCCGCGTGAAGGGGCTGGCGTTCACCCGATTCACCAGCGCCGACGTGGTGCGCCACCCGCTGGTCGCGCGCATCGTGGATGCGTACGACGCCGCACCGCGCCATGCCGACAAGGCGCCGCGCGCGTAGCGCATTTTGCTCCTACATTCATAGCTATCAGCGCAGCATGGACCAGCGCCAGGCCGTTTTTCTCAAGGAGTCGGAGTCACCCGATAAAAACATGAACGCCCTTACCCGCCGCACACACCTGCATCTGCTGCTGCTCCCCTTGGCGGTTGCTGCCAGCCTGGCCGCGTGCGGCGGCGGCGATGACGATGGCGGTCAAGTTGACCCGCCCGTCGCGCCCACCAACCTGGCCGACTGCTTCAACCCCAGCATGTACACGGTGGGCAGCAGTTGGACGGTCACCGAGGAAGCCTCTGGCGATACCAACCTGCTCTTCGAAGGTGCTATTCCGGGGACGTTCACCAACGCGCCGGGAGGCGTGGTGACCACTTATGTTCAGGAACCGCCACCTGAATGGGGTTTGCCCGCAGGGACAGTCAAGCTCAGCGAGTTTGCGCCCGATACCCTCGTCTCGCCTGATACCTGGAAGCTTCCCAACTTGTCAGGCACCTACGTTCGCGTCCATGACGGATCGGTCGACCAACTTCTGACCGCGACGTGGTACCAGTTCTCAAGGAACTTCCCGCAGCTCGCGTACAGGGGATACGCGCCTGGCTTGGCTGAGCCCATCGCGCTAGGCAGCGGGCAGACGTACAAGGGGCCCCCGGTCTTGCGTTACAGCACCTCAGTGGGCTTGTATTTCGCGCCGGACAATTCCCGCCATGTCGCCCCTCCCTCCTTGGACGGCAGCCGCGACCCGGTGGCCGACGGGGTCACCGTCCAGCTCACCTACGTCGGACGAGAGACCATCACGATCCCTGCGGGCACGTTTTCGACCTGCCACACGAAAAAGCTGGTCGAAGGCCTGGTCACCGAAGAATGGAAGGTGGCGGAGGGCCCCTACCGCGGCATCACGGTCCAGACGAGTCTGGCGCGCGGCGACAAGCAGGCCCTTCGGGTGACGACATCCGTTAGCGCTAACTGGAAGTAGTCCTCCCATTGACGGCCAACGCCGACCGCGATCGCAAGGACGATCGCGTCGGCCCGCGTTGTGTAGCGTGAGGCCGCCCCCGGCCCACCGGCTTGACGCCAATCCGAACGGCACAATCCCTCCATGGTCCCACTCTCCCTCAGCCTCCAGTTCGCCCGTTTTCCCGACGCGCCCCTTCACCGCGCGGCGCTGCCGCGCCACAAGGTTGCGCGTTGGTTGCGCGCGGCGCTGGGCGATGACGTGCAGATGGCCGAGATCGCTGTGCGCGTCGTCGATGCCGAAGAGGGCCAGCGCCTGAACCGCGAATTCCGGCAGAAGGACTACGCGACGAACGTGCTGACCTTCGACTACAGCGGCGCGCCGGTGGTGGCGGCCGATCTGGTGCTGTGCGCGCCGGTGGTCGCGCGCGAGGCGGCCGAGCTGGACAAGCCGCTGGCCGATCACTACGCGCACCTGCTGGTGCACGGCGCGCTGCACGCGCAGGGCTGGGACCACGAGACCAGCGAGGCCGACGCCGAGGCGATGGAGGCGCGCGAAACCGCCATCCTGGCGGGCCTGGGCTTGGCGAATCCCTATGCCCGGGATTGATTGCCGCCAGCGCTTTATGAGGGCCTTTTAAGCCGCCAACGCCCGCACAGAAAGCGCTGGCAGCTATTTATTTCAGAGCAAACGCGCTTTCACGGTTTTGCCCTTGACGCGCCCGGCGTTCAGCTTGGCGCACGCCTGGCTGGCGATGGCGCGGTCCACCGCGACGTAGGTGGAAAACTCGTTGACGCTGATCTTGCCGATCTGTTCGCGCGCGTAGCCGAAGTCGGCGCACATGGCGCCCATCACGTCGCCGGCGCGGATTTTTTCTTTGCGCCCGCCCTGGATCTGGATGGTGCACATCGGCGGCACCAAGTCGCCGCCGGGCGCGGGCGTTAGCTCGGCCACGGGGAAGAATTGGGACGGGCGGCCCTGCAGCTGCTCGATGCGGCCCACGCTGCCCATTTCGTCCATGCTGACCAGGTTCAGCACCAGGCCTTGCGCGTCGCCACGGCCGGTGCGGCCGATGCGGTGCACGTGCACTTCGGGGTCGGGCGTGACGTCCACGTTGATGACGGCAGGCAAATCGGCAATGTCCAGCCCGCGCGCGGCCACGTCGGTGGCCACCAGCACGCTGGCGCTGCGGTTGGCAAATTGCACCAGCACCTCATCGCGCTCGCGCTGCTCCAGCTCGCCAAACAGCGCCAGCGCGCTGAAGCCCTGGGCCTGCAGCGCGGCGGCCACTTCGCGGCACTGCTGCTTGGTGTTGCAGAACACCAGCGTGGATTCGGGGCGGAAGTGCGCCAGCAGGCGGCCCACGGTGGCGGCCTTGTCGCTGGCCTGCACCTCGTACCAGCGCTGGGCGATCTTGCCGGCGCTGTGCTGCGCCTGCACCTTGACCATCTGTGGCGTGCGCATGAAGCGCTGCGCCAGCTTGGCGATGCCGTCGGGGTAGGTGGCGGAAAACAGCAGCGTCTGCCGCTCGGGCGGGCATTGGCGCACCACGGTTTCGATGTCGGCCAGAAAGCCCATGTCGAGCATGCGATCGGCCTCATCCAGCACCAGCACCTGCAGCTGGCCAATGTCCAGCGCGCCGCGCTCCATCAAGTCCATCACGCGCCCCGGCGTGCCAACGACGACGTGGGCGCCGTTCTCCAGGCTGGCGATCTGGTTGCGCGATGGCACGCCGCCGTACACGGTGACCACCTTGAAGTTGTCCACCGCGCGCGCCAGGCGGCGCACCTCGGTGGCCACCTGGTCGGCCAGTTCGCGCGTGGGGCACAGCACCAGCGCCTGCACGCCAAACCAGCGCGGGTTGATGCGGTCGATCATCGGCAGCGCAAAGGCGGCCGTCTTGCCGCTGCCGGTGCTGGCCTGGGCGATCAGGTCCTTGCCCTGCAGCGCCAGCGGCAGACTGGCCGCCTGGATGGGTGTCATCTGCAGGTAGCCGAGCTGCTGCAGGTTGTCGAGGGTGGCGGCGTGCAAGGCCAGCGACGAAAAAGGCGCGGGCGCGCTGGCGGCTGTGGGGGCGTTCATGGGGGGATTATCCCGGGGCGGGCTGTGCGCGCGGCGCAGCGGGTGCTGTGCCGTCTTGGGCAGCAACGCCGCAGGGCTGCGCGCCAGCAAGTTTTGAAAGAAATCAGCCTCTGGCGCTCGCCCCTACAGCGCCAGCAGCTACATTTTTGATATCAGGCTGCGTTGGCCGACAGGCGCATGGGTATCGTCACCGGCCCGTCGTTGACCAGCGCCACCTGCATGTCGGCGGCAAAGCGGCCGGTTTGCACCAGTGGGTGCGCGCCGCGCGCCTGGGCCACGAAGTGGTCGTACAGGCGCCGGCCTTCGTCGGGTGCGGCGGCGCCGGTGAAGCTGGGGCGGTTGCCGCCCGAGGTGTCGGCCGCCAGGGTGAACTGGCTGACGATCAGCAGGCCACCGGCCACGTCTTGCACGCTGCGGTTCATCTTGCCCGCTTCGTCGCTGAAGATGCGCAGCTTGAGCAGCTTGGCCAGCAGCTTGTCTGCCACGGCGTCGGTGTCGCCGCGTTCGGCGCACAGCAGCACCAGCAGGCCGGGGCCAATGGCGCCGATGGTTTCGTTACCAACGCTCACGCTGGCGTGGGTCACGCGCTGGATCAGGGCTTGCATTTCAGCTAAGGTGCGCGAGTCAATAAAGCGGAGGAGTATGCATGAGCCCCAAGCAGTTTCTGATGCGCGCGCTGGTCGCGCTCACCGTGGCCCAAGCCGCCTTGTGGGCGCCCGCTGCGGCCCAGGCGCAAAGCAATTCGCGCGAAGCGGCCGAGGCCGTGCGCAAGTACCGGGCCGAGCAAGGCACCACGCGCCGCGCGACCCCGCCCGAGCCGAGCGCGCCCAACGCGCCGCCCCCCTCCAAATCGTGGCGGGGCGATGCTTACCGCTCGGGCGCCAACCCCAATGCCGACCGCAACGCCAGCCTGAAGAGCTGCATGGACAACTCGGGCATGAACATGGCCGCGCGCGACCGCTGCATGCGCCAGCACTGCGAAGGCCGCTGGGGCCAGGGCGACTGCCCCAATCAGGGCGGTGATTTGCTGGACCGCTCTGGCGCCAACAACCGCACCCCGCTGGGCCGCTGCCTGAAGGAAGCCGGGGCCAACCCCTTCAAGCGCGACGGCTGCGGCTGGCGCCATTGCAACAACAAGTGGGACACGCCGGAATGCGCCGCCATCAAGCCGCGCAGCCAGCCCACGGCCCAGTAAGCGCGGCGCCCTTCTTTATCAGTGGCGGTGCGCGTGGCCCAGCGCCATGGGCGCCGCCGTAGCGGTTGCGGCGCCTTCGTGGGCGCCACCTGACTCAGCCGGTTCACCCAATTCACCCAGCTCGCTCAGCGGCTCCACCCCCAGCGGCAGCAGTTGAATGCTGACCTGCAGGCCCGGCACCGCCTGCAGCAGCGCCTGCTCCACCTCGGCGCGCAGCGCGGCGGCGCGGCCCAGGGGCCAGTCGGCGGGCAGGTGCATGTGCAAGCTCAAAAAATGGCGCTGCCCGGCGCGGCGCGACAGCACGTGGTCGATGCGCACGGCAGGGCCAGCGGCGGCGGCGGGAGGCGAAGCGGCCACGTCGGCACCGTCCGGCGGGGCAAAGCGGGCCAGCACCGCGTCGACCTGGGCTTGCACATCCGGCTCGGCCGCCGCGTCCATCAGGCCTTGGGATGAACGCCAGATCAAATGCGCGCCTTCACGCACGATGTTCAGCGCAACGCCGATGGCGACCAGCGGGTCCAGCCACAGCCAGCCGGTCACGCTGGCCAGCAGCAGGCCGACGACCACGCCTGCAGAAGTCCACACATCGGTCAGCAGATGGCGCGCGTCCGCCTCCAGCGCGATCGAGCCGTGCTGGCGCGAGGCGCGCAGCATGAGCCACGCCAGCAGCCCGTTCAGCCCCGAGCTGCCGACCGACAGCGCCAGGCCCCAGCCCAGCTGCTCCAGCGGCTGGGGGTTCCAAAAGCGCGGCAGCGAGGCCCAGACGATGGCCGCCGCCGCACCCAGAATCAAGATGCCTTCAAAGCCCGACGAGAAATACTCTGCCTTGCTGTGGCCGAACGGGTGCTCGGCATCGGCCGGGCGCGCGGCCACCGTCACCATCCACAGCCCGAAGGTAGCCGCCGCCAGGTTGACGAAGGACTCCATCGCGTCGGACAGCAGGCCGACCGAGCCGGTGATCCACCACGCCCAGGTCTTGAGCGCGATGGTGAGCACGGCCACGCCGACAGACACGGCCATCAGGCGCGCGGGCGTCATCCAGGGGTGTGATGGCTTGAGCATGCGCCGCATTGTGCGCGGGGACGGGCAGCAGCGGTGCAGCGGCCATGCGTTTGGATGCCGATCAGCCTCTAGCGCTTATTCATAGGGCGCCAGCAGCTATATTTTTGAAAGCAGATAGCCCCATGATCACGGTCTGAACGCACCTGAGTTGCATTGGCATGACGCGCGGCCCGGGCCGGTGCATGGCGGCGCGGTGCCGTGCGGTCTGTCAGGCGCACCCCTTCGTCAGATGGAAGCATCACGCCGTTCAGGGGGCGGCACGCGAGGCGCCACCGCCAGAGAACCTCGGCCGAACCTGCGCCGGCTGAATCGCTGAATCGCTGAATCGCTGAATCCAGCGATACCGCAATCACCCTAGCCTCAGCCGCGCCCGGCCAGCGCGTACACGCCGCCCTCTTCCACCCGCACCGCGCCGGCGGCCACCAGCTCGTCCAGATGCTGCTCGATGGTGCGGCGCTCGGCGGCGCCCACCCAGGGCAGCGCCGTGCCGGGCGGGTACAACACGCCGCGGTCGGCCAGCGCGGCCAGGGTGTGCGGGCGCTCGGCCAGGTAAGCCAGCAGCCGCGCCTCGCGGTTGTCGATGCGGGCGGCAAAGGCGTCCAGTGCCTGCAGGAACGCCACCCGCTCGGTCACCACGCCCTTATGGTGCGAGGTGACCCAGGCGCGCGCGTCGATGTCGCGCACACGCCGCAGGCTCTGGCGAAACTGCGCCAGGCTGGACGACGCATCGCCGTAGTACGGGCCAAAACCGGTCAGGTCGATATCACCGATGAAGGCCACGCCCTCGCTTTCTTCCACCAGCGCGCAATGGCCCGCCGTGTGGCCGGGCAGGTGGTGCGCGCGCACGCGCACGCCGCCGCCCAGGTCCCACACCGCGCCGTCGGCGTAGCCGGTGGCGTCGGGGCGCGGCACCCAGTGGTGGCTGGCCTCGATGGTGCTGCGCAGCGACGCCAGCGCCTCGGGCGCGTAGCCGTAGTGGCGGCACAAGCCGTCCCACGATTGCGCGGCGGCCAGGTCGGCGTGGTGCGCTTGCACAGCAGCGCGCGGCACGCGGTGCAGCCCGGCGGTGTGGTCTTCGTGCACGTGGCCCAGGATGACGCTGTCCACCTCGTCGAATTCCAGCCCGATGCGGTTGGCCACCAGCGGCGTGTCGAACGCGATGCGCGTATCAGCGCCGTGCACGATCACCTGGTTGCCGTCGGGGTACTTGCCCGACTGGCTGCCAACGTGAATGCGAACGGGGCCGATGGTGTGGACGGGGGGCGCGGTCATGGCGCGCATCCTGCCAGCGATCGGCCAGTGCGCGGTCGCCAGGGTGACGGCGGGGGCCGGGCGGCGTTGGCGGCGCCAGCGCCAGGCGCGCCGCCGCGACGCGCGCCGTCGCACGCAGATGAGTGCGGCCAGATTGATATGAATTTGATAGCTGCCGGCGCTTATTCCACGAGCGCCGGGGGGCGATTTAATTCCCAACCTGCCAGGCATGCAGGGGCCCAGCGCACTCGGTACCGCAGACAGCCGCCCAGGTGACAGGCCCAGTTGGGGCGGCCCCGCTCAAGCCAAGGTCACACGCGCAAACTTGCGCTTGCCCACCTGCACCACGTAGGTGCCGGCGCCCAGCTTCAGGCCTTTGTCGCTGACCACGGACGAATCCACGCGCACGCCGCCGCCGTCGATCAGGCGGTTGGCCTCGCTGGTGGATGGCGCCAGGTTGGCTTGTTTCAGCACCTGGCCGATGCCCAGCGCGCCGCCCTCGCCCAGCGGCAGCGCCACGTCGGGGATGTCGTCGGGCACGCCGCCGCGGCTGCGGTTGACGAAGTCTTGCTCGGCCGCCTCGGCCGCCGCGCCGCTGTGAAAGCGCGCGGTGATTTCTTTGGCCAGCAGCACCTTGGCGTCGCGCGGGTTGCGCCCGCCTTCAATTTCGAGCTTCAGCGCGGCGATCTCGGCCAGGCTCATGAAGGACAGCAGCGTGTACCAGTCCCACATCAGCGCGTCCGAAATCGACATCACCTTGGCGAACATGGTGTTGGCGTCTTCGGTGATGCCGATGTAGTTGTTCTTGGACTTGGACATCTTCTGCACGCCGTCCAGCCCGACGAGCAGCGGCATGGTGAGCACGCACTGCGGTTCTTGCCCGTACTCCTGCTGAAGATGGCGGCCCATCATCAGGTTGAACTTCTGGTCGGTGCCGCCCAGCTCCAGATCGCTCTTCAAGGCGACCGAGTCGTAGCCCTGCAGCAGCGGGTAGATGAATTCGTGCAGGCTGATGGAGTTGCCTTCGTGAAAGCGCTGATGGAAGTCGTTGCGCTCCATCATGCGGGCCACCGTGTACTTGGCCGACAGCTGGATCATGCCGCGCGCGCCCAGCTGGTCGCACCACTCGCTGTTGTAGCGCAGCTCGGTCTTGCTTGGGTCCAGCACCTTGTAGGCCTGCGCCTTGTAGGTTTCGGCGTTGACCTGGATCTGCTCGGCCGTCAGCGGCGGGCGGGTGCTGTCGCGCCCGGACGGGTCGCCGATCAGCGTGGTGAAGTCGCCAATCAGGAAGATCACCTGGTGCCCCAGGTCTTGCAGCTGGCGCATTTTGTTCAGCACGACGGTGTGACCGATGTGGATGTCCGGCGCGGTCGGGTCCAGCCCCAGCTTGATGCGCAGCGGGGTGCCGGTCTGCGCAGAACGGGTGAGTTTCTTGACCCAGTCATCCTGGGGCAGCAATTCGTCGCATCCGCGCAGCGAAATGGCGAGCGCTTCTTGGATTTCGTCGGGGATTGGGGCGGTTGTCAGCTTGGCGTCAGACATGGGGTTGCTTGTGTTGTAGGCCTGCGCCTACGCCGTTATACTCATTTGATTGAGCCCCGATTCTAGGGGCCCTGCTCTCACCGGCCCACTGGCCTGTGCCGGGCGCTTTGCCGGGTGGTTCCGGATCCTGATGGATGAACCAGCCCTGTCGTGACCTGTTTTCCGGAACGTCCCCGCGCGTGAAGCAAGAACTGATTTCCACCGGCCTGGCTTTGGCCGATTTTGTCCACCGGCACCCCAAACGCATCACCGCGGTGATCGCAGCCGTGCTGCTCGGCGGCGGCGGCGGCGCCTTCGCCGTGGCGTCTTTGGCCCCCACCGCCCCTTCTGAGCCGCTTCGCCTAGTGGCTGAGTCGGTACCCAGCCCGCAGCTTGAAAGCCAGGCCGATCTGCTGGACACGCACCGCTTCACCCTGTACCGCAGCGAGCAAACGCGCGCCGCCGATTCCCCCGAGACCCTGCTGCGCCGCCTGGGGCTGGCCGATCCGGCTGCTGCCGCCTTCCTGCGCAAGGACGCGGTCGTTCGCCAGGCCCTGTTCGGGCGCGGTACCGCCGGGCGCACCGTCACCGCCGAAGCGACCGACCGGCTTGAGCTGCAAACCCTGCGCACGCACTGGATCGAGGACGATTCCGACAGTCACTTCAAGCGCCTGGTGGTCGACAAGACCGCCGACGGCTTCACCGCGCGGGTGGAAACCGCGCCACTGGTGGCCTCGCAGCGCCTGACGAGCGGCGTCATCCGCGGCACGCTGTACGCCGCCACCGACGAAGCCAATCTGCCGGACACCGTCACCAAACAGCTGACCGAGATTTTTGAGTCCAACGTGGACTTCCACCGCGGCCTGCGCCGTGGCGACCGTTTCTCGGTGGTGTATGAGTCGCTGGAGGCCGATGGCGAGACGATTCGCGCTGGCCGCATCCTCAGCGCCGAGATGGTTAACCGCGGCAAGACTTTCCAGGCCATTTGGTTCACTGAAGCCGGCGCCAACAAAGGCGCGTATTACTCGTTCGACGGCCAGAGCCTGCGCAAGGCCTACCTGGCCGCACCGATGGAGTTCACACGCATGTCCAGCGGCTTTGGCATGCGCGACCATCCGGTGCTGGGCTATCGGCGCGAACACCGGGGCGTGGATTACGCCGCGCCCACCGGCACGCCGGTGCGCACCGTGGGCGACGGTCGCGTTGAATTTGCCGGCGTGCAGAACGGCTACGGCAACGTGGTCTTCGTCAAGCACCGCAACACGCGCGACACCACCGTGTACGCCCACCTGTCGCGCATCGACGTGAAAACCGGCGACAACGTGATGCAGGGCGAGCGCATCGGTGCCGTCGGCCAGACGGGCGTGGCCACCGGGCCCCACCTGCATTTTGAGTTCCGCATCAACAACGAGCCGCAAGACCCGGCGGAAATCCTGGCAGAGCAGCGCGAAAGCGTGCCCGTGTCACCCGGCGGCCGCGCGGCGTTTGCCAAGCTGTCGGCCAACATGAAGCTGCAGCTTTCATCGGCCAGCAACATCACTGCCAGCACGTTCGAGTAAGTTCGACCGCCTGCGCCCCGCACATGCGCAGGCAGGCAAGAAAAAGGGCGCCCGAGGCGCCCTTTTTGCTGGCATGGCCGCCGCTATCGAAAGCGGCCGGCCGCCATCAACTCACTCAGCCACTGCGAACGACGAACCGCAGCCGCACGTGGTTTGCGCGTTGGGGTTCTTGATGACGAACTGTGCGCCTTGTAAGTCTTCTTTGTAGTCGATCTCTGCGCCGACCAGGTACTGGTAGCTCATGGCGTCGATCAGCAAGGACACGCCATTCTTGGTCATGGTCGTGTCGTCGTCGTTGGCGATTTCATCGAAGGTGAAACCGTATTGAAAACCGGAACAGCCCCCGCCCTGCACGAAAACGCGCAGCTTCAGGTCGGGATTGCCTTCTTCGGCAATCAGATCGGCCACCTTGGCGGCGGCGCTGTCAGTGAACACGATGGCGTCGGGCATCGCGCTGGGGGTTTGGATAGCTTCTGCAACTGCACTCATGTCGGCTCCTGAAATCTAGGACCAGTTAGCGCAATAGTATATCAAATTACTCGGAATTCAGGGGCGATCGAAGTCCAGCGTGGGCTCGGTCGGCTCCGTGGCCGGGCGCTCGGCTCGCTCAGTTCGCTCCGTGCGCGCTTCCGGCGCCACGGGTTCTGCAGCCTGAGCAGACGCCTGCGAGGCGGGTGGCGGCGTGACCTGCGGCTGCAACTGCCCCGCGATGACTGCGCCCTGCTGCATTTCCAGCGCCTTGTAGCGCACGTCGCCCTGCACGCGCGCCTTGGCCTGCAGCTCCAGCAGCTCACGCGCCACCACCGGCCCGATGACGGTGCCGCCGATGACGACGTGGTCGGCGCTGATCGCCCCTTCCACGCTGCCACCCTCGCCGATCACCAGCACGCTGGGCTGGTCGCCCTCGCCGATGACGTTGCCCCGCACATGGCCGTCGATCTGCAGGCCGTCCTGAAAGCTGCAGTCTCCCGCAACCTGCATGCCCGCCGCGATGGTGCTGCGCACCGACCATGGCTTCTTGATGCCCAGCATGTCTGCGACTCCTCGGTTCATGTCCCTGCTTTTACCACGGTAGGGTGCAAGTAGACAGCGGCGCGGCGCGCGCCCAATAAAAAACCGCGCCACCCGTGAGGGTGCGCGGCTTTGGCAAGCAGCCCGAAGGCCGCTTGAGCGATCAGCGCTTGCTGAACTGCTTGGCGCGGCGTGCAGAGTGCAGGCCGACCTTTTTACGTTCGACTTCACGCGCGTCGCGGGTCACGAAGCCAGCCTGGCTCAGTGCCGGCTTGAGCGCCGCGTCGTAGTCGATCAGGGCACGGGTAATACCGTGGCGCACAGCACCGGCCTGGCCGGATTCGCCGCCGCCGTGCACGTTGACCTGAATGTCGAAGCTTTCGACGTTCTCGGTCAGCACCAGCGGCTGCTTGCTGATCATGATCGAGGTCTGGCGGCCGAAGAATTCTTCGATCGGCTTGCCATTGACCGTGATCTTGCCGGAGCCTTTTTTCAGAAACACGCGGGCGACGCTGGTTTTGCGACGGCCGGTGCCATTGTTCCAATCACCAATCATTTACGCGGCTCCTCAAATTTCCAGCGCTTTGGGCTGCTGGGCGGTATGCGGATGCTCGGCGCCGCCGTAGACCTTGAGCTTCTTGATCATGGCGTAACCCAGCGGGCCTTTGGGCAGCATGCCCTTGACGGCCTTCTCCAGCGCGCGGCCGGGGTGCTTGGCCTGCATGTCGCGGAAGTTGGTTTCGCGGATGCCGCCCGGGTAACCGGTGTGGCGGTAGTACTTCTTGTCGAGCTCTTTGGCGCCAGTGACGCGCAGTTTGGCTGCGTTGACGATGACGATGAAGTCACCGGTATCGACGTGAGGCGTATAAATGGCTTTGTGTTTGCCGCGCAGACGGAGGGCAACTTCGCTGGCTACCCGGCCGAGCACCTTGTCGGTGGCGTCAATCACAAACCACTCGTGCGTCACGTCAGCGGGTTTTGCGCTGAACGTTTTCATGAGTTTTCCTGTTGGGAAGGTTTGGTGGGCCCTTTTCCACGGTCGGCGCTCCTCTTGTAAGGGAGCCTCTTAGGTGGGTTTACGCCGCCAACCCGAAGGTGGCTGCGCTCTTGCCGCGGGGCACGCAGTGTCGCTGCAAAGCCCACGATTCTAACTGAGGGGCCGGTCGGGCGGCAACTTTCCTGCCGCACCACGACCTGGCAGAAGGCGCGCAAGCGCCATGCGAGCCCGGCCGGGGCGCCTCACGCCGGCCGGAAACCCACGCCGATGCGAGCCGAGCCAGGCGCAATCACCGCGCCCAACTGCCCGCCGCGCCCTGCCACCGGCTACCATGCCGCCATGTTCAGTTACCGCCACGGATTCCACGCCGGCAACCATGCCGACGTGCTCAAGCACCTGTGCCTCATCGCCACGGTGCGCTATTTGATGCGCAAGGACGCGCCCCTGCTGATGGTGGACACGCACGCCGGTGCGGGCGTCTATCGGCTGGACGGCGACTACGCGCAAACCTCCGGCGAGGCGGACGCGGGCGTGCAGCGCCTGGCGCACGCCTTTTCGCAGGCATTTGACCCTGCAGCGCAGGCTGCACCAGCGCCAGCAGCTATCAAAGACATAGCAGAGGGCCTGCGCGACTATCTTGCGCTGGTCGCCAGCTTCAACCAAAGGCTGCCGTGGCGCACCTACCCCGGCTCGCCCTTCGTGCTGCAGCATTTGATGGACGAGCCCGCTCGCGCCGCCGTGCACGACCGGCTGAAGCTGTTTGAGCTGCACCCCAGCGACGCGCAAGCGCTGGTGGGCAACATCGAGCAGCTGGGCGCGGGCCGCCGCGTGGCCGTGGCGCCCGAAGACGGCTTTGCCGGGCTGCGCGCCCTGCTGCCGCCACCGCCCGCGCCGGGCGGATCGCGCCGCGCGCTGGTGCTGATCGACCCCAGCTATGAGATCAAGACCGACTACGGCAAGGTGGCGGCCGCGATTCAAGACGCGCTCAAGCGCTTCCCCACCGGCGTGTACCTGGTGTGGTACCCCATCATCGCGCGGCCCGAGGCGCACGACCTGCCCCGCCGCCTGCGCACGCTGGCGCAGCAAGCCGGCCGCAGCTGGCTGAACGCTACCTTGCACGTGGGCGCCGCGGCCGACGAATCCGGCGGACTGACGGCCAGCGGCATGTTTGTCGTCAACCCGCCGCACACGCTGAAAGCCACGCTGGACGAGGCCCTGCCCCAGGTGCTGGCCGCCCTGGGCGAAGGCCGCGGGCGCGGCGCGGCCTGGTCGGTGGACGCGGGCGCGGCGTAAGCCCCCACGCGGCAGCGGGCGATGCGGCCTGCTGCCCACCTGCGCCGCTGCAGCGCTGGTGCCGAGCGACGCACCCGGCCCGATCCGGGTAAACCCTGATTCGCAGACGCGCAATTAACCGACCGGCCGGTCGGCTAACTCCGTATACTCGTTGGACACCCGCGCCCGGCGCGCGAAAGGGTGCGCCCAATGGCGTGCAAAGCGACGTCCCAAGCGGCCTGCGCACCGCCCCGAACCAGGAGACCCACGCATGTACACCCAGTCTTTTTCCGTTCCGGACGACGAAGGCGGCAAGGCGCCGCCGCTCAAGCCCGTGGCGCGCCCGCTGAACGCGACCGAAGCCGCGCTGCAAGCCGCTTTTGACGAGCGCATCGACGCCGATGGCCGCATCGAGCCGCGCGACTGGATGCCCGACGCCTACCGCAAGACGCTGGTGCGCCAGATCAGCCAGCACGCGCACAGCGAAATCGTGGGCATGCTGCCCGAGGGCAACTGGATCAGCCGCGCGCCCAGCCTGAAGCGCAAAGCCATCCTGATCGCCAAGGTGCAGGACGAAGGCGGCCACGGCCTGTACCTGTACAGCGCCGCCGAAACGCTGGGCACCAGCCGCGACGAGATGCTGCAGGCGCTGCACAGCGGCAAGGCCAAGTACAGCTCCATCTTCAACTACCCCACGCTGAACTGGGCCGACGTGGGCGTGATCGGCTGGCTGGTCGATGGCGCGGCCATCATGAACCAGATCCCCCTGTGCCGCTGCAGCTACGGCCCCTACGCCCGCGCCATGGTGCGCGTGTGCAAGGAAGAATCCTTCCACCAGCGCCAGGGCTACGAAGCCCTGCTGGTGATGATGAAAGGCAGCCAGGCGCAGCGCGACATGGTGCAAGACGCCGTCAACCGCACCTGGTGGAAGTGCCTGGCCATGTTCGGCCCGCCCGACGCCGACAGCCCCAACAGCGTGCAAGGCATGCGCTGGGGCATCAAGCGCATCAGCAACGACGATCTGCGCCAGAAGTTTGTCGACGCCACCGTGCCGCAGGCCGAAGTGCTGGGCGTGACCTTGCCCGACCCTGATTTGAAATGGAACGCCGAGCGCGGCCACTACGACTACGGCGCCATCGACTGGGACGAGTTCTGGCAAACCGTGAACGGCAAAGGCCCCATGAACCGCGAACGCCTGGCCACCCGCGTCAAGGCCTACGACGAAGGCGCCTGGGTGCGCAACGCCGCCGTGGCGCACGCCGACAAGCAGGCGCAGCGCGCGCTGAAGGCCGCCGCCTGATAGACATCAAAAATCATAGCTGCCGGCGCTTGCCAGACGAGCGCCGGCAGCCAATTTGATTCCCAAATCAACCGCCTGGGCGCATCACCGCCGCGGCACCATAAGAGAGAGACACGATGAGCACACAGAACATCGATCAAGCTGGAAAGCCCTCCCCTGGTGAGGGGAGGGTTGGGGAGGGGCCTGGCGTCCAAGCTGGCCAAGCGCCAGGCGCGAAGGCACTTCGCGACTGGCCCCTCTGGGAAGTCTTCGTGCGCAGCAAGCAAGGGCTTGAGCACAAGCACTGCGGCAGCCTGCACGCCAGCGACAGCCAGCACGCGCTGCAAATGGCGCGCGACGTGTACACCCGCCGCCAAGAGGGCGTGAGCATCTGGGTGGTGCCCTCGCACCTGATCGCCGCCAGCGACCCGAGCGACAAGGACCAGCTGTTCGAGCCCGCCAGCGACAAGGTCTACCGCCACCCCACCTTCTACGACATCCCCGACGAAGTGGGGCACATGTGATGGAAGCCACCGCTCTGCACCACGCCACTCCTGAGCCAGCGCCAGCCCTGGCGCCCGCCAAAGCCTTGGCCCCGGTTGACTACCTGCTGCACCTGGCCGACAACGCCGTGGTGCTGGGCCAGCGCAACGCCGAGTGGAACGGCCACGCGCCCATCCTCGAAGAAGACATCGCCATGGCCAACAACAGCCTGGACCTGATTGGCCAGGCGCGCCTGCTGTACCAGTACGCGGCCGACCGCCTGAACGCCGACGTGCGCGGCCAGCGCGGCGCCGCGTGGCCCGCCGGCCCGGTAACGGAAGACACGCTGGCCTACTTCCGCGACGTGCCCGACTTTCGCAACTACGCCCTGCTGGAGCTGCCCCACCGCCTGGCGCTGGTGCCCGCCGCCGGCGGCGAGCGCGACTGGGGCGTGACCATCGTGCGCAACTTCCTCTACAGCGCGCTGATGGTGCTGGTGTGGGACAAGCTGCAGCAATCCGCCGACGCGCACCTGGCCGCCATCGCCGCCAAAAGCATCAAGGAAGTGCGCTACCACCTGCGCCACGCGCGCGACTGGCTGGTGCGCCTGGGCGACGGCACGGCCGAATCGCACGCGCGCGTGCAAGCTGCGCTGGACTACCTGCTGCCCTTCACCGACGAATTCTGGGCACCCAGCGCACTGGAATCGGCCGTGGCCGGCAACGCCACCGGCGTGCCCGCAGCCAGCCTGCGCGCCGAATGGCAAGCGCTGGTGGACGACGCCATCGCCGAAGCCACGCTGAAGCGCCCGCCCGCGTGGAACGGCTACGTCACCCAAGGCAAGACCGGCGTGCACACCGAGCACCTGGGCTACCTGCTGGCCGAAATGCAAAGCCTGGCGCGCGCCCACCCCGGCGCCGTGTGGTGACGCGGGCAGCGGCTTGAACGCCCCCATCGCCCGGCACAAGTTATGAGCCAAATCGCCCCCCATCGCACGCTGGACGTGCGCCAGCAGCTATCAGAAAGCGAGCAAACCAAGCTTTGGGTGCTGCTGGACGAGCTGACCGACCCCGAGATTCCGGTGGTCACCCTGCGCGAAATGGGCATCTTGCGCGCGCTGCGCCGGGGCGCCGACGGGCGGGTGGAAGTGGTCATCACGCCCACCTACAGCGGCTGCCCGGCGATGGAGCAAATCCATGACGACATCGCCGCCGCCCTGGCGCGCGAAGGCGTGGCCGCCCGCGTGGTGACGCAACTGGCCCCCGCCTGGACCACCGACTGGATGACCGCAGAGGCGCGCGAAAAACTGCGCGCCTATGGCATCGCCCCGCCCCACAGCGCAGCGGCGGCGGCCTTGGCGGCCGAGGGGCAATCGGTGGTGCGGTTTGCTTCAAATATGAGAGCTGGCCGCGCAGGTGGCGCCAGCGCTGGCGGCGGTTTTGGCACTGAACCGCCAGTGGCCTGCCCGCAATGCGGATCGACCAAAACCACCGAAACATCGCACTTTGGCTCTACCGCGTGCAAGGCGCTTTACCGCTGCCTGGATTGCATGGAGCCGTTTGACCATTTCAAAAGGATATGAGGCGCTCCCCCTGAGGCGCCTGCGGCGCCTTCCCCCCTCTCTCTTCGCGCTGCGCGCTTCGGGAGGGGGGACAACGCGTGTGGCCGCCGCAGGTGCGGCCACCGCGTTCGCTGGGCTGGCAGCGCTGCCTGCTGCGCTGGGTGCCTCAGTCGACCGTCGTCGGTTCAGCCTGCCTGTTGCGGGCATTGGCTTGCCGCGTTGAACGCTTCATTTCGTCCGAACACAACTCAAACCCGAATCCCCGAGGAAACGCCCCCATGTCCGCCGTGCCCCGTTTTCACGACCTGACGGTCGCCCGCGTCAACCCTGAGGCCGCTGGCGCCGTGGCGATCACCTTTGCCGTGCCGGCTGAGCTGCAAGAGCGCTTTGCGTTTGAGCCCGGCCAGTTCCTGACCCTGCGCAGCACCATCGACGGGCAAGACGTGCGGCGCAACTACAGCATCTGCTCCACCCGCAGCCGCTACGGCAGCCATGGCGAGCTGGAAGTGGGCATCCGCCCCATGGATGGCGGCGTGTTTTCCAACTGGGCGGCCACGCAGCTCAAGGCGGGCGACACCCTGGCCGTGATGCCGCCAGACGGGCGCTTCACCATCCGCAAGCCGCGCGCGCTGCACCGCGTGGGCTTTGCCGCCGGATCGGGCATCACACCCATCCTGAGCATCATCGCCAGCACCATGGAGGAAAGCGACAGCGCCAAATTCACCCTGGTGTACGGCAACCGCCGCATGAGCAGCGTGATGTTCAACGAAGCGCTGCAAGACCTGAAGGACAAGTACAAAAACCGCCTGACGCTGATCCACGTGCTGTCGCGCCAGGCGCAGGAAGTACCCCTGCTGGAAGGCCGCATCGACGTCGCCAAGGTGCAGCAGCTGATCGCCACCCTGCTGCCCGCCAAAAGCATGGACGAAGTGTTTGTGTGCGGCCCCGAGGCCATGATCGACGCCGTGCAAGGTGCCCTGACCAGCGCCGGCGTGCCCGCCGACCGCATCTACAGCGAGCGATTCACCTCACCCACACTGGAAAACCTGACGCCCGATGCCCGCCGTGCCGCCGTGGTGCAGCCC
Organism: Ottowia oryzae; assembly: GCF_003008535.1. Taxonomy (NCBI): domain Bacteria; kingdom Pseudomonadati; phylum Pseudomonadota; class Betaproteobacteria; order Burkholderiales; family Comamonadaceae; genus Ottowia; species Ottowia oryzae. The sequence goes on from NZ_CP027666.1 coordinate 92,711, forward strand.
GACCCCGAAGCCCCCGCCGGCCAGGTGCAACTGACGGTGCTGATCGACGGCAAATCGCACGAGCTGGCCATGCGCACCGACCAGCACGTGCTGGACGTGGCCCTGTCCGCCGGGCTGAATCTGCCCTATTCCTGTAAAGCCGGCGTGTGCTGCACCTGCCGCGCCAAAGTGCTGGACGGCGCCGTGGTGATGGACAAGAACTTCACCCTGGAGGGTGACGAAATGGCCCAGGGCTTCGTGCTGAGCTGCCAGGCCCGGCCCACCAGCGACCGGCTGGTGGTGAGTTATGACGAGAGGTGATGGGGGTTGGAGGAGGGGTGAACCGCCCCGACTTTCGAGGAGGCCGCTTGGTTTAAGTTGACACCTCTGCCGAGGTGTCGCTGACGGCTAGTTGCCTCCAGTAGTTTGCCTCAGCTTCTGCCGGAGGGATGCCCCCAATCGGCGTGAGCAATCGGACATGGTTGAACCAGTGCACCCATTGCAAGGTGGCCAGTTCCACGGATTCCCTGGTCTTCCAAGGTCCCCGGCGGTGAATCAACTCGGCCTTGTACAGACCGTTGATGGTCTCGGCCAGCGCGTTGTCATAGCTGTCTCCCCTGCTGCCCACTGAGGGCTGTATGCCCGCCTGGTCCAACCGTTCGGTGTAGCGGATGCTGACGTATTGACTGCCCCTGTCGGAATGGTGCGTCAAGGCATGGGCTGCTGGCTGGCGGTCATACAGCGCCTGCTCCAGCGCATCCAGCACGAAGTCCGTTTGCATGCTGCGGCTGACTCGCCAGCCCACGATGCGCCGGGCATACACGTCCACAACAAAGGCCACATACAGCCAGCCCTGCCAGGTGGAGACATAGGTGAAGTCCGACACCCATAGCTCGTTGGGACGGCTGGCCTTGAAGTGCCGGTTGACGTGGTCCAGCGGGCACGGGGCCGAGGTATCCGGCGTGGTGGTGCGCACCGCCCTGCCACGGCGTGCCCCTTGCAAGCCCATGGCACGCATCAGACGCTCGACCGTGCAGCGCGCCACCACGATGCCCTCGCGGTTCATCTGCAGCCAGACCTTGTCGGCCCCGTAGACCTGCCAGTTGGCGTGCCACACGCGCTGGATGTCGGCCTTCAAGCCCTCGTCACGCTGGGCGCGTTGACTGCGCAGTTGCGGGTTGCGTTGTCGGGCTGCGTGGCGCCAGTAACACGACGGGGCCATCTGCAGCACCCGGCAGATGGGCTCGACCCCGTAGTCATCACGGTGGCGGTCGATGTAGGCCTTCACGACTTCAATCGGCGGTCGAGCTCCGCCTGCGCGAAAAACGCGCTGGCCGTCTTCAGGATGTCGTTGGCCCGGCGCAATTCCTTGACCTCACGCTCCAGCTCCTTGATGCGCAGGGCGTCTGCAGTGGTGGTGCCGGGGCGCTGGCCGCTGTCGACATCGGCCTTCTTGACCCAGTCGTTCAAGGTCTGCGGCGCGCAGCCAATCTTGGGAGCAATCGATTCAATGGCTGCCCACAGCGACGGGTAGTCGGCTCGGTGCTCCTGCACCATGCGCACGGCGCGCTCGCGCACTTCCGGGGAGAACTTCGGTGACTTGTTCATGGCTCCATCTTCTCAAGTGTTGGAGCCTCCTCAAAATACGGGGCGGTTCAGATGGCTATCACCGACGATCTGGAGCAGCTCTACGAGGCGGAAGAGTTCCTGGTGGAAGGGCATTGGGATGACGAACGCCGACTCAACATGGTGCCGGGCGGAAAGAGCGGCCTGCGCTACCTGCGCGAAAACGGATTGCTTTCGAAAGGCGTCGTTCCTCTGCCCGATGACCGCGACAAGATTCTGCACAAGTGGCTGAATGACCATCCCCGCTTGGGATTACCGGCGCCATGGGTCGCCGAAAAGTGGAAGGACAACGACTGGGCGATAGCGCAGATTTGCGGGCGGGATGGGCGCTTATCCGCGATCCAAGTCAAGGCAATACGCGAGCTCGCCAACAACCACACGCCCGAGGAAATCTACGTGCACATCGGGGCGAAAAACGTGGACCAAGTGAAACGAGTCTTGGACGGGAAAACCTACGCACGCATAGCCTGATTTCCTAAGCGCTGTACCAAGCCACCACGGTTCGCGCCAGCTGAAGGAAAAGCGAGCCTAGGTTGGCATGGGGGCTGATGAGCGGCCGATTGGGCCCAGAGCCGCGATCAGAATCGCCGCCCGGAAGCTGCCTTTGACTTGCTACTCACTGTTGTTGGAAATCCCGTTGTCTGCCTACGACACTATTTGCAAGGCAGTACGATGAGTACAGAGCTGTCCTTTATCAGTCCGGCGTTGCGGTTGTAGAGGCGATCTCCGGGCATCCACACCCCTGAGAAACTAGTGGTGAGCATGATGGCTAACATGTCGTTCGACAAGGACGCCCGGCGACGGGCCTTTGCTTCGCAGCCTCGGTGCTTCCCGCCGGTTGCCTGTCAACTCCGACTGAGAGCGTCTGCTTCTATTCGCTTCTACAGGCTGCTCCTAGCCGGTAGCGGCCGCGCAAGCTTTATTCGCGCAAATGTCTGCAATAAACACACCGGCGCTCGAAATTGCTAGGGAGCAGCGCAGTCATTCCTAGGGCCGTCCCGCAGCCGCAACCCCAGGCCTCACCACCCCGGCCGCCCCAACCGCTTGCTCGCCCGCGACAGGCCGTAGTTCACCAGGCAGTAGATGGCCGCCACGACCAGGTACACGGGCACAAGTGACTGGTAGTTGGCGATGAGCACCTTGGCGTTCTGCATCAGTTCGCCATAGGTCACCACGTAGCCAAACGTGGTGTCTTTGACGACGATGACCAGCTGCGCCACCAGCGCGGGCACGATGTAGCGCAGGGCCTGCGGGAAGACGATGGTGAAGAAGACCTGCATCTCCGTCATGCCCAGGCTGCGGGCGGCGTCGGTCTGGCCGCGGGGCACGGCCAGCACGCCGGCGCGGTACACCTCGGCCACCACGGCGGCGGTGCTGAGGGCGACGGGCAAGGTCAGCATCCAGTAGGTGCTGAGCTTGATGCCCACGCTGGGCAGCACCAGAAAGCAGACGTAGATCAGCAGCAGCGTGGGCGTGCCGCGCAAGAATTCGATGGCGGCCACGCTGGGCCAGCGGATAAGGCGCGGGCGGGCCAGGCGCCCCAGCATCAGCACCAGCCCCAACCCCAGGGCGATGGCGGCGGCCATGGCGGCAGATGCCAGGGTGCCCAGCAGGCCCTTGCCCAGAAAGGCCCAGGTGGTGGGTAAGGCGAAGAAGGACCACAGCCGGGCATCCAGCTGGCCCGCAGAGTGAAAGCGCGCCACGATGCCCGCAGCCACAGCCAGCAGCACGACGGCGGCGGCCACGCTGGCCGCGCGCGTGGCGGCGCGTGCGCGCGGGCTGGGCGCGCCAAAGAGGATGTCTTCTAGCGGGCGGCTCATCGCAGTATGCGCAGCCTGCGCTCCAGCAGGCCGCCCAGCCAGCCGATGACCAGGCCGGTGGTCACGTACAGGGCGGCGGCCACGGCAAAGGCGGCGATGCCGGCGGCAGATTCGTTGGCGATCTTGGACACCAGCGCCGTCAGCTCGCGCCCCGGAAACGGCACTTGCGACGCCAGCGAGGTGGACAGCATCAGCGCGATCAGCAGCGAGGTCACCGGCTGCACCACGGTGCGCAGCGCCTGCGGCAGGACGATGGCGGTGATGACGGTGATGGGCCGCATGCCCAGGCTGAGGGCGGCTTCAATCTGCCCCGAATCCACGGTGTTGATACCCGAGCGCAGGTAATCGGCCGTGAAGGCCGAGCAGACCAGCGCCAGCGTCAGGACGACGGCGGTGTCGTAATCCAGCACCACGTTCAAGTCAGGCAGCGCGAAGACGATGAAGATCAGCAGCCCAACGGTGGGTATGTTGCGAAACACCTCGACGTACGCCGTCAGCGCGCCGCGCAGGGGCGGTAGCGGCAGCAGGCGCAGCACCGCCACCACCACGCCCAGCGCAAAGCCGGGCACGAAAGACAGGGCCGTGAGCTTCCACGTCAGCAAAAGGGCCTGCCCGAAGGCAGGCCCATAGTCGGCCAGAAGCTTGTGGACCTCGCCCATCGATCAGGGAATGGCGGGCGGCGTGGGTGCAGTGGTGCTGCCGGTGCGCTGGCCGATGGACACCGTCCACAGCTTGGCCCAGGTGCCGTCGGCTTCGATCTTCTTCAAGAACGCGTTGATGAAGGCCACGCCGTCAGAGCCTTTGGGCAGGCCAATGCCGTACGGGTCTTGCGCGCCAAAGGGGGCGCCGGCCAGCTTGGCGTCGCCTGTGCCCAGGCTCAGGGCGTTGAGCAGCAGGGTGTAGTCGGTCACGTAGGCGTCTACCCGGCCCTGGCGCAGGGCGTCCAGCGCTTCCTGGTGGGTTTGAAACTCTTGCACCACGGCCTTGGGCGCGAACTGCGCCAGGATGGCCGGGCCGGTGGAGCCGGCTTGCGTGGCCACTTTCTTGCCCGCCAAGTCGTTGTACGACTGGATGGCCTTGTTGTTGGCTTTGACCAGCACCCCGGCCTGCGACGTGTAGTAGGGGCCTGCGAACGAGATTTTCTCGGCCCGCGCGGGGGTGATGGAATAGGTGGCCAGCACCATGTCCACCTGGTTGTTGATCAGCACCTGTTCGCGCGTGGACGAGCTGACCTGGGTGAACTGCACCTTGGCCGCGTCGCCCAGGATGTAGCGCGTAAGCAGCTGGGTGATGCCCGCGTCAAAGCCGCGCATCTTGCCGTCTTTCTCGTTCAGCAGCGAAAAAAGGTTGGACGTTTGCGTGCCGCCCAGGCGCAGCGAGCCAGCCTGCTTGATCTTGGTGGCCCAGGTGCTGGACGCAATGGTGGCCGCATCGGCCACGGGCCCGCGCGCCACCAGCGCATCGAACGCGGCGGTGTCGATCGCCGTGCCTTGGGCGAACAGCGGGCCGGCCGACGCGAAGGCGAGGGCCGCCACGGTGGATTTCAAAATGGTTTTGATCGACATGCTGTCCTCTCGATGGGGGGTTGCGCAAACGAATTTATAGCAGTTATGCCGTTGGCGGGCTTGGCGTGCGGTTGGGGGCGCCCAACCAGGGTGGCGGGGGCCGGGCACGCTCATCCAGCCGCTGAGCCATCGGCCCGCGCAGCCGCATTGGGGCCACGCCGGCGCAGCACAGGCAAAAAAGGGCGCCGGTGGCGCCCTTGGTTTCAAAAAGATGAGGTGAGTGGCCGGCCACCAGCCGCTGGGGCTGGCCTGCGCGCGCGGCTTATTCGCTGGCTGAGCTGCTGGCCAGCACGTCGGCACCCCGGCCGGGTGGCAGCACTTCGCGCAGCACCACCGCATCCTGACCGCGGGACTTGAAGCCCAGGGCGTTGGCGGCGGCCTTGCTGAGGTCGATCACGCGGTCTTTGGCGAAGGGGCCGCGGTCGTTGATGCGCACCACCACTTCCTTGCCGGTGCGGGGGTTGTGCACCACCACGCGCGTGCCGAAGGGCAGCGTTTTGTGGGCGGCGGTCAGCTCATACATGTCGAACTTCTCGCCGTTGGCGGTGGGTCGTCCATGAAAGCCGGGGCCGTACCACGACGCCATGCCGCGCTGCAGATCGCGGCCGCTGCGAAACAGCGACAGGCGCGGCTTGGCGGCATCGTCCGCCGAGGCGGCAGTGTCGGAGGCGTCTGATTTGCTGGCGTCGGCAGCGGGCGTGCCGTCGCTGCCGCCCAGGCGGGCCTTGAAACCCGTGTAGTTGGAGCAGCGCATGTCGTGCACGGCCTTGGCGGACGCACACGGTTCAGACAACGAGGTGGAAGTATTCAGGCTTACCGTTTGGGCCGAAAGCGACCCAGCTGCCAACCACAAGACGCCGATCCACATCATTCGGCTTGCTGGCAAACGGCTTGCACTTCCCTTGGCCGGCCGGGCGCTGACGCGCTGACCGGGAGAGGAGTCCCGTAACATGGGGCCGGATTCTAAGGGGCTAAGTCGGTTTTGAAGCGTGTCGATTCGTCACACAGGTGTCACTTCGACACGAAAAGCCAGAAAGAATGCACACTTATCAACCGCTGGTTATAAGCCAGCCCTGCGGTGGAACGCCTGAATGGCGGCAGGGTCAGCGGCCTGTTGCGTGCAATCAGTTTGAGATGTTTTTGGCCGCTAGCGCAGGCTGCACAAGCGCTGGCAGCTATCAATTTCATACCAAATAGCAGAGGCAGAGCATTCGCCAGCGCCTGCGCGGTGGCCTGGCGGGCACTGTTGCGGCTTGCCAACCGCGCGCTTGGCGTGCTCGCGGCCCTGCTTACTAGTGCGCGGCACCCTCATATATATAGACGGTGCGCGCAGGCCCTCTTGGGCTGCCAAGCCAAATCCCGACCAGCAATCGGCCCAGCCGACGCGGTCAAGCGCCCCAAATCAAGCGATGCCCAGGCGCCGCAGCACTTCCAGCGTGGCGACCGACTGGTTCAGCGTATAGAAGTGCAAGCTGGGCGCCCCGCCGTCCAGCAGGCGACGGCACAGGGCGGTGACCACGTCGGCGCCAAAGTCCTTGATGGCGGCGGCGTCGTCGCCAAAGCTTTGCAGGCGCGAACGCACCCAGCGCGGCACCTCGGCGCCGCAGGCGTCTGAAAAGCGCAGCAGCTGCGACGAGTTGGTGATCGGCATGATGCCGGGCACCACGGGCGTCTCGACGCCCCGGCGGCGCAGGTCTTCCACAAAGCGGAAGTACGCGTCGGCGTTGAAGAAATACTGGGTGATGCCCGTGTTGGCCCCGGCCTGCACCTTGGCAATGAAGGCGTCCAGGTCGGCCTGGGGCGACTTGGCCTGGGGGTGCACCTCGGGGTAGGCGGCCACGGCCAGGTGGAAATGCTCGCCCGTCTCTTCGCGGATGAAGGTGACCAGGTCGCTGGCGTAGCGGAATTCGCCGCCCAGGCCGTAGCCGCTGGGCAAGTCGCCGCGCAGCGCCACGATGCGCTTGACGCCCGCGTCGCGGTAGCTGGCCAGGCGCTGGCGGATGGTGTCCTTGGTCTGGCCGATGCACGACAGGTGGGGCACGCCGGCGTAGCCCTCGCCCACGATTTCGCGCACCGTGTCCAGCGTGCCTTCCTGGGTGGAACCGCCGGCGCCGAACGTCACCGAGCAATATTCGGGCGCCAGCGCGTACAGCTTTTGCCGCACGGCGCGCAGTTTGTCGGCGCCTTCGGGGGTTTTGGGCGGAAAGAATTCCAGGCTGAGCGAGGTGGTCATGTCAGGCAAAACAGGTTCAGGCAATACACGTTCAGGCAGCCGCTGGCGCAGCCGCCGCACGGGCGTGGATGAAGAATTCGCGGTTGCCGTCACCGCCCTCGATCGGGCTGGGCAACCATTCGATCACTTGCAGGCCGGCGTCGGCGCAGGCCTGGCGCAGGCGCTGCTCGACCACGGGGTACAGCGCCGCATCGCGCACCACCCCGCCCTTGCCGATCTGGCCGGGGGCCAGCTCGAACTGCGGCTTGACCAGCATCAGCAAGTCGCCGCCCGGCGCCAGCAGCGGCACCAGCGCCGGCAGCACCAGCGTGAGCGAAATAAACGACAAATCGCCGACGATCAAACCAAAAGACGGCGTGATGTCGATTTTTTCAGTGCCTTTGCGGCGCCGGCGCACGGTGCGCACCTGGCCTGCGGCGCGCGCCTTGGCCTTGGCGGCGCGCTCGGCCTTGAAGGCCTCGATTTCGTGCTCCTTGGCGTCGTCGCTGTCGTCGTAGTCGTCGTCGATCAGGCCGCCGTTGCGCATCCAGGCGTAGGGCGCGTGCGGCTGGGTCTGGTTGTCTTCGGGGTCGGCCTCTACCCGCTCGCCCAGCGCGTCTTCGCAGGCTTCGCGCAGCGCATCGGGCGTCAGGTGGCGGGCGTTCACCCCTTCGACGGCCACCACGCGCGCGTCGGCGCGCAAGCGCTCGTGCAGCTGCGCCTGCCCGACGTCCACGCCGATGACCTGCACAGCGCCGTGCTGGAGCAGGCAGTCGGTAAAGCCGCCGGTGCTTTGGCCCACGTCCAGGCAGCGCCGCCCGGCCACGCGCACGCCGCTGGCGGCCAACGCGCCTTCCAGCTTCAGCCCGCCGCGCGAGAGGTACTTGGCCTCGGCCGCGTCGAGCAGCTGCACTTCGGCCCCGGCGGGAATGTCGTCGCCATTCTTGGCCACCGCGTGCCAGGGCAAGGTAGGCGCCAGGCGCCACTGCACGCCCGCGGCGATCAGCCGCTGCGCCTGCGACCGCGTGGCGGCATGCCCACCTTCGACCAGGAAAACGTCTGCGCGCATCGCGCCAACCCTTCTCAACTTATGAATGAAATCAGCCTCTGGCGCCCGTCCAGCCCGCGCTAGAAGCTATCAATTGAATAGCAACTGGCGCAAACCGCCACCGCGCCATCCACGGCGCGCCACGCCACCAACGGACACCGTCGCCGGACCTGCGCCGGCGACTGGTGTCGTCCCCCTCGCGAAGCAGAGGGGGGAAGGCGCGCAGCGCCTCAGGGGGTGTCAATACCGATACGTATCGGGCTTGTACGGCCCCGCCTTGCTCACGCCGATGTACTTGGCCTGCTCGGTCGTCAGCTCAGTCAGCTTGGCGTTCAGCTTGGCCAGTTGCAGGCGCGCGACCTTCTCGTCCAGGTGCTTGGGCAACACATACACCTGGCCGACTTCGTACGCGTCGGGGCGGGTGAACAGCTCGATCTGCGCGATGGTCTGGTTGGCAAAGCTGCTGCTCATCACGTAGCTGGGGTGGCCGGTGGCGCAGCCCAGGTTCACCAGGCGGCCCTTGGCCAGCAGGATGATGCGCTTGCCACCGGGGAAGATCACGTGGTCCACCTGAGGCTTGATCTCTTCCCACTTGCACTTGGCCTCCAGGCCAGCCACGTCGATCTCGTTGTCAAAGTGACCGATGTTGCAGACGATGGCCTGGTCTTTCATGGCCTTCATGTGCTTGTAGGTGATGACGTCCTTGTTGCCGGTGCAGGTCACAAAGATGTCGGCCAGCGGCGCGGCGTCTTCCATGGTGACCACGCGATAGCCTTCCATGGCGGCCTGCAGCGCGCAGATCGGGTCCACCTCGGTCACCCACACCTGGGCGCTCAGTGCGCGCAGCGCCTGCGCACTGCCCTTGCCTACGTCGCCGTAGCCGCAGACCACAGCGACCTTGCCGGCCACCATCACGTCGGTAGCGCGCTTGATGCCGTCCACCAGCGATTCGCGGCAGCCGTACAGGTTGTCGAACTTCGACTTGGTGACGCTGTCGTTCACGTTGATGGCGCGGAACATCAGCGAACCGGCGGCCGACATTTCCTTCAGGCGGTGCACGCCGGTGGTGGTTTCTTCGGTCACGCCCAGGATCTCAGCGCTCTTGCGGCTGTACCAGGTGGCGTCTTCCTTGAGCTTGGCCTTGATCGCGGCAAACAGCACCTTTTCTTCTTCGCTCTTGGGGTTGGCGAGAACCTTGGGGTTGGTCTCGGCCTGCTTGCCCAGGTGCATCAGCAGCGTGGCGTCGCCGCCGTCGTCCAGGATCATATTGGGGCCTTCGCCCTTGCTGCCTTTCTTGCCGAATTCAAAGATGCGGTGGGTGTAATCCCAGTAATCCTTGAGCGATTCGCCCTTGATGGCGAACACCGGCGTGCCGCTGGCGGCAATGGCGGCGGCGGCGTGGTCTTGCGTGCTGAAGATGTTGCAAGAAGCCCAGCGCACGTCGGCGCCCAGCGCCTGCAGCGTCTCGATCAGCACGGCCGTCTGGATCGTCATGTGCAGGCTGCCGGTGATGCGGGCGCCTTTCAGCGGCTTTTTCTTGGCAAATTCGTCGCGAATGGCCATCAGACCGGGCATCTCGGTCTCGGCAATGGCGATTTCCTTGCGGCCCCACGGGGCGAGGTTGATGTCGGCGATGGCCGAATCGGCGGACACGGGGTTTTTCAAGCGGGCGTTCATCGGTTGGTCCTGTGGCCATGAAGGCCGGTCAAAGAAACAAACCACTGAAGCGAGGCTTCGACAGAAAACTCACCACGCCTGTTCAGTGGGTGAGCGTCGTTGCGAAATGCGTTCCCGAGCCTCACGCCGTGGCTGCCTGTGCGGCACCCGGCGCTGCAACGCCCCTCGGGGAATGGCCGCAAGTATACCCGCCGGCGCGCCGTCCCACCGTTCAGCCAGCGCAAATGGGCAACGGGATTTTCGACATGACATGTCAAAAGTGCTTGACATGACATGTCAGTATTTGCACACTGGAGTCACAAGAAAAATCCCTGCCGCCGCACCCGCCCGGCAGCCCAGAGCCCGCCACCAAGGAGGACGCGCATGAACAACCTGTTCAACCAACTGAGCAACCTGGACACGCTGCTGTCCGCGCTGATGGGCGGCGTAGGTGTGCAGATTCAGCCCATCGCTGGTGATGTGCCGGTGATCCAGGTCAGCATCGAAGGGCGGCAGGAGCTGCCCATCTTCGTCACCTGCTCGGACGCGCAGACCATCTGCCTGTGCTACCTGTGGACCGACGACGACGTGGTGCCCGAGCGCCGCGCCGAACTGCACTCTGCCCTGCTGGACCTGAACCCGTCCGTGCCACTGTCGGCCTTTGGCCGCGTGGGCACGCGATACGTACTCATCGGTGCCCTGTCGTACGGCGCCCGCGCCGAAGACGTGGCGCACGAAGTCGCCGTGCTGAGCGACAACGCCCTGGACGCCCTTGACGCGCTGGCCGATTACCTGCGCTGAAGCCCCCAACCGAACCCACTGGAGCCCCGCCATGTCCGTCATCAAAAAACTCGTCACCCTGCTGCGCGGCAGCGCCCGCGAAATCGGCCAGAGCGTGGTGGACAGCAACGCCACCCGCATCTATGAGCAGGAAATCGTCGACGCCAAGGCCAGCATCGCCGAAGCCAAGACCGAACTGACCTCGGTGATGGCCAAAGAGATGCAGTCCGCACGCGAGATCGAGCGCATCCAGGGCGACATCCGCCGCCAGGAAGATCTGGCGCTGCAGGCGCTGGAGAAAACCGAGGACGGCCTGGCCTTGAAGGTGGCCGAACGCGTGGCCGGGCTAGAGGCGGAGCTGCAAGCGCAAACGGCGTCGCACGCCGGTTTTGCGGTGCAGGTGTCGCGCCTGAAGGACTTGATCAAGGCGGCCGAAGGGCGCGTGCGCGAACATGAGCGCGAGATCGGCATCGCCAAGACCACCGAAAGCGTTTACCGCGCCACGCAATCCATCTCGGACAACATCGGCAGCACTGGCTCTAAGCTGACCAGCGCCCGCGAGTCACTGGAGCGCATCAAGAAGCGGCACGAGGACCTGGCCGACCGCATGGCCGCCGCTGAAGCGCTGGAGAAAGAGTTCGGCCACAAGGCGCTGGACAACGAGCTGGCTGCGGCGGGCATTGGCGACAACGACAAGAGCCGCGCGCAAGCGGTGATGGCGCGGCTGCGCGCCCGCCAGGCTGCGCCCGCCTCAGCCGCATCGCCCGTCACGGGCAACGGCGACACGCCGTCCGCCTGAACACCCGAGCCGCCGCAGCGCGCCCCAGCATGAGCCCCGTCCCACCGGCCCCGCCGCGCAGCAAGCCCCAGCGCTGGCAGCGCTCCGACCGCGCGCTGGAAGCGGTGCAGGTGGCCTTCGATGTCGAAGAAGCGGTGCTGGAGGCCATTCGCGTGGCGGCGTTTCACGACAACGTGTCCACGTCGCAACAAATCCGCAGCGTGCTGGGCCTGCCAGTGGCGGCGCGCCCTAAGCGCCCCAGGCTGACCGTGACGCTGGACGCCTCGGACTACGCGATGCTGGCCGAACGCTACGGCCTGTCGCCCGACGACCGCCTGGGCATCAAAGAGGCGGCCACGCAAGAGTTGATTGCCTTCGTGCCGCCCCGCCCGGCGCCCAAGAAACGCAAAAGCTGACCCAACCACCGCCATTCACCTTCGCAACCCCCGACCCAGCCAGCCGCCATGCAGGAATTCATCGCCGTCATCTTGGGCTTTCCCGCCATCGTCTACAGCATCTTGCTGGCGGTGGTGCTGGTGTACTGGGTGGCCGCCGTGATCGGCATGGTGGATTTCGGCGAAAGCGACATTGACCTGGATCTGGCCGACCCCAGCGACCTGAGCACCATCGCCAGCTACGTCGTGGCCTTTGGCCTGACCGGCGTGCCGTTCTCCATCGTGGTCACGCTGCTGGTGCTCACGGGCTGGACGATGTGCACGCTGGCGTCGATCTGGCTCATGCCGTGGGTGCCCACGCTGCTGCTCAAGATTGTGGTGGGGCTTGTGCTGCTCGCCGTGTGCTTTGCGCTGTCGATCATCGTCACGGCGCGCCTGGTGCGGCCGCTGCGCGGCTTGTTTGTGACGCAGTACGGGCGCAGCAACAACGAGCTGGTGGGGCAAGTTTGCGTCATCACCACCGGCAGCGTGGACGAGCGCGAAGGCCATGCCGAGGTGGCCCAGCGCGGCGCGGGCATTTTGATCCGCGTGTGGGCCGCCACACCCAATACCTTGACGCGCGGCAGCCGCGCCGTCATCACCGAATACGACGCCGCCCAGCGGCGCTACCTGGTCCAAGCACTGGAGGGAGAAACATGAAGACGACTCTGTATCCGCTGCGCCGTTGACGCGCGCCGTGCGCGCGGGCAGCGGCCCACACCCCTGGTTCAACCCTCTCTAGCGAGTCGCTTCATGTCTCCTTCGGTCATCACTTTCCTGGTCGTTGCCGGCGTTTCGGTCGTCGTGCTGTTCGGCATCTTTGCCCTGTTCTCGCGCTTCTATCACAAGGTCGAGCAAGGCCACGCGCTGATCATCAACCCCTTCAAGGGCGAGCCCAAGGTGACCTTCACCGGCGGCCTGGTGCTGCCCATCATCAACAAGGCCGAGTTGATGGACATCTCGATCAAGACGATCGAGATCGACCGCTCGGGCGACCAGGGCTTGATCTGCGCCGACAACATCCGCGCCGACATCAAGGTGAAGTTCTTCGTTCGCGTGAACCAGACTTCAGAGGACGTGCTGCACGTGGCGCAATCCATCGGCTGCGACCGCGCCTCCAACCAGTCCACGCTGGAAGACCTGTTTTCGGCCAAGTTCTCCGAAGCACTGAAGACCGTGGGCAAGGCCATGGATTTCGTGGACCTGTACGACGCGCGCGACGTGTTCCGCGACAAGATCATGAGCCAGATCGGCAACGACCTGTCCGGCTACGTGCTTGAAAGCTCGGCCATTGACTACCTCGAGCAGACACCGCTGGCGCGCCTGGATTCCAACAACATCCTCGACGCGCAGGGCATCAAGAAGATCACGCAACTGACGGCGGTGGAGCACGTCACCACCAATGAGCTGCGCCGCAACGAAGAAATGCAGATCAAGAAGAAGGACGTGGAGACGCGAGAGGCACTGCTGGAGCTGGAGCGCCAGCAGGCCGACGCCATGGCGCGCCAGGCGCGTGAAGTCGCCACCGTGAAGGCACGCGAAGAAGCCGAGACTGCCAAGATCCAGGCCGAGGAGCGCAGCCGCTCCGAGCTGGCGCGCCTGCAGGCCGAACAGCAGATTGCCGTGCAAAACGAAAACGTGCTGCGCGAAAAGGAAGTGGCCGAGAACAACCGCAAGCGCGCCGTGGTGGTCGAGCAAGAACGCGTGACGCGCGCGCAAGAGCTGGAAGTGGTGGCGCGCGAGAAGGAAGTGACGCTGCAGCGCATCGAGAAGGACAAGTCGGTCGAAGTGCAGAAGAAAGCCATTGCCGACGTGATCCGCGAGCGCATCGTAGTCGAACGCACGGTGGCCGAGCAGGAAGAGGCCATCAAGGAAGTGCGCGAAGTGGCCGAAGCTGATCGCACGCGCAAGGCACTGGTGATCGGCGCCGAAGCGGCGGCCGAGGAAAAAGTCATCCTGGAAGTGAAGGCCGCCGAAGCGCAAGAACGCAAGGCGCGCCACAAAGCCGCCGAAGACCTGATGCTGGCCGACGCGCGCCTGAAGGTGGCCGAGCGCGAGGCCGAAGCGAAGAAACGCGACGCCGAGGGCATCGAAGCGCTGACGGCAGCCCCCGGCCTGGCCGAGGCCAAGGTGCAGGTGGCCAGCGCCAGCGCCAAGCTGGCCACGCTGGAGGCCGAAGCCACCGGCAAGGAAAAAGTGGGCCGCGCCGAAGCGCAGGTCATCGAAGTGCAGGCCCAGGCCGAGGCGGTGGGCTTGCGCGCCCGCATGGAAGCCGAAGCGGCCGGCAAGGAAAAAGTCGGCCAGGCCGAAGCGCTGGTGCGCTCGGTGGACGCGGAGGCACTGGCCAAGATGGGCGACGCCGAGGCGCACAACATCGACGTGAAGTTCAACGCCGAAGCGCGCGGGCTGAAAGAGAAGTTCGAAGCCATGAAGGCCATGAGCCAGGAAACGCGCGAGCACGAGGAATACCGCATGCGCCTGGAGCGCGCGCACCTCGAAACACTCAAGCAGATCGAGGCACAGCAGCTGATCGCCAAGGAACAGGCCGAGGTGCTGGGCGTGGCGCTGAAAAACGCACGCATCGACATCGTGGGTGGCCAGGGCGACTATTTCGACAGCTTCGTGCGCGCGCTGTCCGTGGGCAAGGGCATCGACGCGGCCGTCAACAAGAGCGACACGCTGCAGGTGGCCTTCAAGGAGCAGCTGGCGGGCCAGCGCGACGTGGTGGAAGACGTCAAGCAGATCCTGGGTGCGGCGGGGCAATCGTCGGGTGAGCTGCAAAGCCTGACGGTGTCGGCGCTGATCGCGCGCGTGATGCAAAGCGGCACGGCAGACCAAAAGCAGGCGCTGCAACAACTGACGCAAAGCCTGACCACGCCCAAGTGATGGCCGAACGCGCCTGATGGCAACGGTTTTGGCATTTATGTACCGCCAGACCACAGCAATCAAGCGCCAGCAGCTTCTTTTTTAATAGCACGAGGTGGCATGAGCAAACCATTGCATCGCAACGCCACGGCGGCGCGCGCGGACGAAGCGCGGCCCTTTCGCCACTGGCTGGCGACGCAACCGCGGGCTGAGGAGCTGCCGGCGCTGCTGCGCGCCCCCGAGGGCGCATTGACGCGCTAGCGCCGGCCATGTTCATCCTGCCCATCCTCCTGGTGCCCTTGGTCTTCGGCCTGGCCATCCATCGCCTGGTGGATATCCCTCGCCAGCTCTCGCGCGGCACGCTGCGGCTGCCAGGCAGGCGGCACGTGGTGCTGCACGCGGCCACCATCGCCGCGTACGCGGTGCTGCTGGGCTACACCGTGGCGCTGGGCTTGGCCTTGGTGCACGCGCTGGTGGCGGCACAAGACCGTGCGGCGGCGTACCTAGCGCTGCTGGGCTACGTGGTCGCCTACCCGGTGGTGTACTTCCTTGCAGCATGGGTCTTCTTCTACGGCCTGCGCCCCAAGCAGACTTCAAAAAATCAAATTTGATAGCTGCCAGCGCTTGATACACAAGCGCTGGCGCCACTTTTTAAAAGCCAACGCCATGACCACCACGCCCGACTCCGCCATCGACGCCAGCGTGGCCGAAAGCAGCAGCTACGACCTGCTGAAAAAGCGCCTGGAGGCGCAGGGCGATGCGCTGCTGACGAAGGCGCAAACGCTGAACGCCGCGCGCATTGAACAATTCGGCCAGCGCGATCAAGAGCTGCTGATGCGCCTGCGCGCGCGCACCGAACACAACTGCGTGGCGCGCGATCTGGCCTATATCGGCGGCAACCGTCTGCTGTTTGGCTACAACGTCTTCATGGGCCTGCGGCGCGAGACGCGGGTGGAAGACGTGTTCGCCATCTATGAGCTGGCGGCGCCAGAGGCCGGCGCGCAGGGCGCCCCGGAAGGCGACGAGCTGGTGCCGGTACCCATCGCCGGCAGCTTTCTGGACGACCCGCGCTTTGTCGCCGACTTCAACGAGCTGTACACCTATTACAAGCAGGCCACGCTGCAGCTGCTGCGGCCCACGCAAGACTTTTTGCTGGCCTCGTTCCAGATCGGGCAGACGGCCAGCGACATCCGCGTGTTCCGCTGGGCGCGCGGCAACGACGGTTCGCTGAAGTACGTGGACAACCGCGGCGAACGCGACCTGGCGCCGCCGCCCAGCCACGACTTCAGCTGGACGCCGCTGACGCGCGAGAACCACGTGGGCGGCGCGCACCCGCACATCAACGTGCTGGACACGCTGTTTGTCGAAACCATCGGCGGCACGCTGACCGTCAAGGTCGAGAACAACACCGATACCGGCTTGGGGCTGTACGACGAGCCGGTCGACGACGCCAACCAGGCCCTGGGCGACGCGGAAATCGCGTACGCCAAGCTGGGCCTAATGATCCTGCTGCAGGTTCGCCCGTACCGCGAGCAGCAAACGCGCTACCTGGTCTACAACCAGCGCACGCAGCAGGTGGTGCGCATCGACGCCATCGGTGCTTCGTGCATGCAGCTGCCGGAAGACCACGGCATCATCTTTCCGGGCGGCTACTACCTGCAGTCGGGCGAGCACAAGCGCTTTGACTTGCCGCCCGAGCTGACCGGCCAACTGCGCTTCACGCGCATGAAACGCTCGCCCAACGGCGAGGACGTGGCCTACATCTTCTACGGCACCATGCCGCCCCCGCAAGGCAGCCCGGCCACGCTGGACGCGGGCAGCTACGCCATCTTCACCTACAACCTGATCGACAAAGCCCTCGCGCCGCCTATCCTGGCCGACGGGTACAGCGCTTTCCCCGACGGGCGCATGCTGGTCTTTCAGGCGGCGCGCGGTGAAGCCACGCGCGTGCACCCCATGCAGCTGTGGCGCACGCCGTTTGCGACCGAGGAATACGCCAGCCGCCAGCCCACGGGCACGGGCTTTTTCGCGCGCGTTGGCAATGCCGATCTGGTGCGCGGTATCTCTGACCTGCTGGGCATCGCGCGTGCCGTGCGCGAACAGGTGCCCACGCGCACCGCCTACGAAGACTTGATCCGCCAATGCCAGCGCGCCCGCGACGCCTACTTCTGGCTGGACGCGGCCGAGGCCAGCCACGCCGACGCTGACCTGCAAGGCATCGAGCAAGCGGCGCAGGCCACACTGGGCGAATTCGAGAAGGTCGAGAGCATCCGCCAGGACACCGCCCGCGCCCTGCAAAAAGCCGAAGGCCAGCAGCGCGAGCTGATGACCGAGATCGCCAGCCAGATGTGGCGCACGCCGCAAGACTTCGTGCGTGCGCTGAACCGCCTGCGCCAGCGCCAGGGCGAGCTGCACCTGCTGCGCGACCTGCGCTACGTGGATCTGCCCCGCATCGACGAAATGGCCGCCCAGCTGGCGGCCGAACAGCAGCGCGTGGGCGAGCGCGCCATGCAGTTTCTGGCGCAGGACCAGGCCTTTGACGGCCAGCAAAAAGCGCTGACCGACGTGGCCGCCGCGCTGCCGCAGGCGGCCACGGCCACGCTGATCGGCGAGCAGCTGCAAGCGCTCGATGCCGAGGCCGCCGGCCTGGACCTGCTCAGCGAGCAGCTCGGCAATCTGCCGGGCGGCGACGCGGTGCAGCGCACCGCCATCCTGGACCGCATCGCGCTGCTGTACGCCGACATCAACCGCCTGCGCGCCGATGCCCGCGCGCGGCGCCGCAACCTGGGCGCGGCCGAGCAGCGCGCCGAGTTTGGCGCGCAGTTCAAGCTGTTTGCGCAAGCGGTGGAAAACGCGCTGGAGCTGTCCGACACGCCCGAGAAGTGCGACGAAGCGCTGACGCGCCTGCTGGCGCAGCTGGAAGACATCGAAGGCCGCTTTGCCGAGCAGGAGGAGTTCCTCACCGACATCGCTACCCAGCGCGAAACGGTGTACGAAGCCCTCTCGGCACGCCGCCAGAGTCTGGTGGAAGGCCAGCAACGCCGCGCCAAGGCCCTGGCCGATGCGGCGGGCCGCATTCTGGATGGCGTTGGCCGGCGCGTGGCCGCACTGACCGACCTGGCGCAGGTGCACAGCTATTTCGCGTCCGACCCGATGCTGGCCAAGCTGCGCGAACAGGTGCAAGAGCTGCGCCGCCTGGGCGCCGCCGTGGCGGCCGACGACATCGACACGCGCCTGAAGACCGCCCGCGACCAGGCGGTGCGCGCGGTGCGCGACCAGCGTGAATTGTCGGCCGGCACCGAAGGCGGTCTGAAGCTGGGCAGCCACACCTTCACCGTCAACAAGCAGCCGCTGGACCTGACGCTGGTCGGCCACGGCGACGGCCTGGCCTGGCAGATCACCGGCACCGACTACCTGGCGCCCGCCCAAGACACGCAGCTCGAAGCGCTGCGCCCCTTCTGGCCTCAGGCGCTGGTGTCTGAAACGCCGCAACTGGCCCGCGCCGAATACCTGGCCGCCGAATGGCTGCAAGCCCTGCAGCGCGGCGAGGCCGAGCCGGGCTGGAACGAGCTGCTGGTGCAGCTGACCGAGCACGCGCAAGGCAGCGCCGCGCCCGACGCGCCGCCGCCTGCGGCCCTGCTGGAATCGCTGCGTCGCTTTGCCGCCAGCCGCTATCAAGAGGGCTACCAGCGCGGCATTCACGATGACGACGCGCTGGCCATCGTGCGCGTGCTGGCGCCCATGCAAGCGGCATGCGGGCTGCTGCTGTACGGCCCGGCCGAACGCGCGCTGGCACAGCTGTTCTGGTGGGAAGGTCTGCGCGATGAGAGCCGCCAGTCGTTGGCGCGGCGCGCACGCAGCGCTCAGCAAATCGCGCAGGTGTTCGTCCAAACCGCCCCGCGCGACACGCTGGAGGCTGAGGCCGCCGCCGCACTGCGCCACTTCTTGCAGGCCGATCCTGTGCTGGCGCAGGAATGGCTGCCCGATTTGGCGAGTGGCTTGGGCATCGACCTGAAACCCGATAACGCCGACGTGCCCCGCCCCCAACGCGACGCCCTGCTGAACACGCTGGCACAAGAAGCCGCCGCCTATCTGGTGCGCGAGCTGGCAGCGGTTGAAACTGCTGACGCCACCGTGCCCTGGACGATCAGCGGCACGGGGCAAGACCTGGTGCAGGCGCTGCAGCGCCACCTGGACCGGGGCGGCCTGGCCAGCGCCTGGCAACGCGACCTGCAAGCGGCCACGCCGCTGGAGCGCTGGCGCCTGGCGCGCGGCTGGCTGCATGCGTTTGCGCTCACCCCAGAAAGTGGCGACGGCGCGCTCGCGTGGATCGACGATGCCGCCACCGCCCTCGCTTTTGACACCGCGCGCAGCCGCGTCAACGCATCGCTGGACACGGTGGTAACCGGCCTGCGCAGCGAGCACCCGCGCATCCATGACGGGCAGTTGCGCTTCAACCTGAACGACTTCCGCCGTCGCGTGCGGCACCACGAGGGCTACGCGGCGCCGGGATTCCGGCGCCTGCAGGCTGTGCGGCATGAACTGCTGATGCACGAGAAAGCGCGCCTGCATCTGGAGCAGTTCCAGGCCAAGCCGCTGGCCACCTTCGTGCGCAACCGCTTGATCGACGAGGTGTACCTGCCCCTGGTGGGCAACAACCTGGCCAAGCAACTGGGCGCGGCGGGCAATGCGGGGGATGGCGCGCGCACCGACCGCATGGGCCTGCTGCTGCTGATCTCGCCCCCCGGCTACGGCAAGACCACGCTGATGGAGTACATCGCCAACCGGTTGGGCCTGGTGTTTGTGCGCATCAACTGCCCGGCACTGGGCCACGGCGTGACCAGCATCGACCCCAGCACCGCGCCCAACAGCGCGGCCCGGCAAGAGCTGGAAAAGCTCAACCTGGGCCTGGCCATGGGCAGCAACGTGATGCTGTACCTGGACGACATCCAGCACACACACCCCGAGTTCCTGCAGAAATTCATCGCGCTGGCCGACGGCACACGCCGCATCGAAGGCGTGTGGCAGGGCCAGCCGCGCACCTGGGACATGCGCGGCAAGCGCTTTGCGCTGGTGATGTCCGGCAACCCCTACACCGAGTCGGGCGATGTGTTCCGCATTCCGGACATGCTGGCCAACCGCGCCGACATCTACAACCTGGGCGATGTGCTGTCTGGCCGCGAGGCGGTGTTCGCCCTGTCGTACATCGAAAACAGCCTGACCGCCAACCCCGTGACCCAGCCGCTGGCCGCGCGCGAGCCGAAAGACGTGCAGCTGCTGGTGCGCCTGGCCCAGGGCGAGGCCATCGACACCGGCAGCTTCAGCCACCCCTACAGCGCCGTGGAGCTGGACGAGCTGAAGGCCTTGCTGCAGCGCCTGTTCAAGGTGCGCGACGTGCTGCTCAAGGTGAACCTGGCGTACATCGAATCCGCCGCCCAGGACGACCGTTACCGCGACAAGCCCCCGTTTCGCCTCCAGGGCAGCTACCGCAACATGAGCCGGCTGGCCCCGCAGGTCACGGCGCTGATGCGCGACGACGAGCTGGACGCGCTGCTGCGCGACCACTACCGCGGCGAGGCGCAGACGCTAACCACCGGCGCTGAAGAGAACCTGCTGCAACTGGCCGAGCTGCTGGGCCGCCCCACCGCCGAAGAAGCCGACCGCTGGGCCCAGATCCGCGCCGACTTTCAGCGCCAGCGCAAGCTGGGCGGCGCCGCGGACGACCCCAGCATTCGCGTGACCAATGGTTTGCTGGACATTGCGCGTGGCGTGGAAGCGCTGGCGCCGCGCCAGCCTCTGGCCGAAAGCGCCGCGCCATTGGTGACCGAGCTCGCCCGTCAGCTCCAGGAGGGCCTTCACCAGCCGCTGGCGGGCCTGGCCACCCAGATCGCCGCCGCCGATGCCGCCCGCAGCACGCAGTTGGCTGCGCAGCAGGATGCCCTGACGCAGTTGCAAGCCCCGTTGCAGGCGCTGGGCGAGGTGGCCGACCAACTGCGCCACGGCACCACCCAGTCGCAGCAGCAAATGCGCGCCAGCCTGGACGCCAGCACCGCCGCCTTGCAAGCGCTGCGCGAAAGCACCCTGGCGCTGGACACACACAGCGATTCCGCGCAAGAGCAGCGCATGGTCGACGCGCTGCTGTCGTTGTCAGTCACCTACCGGCAACTCATCATGCCCCTGGTGCGCGCGGTGGAAAAGCGCCTGGGGATGGACGCGGCGCACCCCGAGATCGCGCAGATCGAATCGGCGCTGGACGCGCTGGCGCCGGGCCAGACCGGCGGGCAGCGCGCACGCACCGACTAGCAAGGCCTGCGCCGGCGCGGCCACGGCGTCATTCAGGCGCGCCGGGCCCAGCGCGATGCTGCCCGCGGCCCCGCTCACGCTTCGTTGAGATGCTGCCTGCAGAAATGCCCCCGCCGCTTAAAATGGCGGGTTACCCTGCCTGGCATCACCTACCTTGTCGAACGCTTCCGAAACCCGGCGTCGCCGCACCTTCGCCATCATCTCCCACCCTGACGCGGGCAAGACCACGCTGACGGAGAAGCTGCTGCTGTTTTCGGGCGCGATCCAGATCGCCGGCGCCGTGAAGGGCCGCAAGGCCAGCCGCCATGCCACCAGCGACTGGATGGAGATCGAGAAGCAGCGCGGCATTTCGGTGGCCTCCAGCGTGATGCAGATGGTCTACCGCGACCACGTCATCAACCTGCTCGACACGCCCGGCCACAAGGACTTCTCCGAAGACACCTACCGCGTGCTCACCGCCGTGGATTCGGCCCTGATGGTGATCGACGCGGCCAACGGCGTGGAAAGCCAGACGCGGCGGCTCATCGAGGTGTGCCGCCAGCGCGACACGCCCATCATCACCTTCGTCAACAAGATGGACCGCGAGGTGCGCGACCCGCTGGACATCATGGACGAGGTGGAGCGCGAGCTGGGCATGCCCTGCTGCCCCATCACCTGGCCGGTGGGCCAGGGCAAGAGCTTTGGCGGCATCATCAACCTGCGCACGCAAAGCATGACGGTGTTCGCGCCCGGCAGCGAAAAGCGCCCGCAAGACTTTGAAGTGATTCCACTGGCCGAGGCCGACAAGCTGCGCGCGCGCTTCGGCCAGGCCTTCGACGATGCGCTGGAAAGCATGGAGCTGGCCGTGGGCGCCTCGGCTGCGTGGGACCACGAAGCCTTTCTGGCCGGCAAGCTCACGCCGGTGTTCTTCGGCTCCGGCGTCAACAACTTCGGCGTGATGGAGGTGCTGGACGCGGTGGTGGACATGTCGCCCCCGCCCGGCCCGCGCGTGGCGTACACCGAGGTCAACCGCCAGCGCGAAGAAAGAACCGTGCGGCCCGAAGACGACAGTTTTTCAGGCGTGGTCTTCAAGGTGCAGGCCAACATGGACGCCAACCACCGCGACCGCATCGCCTTCGTGCGCGTGGCCAGCGGCAAGTACACGCCGGGCATGAAGATGAAGGTGCAGCGCACCGCCAAAGAGCTGCGCCCCACCAGCGTGGTGACCTTCATGTCGCAACGCCGTGAAGCCGTAGATGAAGCCTACGCCGGCGACATCATCGGTTTCACCATCCACGGCGGCGTGCAGCTGGGCGACAGCATCACCGACGGGCCCAGCCTGCAGTTCACCGGCCTGCCCTTTTTCGCGCCCGAGATGTTCATGACCGTGGTGCTGAAGAACCCCCTGCGCACCAAGCAGTTGCAGCAGGGCCTGATGCAGCTGGGCGAAGAGGGCGCCATCCAGGTGTTCAAGCCCGACGCGGGCGGCAACATGCTGCTGGGCGCGGTGGGCCAGCTGCAGTTCGAAGTGGTGCAGCACCGCCTGAAAGCCGAGTACGACTGCGACGTGCGCCTGGAAGGCTGCCAGTACACCGGCGCGCGCTGGATCACCGCCGACACCCCGGCCGAGCTGCGCGAGTTCGAGCACGCCTACCCCCTGCGCCTGGCACACGACGCGGCGGACGCGCTGGCCTTTCTGTGCACCAGCCCGTACGACGTGCGGCTGGCGCAAGAGCGCTTTCCCAAGATCCACTTCCACCCGCTGCGCGAGCACGCGGGCCTGGCGCTGCAGCCAGCGGCCTGATTGGCGCGGCGAGCCGGCGCGCGGCCCCTGGCCGAGCGGCTGCGGGGCCAGGTGCAACTACGTTTTTGATAGCTACCAGCGCAGTTGCACCGTGCGCCAGTGGCCTTTTTCCCTCTCAATAGGCGCGAATCAACCCCGCGGTACATCCACCGGCAGCATCAAGCTTTCCTTGATCTCCTCCATCACCACGTAGCTGTTGCTTTGCGCGGGCACGGGGATTTTTTGCAGGATCTGCGCCAGCAGTTCGCGGTACTCACTCATGGCCGATAGCCGCGCCTTGATCAGGTAGTCAAAACGGCCGGACACCAGGTGGCATTCGAGCACGCGCGGCTCGTGCACCAGCTCGGCGCGCAGCTTCTCGAACAGCTCGCCGGATTTGGACGACAGCGTCAATTCCACAAACACCAGCAGCGGGCGCCCCATCGCCACCGGGTCCACCCGCGCGTGGTAGCCGGTGATGACGCCCGCGCGCTCCAGCCGGCGCACCCGCTCGGTAACGGGTGAGGTGGACAAGCCCACCTCGTGCGCCAGCTCGGTCAGCGGCAGGCGGCCCTGGCGTTGCAGCGCGTCCAGGATCTTGCGGTCGATGCGGTCAAGTTCAGGCACGGTCATGGTGCGGCGGCGGGTTGTGTCGGTCAGCTCGGTGCGTGGGCCGGTTTGGCAGTGAATATCGCTGTGAAACCGGATTACTTCAGTGGTGTTTGCTGCATAGATGCTCCTACAGTTTGCACTTCACTGCAAGCCATTCGGGCGCCGCAGGTTCTGGCACAGGGGCAGCGTTATGAAGGTCATCGTTCTGGGCGGCGGCGTGGTCGGCGTCACCACCGCTTACTACCTGGCGCGCGGCGGCGCGCAAGTCACCGTGGTCGAGCGACAGGACGGCGCCGCGCTGGAAACCAGCTTTGCCAACGCTGGGCAGGTATCGCCCGGCTACAGCACGCCGTGGGCGGCGCCAGGCATCCCGGTCAAAGCGCTGAAATGGATGCTGCAGCGCCACGCGCCGCTGGCCATTCGCGCCGATGGCAGCCTGTTTCAGCTGCGCTGGATGGCGCAGATGCTCAAGAACTGCACCAGCGCGCGTTACGCCGTCAACAAAGAGCGCATGACGCGCGTGGCCGAGTACAGCCGCGACTGCCTGCGCCAACTGCGCGCCGACACGGGCATCCAGTACGACCAGCGGACGCTGGGCACGCTGCAGGTGTTTCGCACGCCCAAGCAGCTGCAGGCCGTGCAAAGCGACATCGCCGTGCTGCGCGAATGCGAGGTGCCATTCCGCGAACTGCGCGCCGATGAGCTGCCCGAGATCGAGCCCGCCTTGGCCCACGCGCCGGGCCTGGTGGGCGGCCTGCACCTGCCCGGCGACGAAACCGGCGACTGCCACCAGTTCACCCAGCGCCTGGCCGAATTGGCGCGCGGGCTGGGCGTGCAGTTCCGCTACGGGGTGGACGTGCAGCGCCTGCAAACGCAGGGCCGCACCGTGACCGGAGTGCACATCGCCCGCCACAACGGCGCGCGCGACGCCAGCCACACCGGCGAAAGCGAGCTGCTGAGCGCCGACCGGGTGGTGGTGGCGCTGGGCTGCGCATCGCACGAGCTGCTGGGCACGCTGGGGCTGGACGTGCCTGTGTACCCCGTCAAAGGCTATTCGCTGACGGTGCCCATCGTCGATGAAGCCCGCGCGCCACGGTCCACCGTGATGGACGAGACGTACAAAGTCGCCGTCACCCGCCTGGGCAACCGCATTCGCGTGGGCGGCATGGCCGAGCTGGCGGGGCACGACCTGCGCCTGAACCCGCGCCGCCGCGAGACGCTGGAACTGGTCACGCAAGGCTTGTTTGCAGGCGCGGGCGACGTGCCCGCCGCATCGTTCTGGACCGGCCTGCGCCCCATGACCCCCGACGGCACGCCCATCCTGGGCCGCGCCCCTGGCTGGGACAACCTGCTGGTCAACACCGGCCACGGCACCCTGGGCTGGACCATGGCCTGCGGCAGCGGCAAGCTGCTGGCCGACTTGACGCTGGGCCGCCAGCCCGACATCAGCACCGACGGGCTGAGCGCCGATCGCTATGGTAAGAATAGCGGCCAGCGCAGCATGGGCGGGCGCCAGCTGCCAGTTCACGCCTGATACGCGCCGCCGCGCGGTCGTCCCGCCACCTTCCGCGATGCCCGGCGCTGAATGGGTTGGGCAACGCGGGCGCGCGGATGAGTGTTCATAAGCCTACGCGGCAGAGGACAATGCGTCGGTAATGCCGTAGGCCGAGATGGTTTTCTGAGCTGCCTACGCGGCAGCGAACCCCACCGTGGATAGCCAGCTGAATTTCGATGTTTTCTGAGCTGCCTACGCGGCAGCGAACTCAGCGCCGTCGTCAACGGCTTTTTGGGCGGTTTTCTGAGCTGCCTACGCGGCAGCGAACGCAAAACACTGCCCGAATGTCTGCCACTCGTTTTTCTGAGCTGCCTACGCGGCAGCGAACATCGTGGAGAGCTTCCCCCGCCAGTGCGTGCTTTTCTGAGCTGCCTACGCGGCAGCGAACGCAACCTGGCTGGCGGGCGCGGCACCATCAGCGTTTCTGAGCTGCCTACGCGGCAGCGAACGTTCCCTACGACCCGCACCTGCCGGTGCATACTTTCTGAGCTGCCTACGCGGCAGCGAACAATGGCGTGCCCACCACATGGCCGTTCTCTATTTTCTGAGCTGCCTACGCGGCAGCGAACGCGCCCAAGACCAGCACAGGAACGTACAGAGATTTCTGAGCTGCCTACGCGGCAGCGAACGTGTTCGTGGCCACGGACATCAACTTGCGCCCTTTCTGAGCTGCCTACGCGGCAGCGAACGTTGGTGCGCTGGCTGGTGCTGCGGGGTTTGTTTTCTGAGCTGCCTACGCGGCAGCGAACGCCGAATATCCAGCCCGCAAAAGAAGGCGAATTTTTCTGAGCTGCCTACGCGGCAGCGAACTACAAGCAGTGCCAGCGCAAGCAGATGGGGCTTTTCTGAGCTGCCTACGCGGCAGCGAACGATATGTCTGGCGGCAAGAAATTTGAGGACATTTTCTGAGCTGCCTACGCGGCAGCGAACCATGACTGGGCTGGCCAAGGGCACTGCTGGCTTTTCTGAGCTGCCTACGCGGCAGCGAACGAGGAGATCGTTCGCCATCAGATTTCCTCGTATTTCTGAGCTGCCTACGCGGCAGCGAACATCATCCCGCCGACGGCGGACTATCCCAATGGTTTCTGAGCTGCCTACGCGGCAGCGAACCTCGTCCGCACCAGAATACATGGATGCGTCCATTTCTGAGCTGCCTACGCGGCAGCGAACCCCGCATCTGAACGTCCCGAGCTTGCCGACGTTTTCTGAGCTGCCTACGCGGCAGCGAACACAGGTTGTCGTCGGGCAGCATCTTGCGGTATTTTCTGAGCTGCCTACGCGGCAGCGAACCTGCATTGGCCGAGGTCACTGCGTCGCTGATATTTCTGAGCTGCCTACGCGGCAGCGAACCTGAGCGTGCCCGAGAGGGGCATGCCACTGTTGTTTCTGAGCTGCCTACGCGGCAGCGAACCTGGCGTTTGTCCCCGAATTGACCCAGGCCGATTTCTGAGCTGCCTACGCGGCAGCGAACGATGCGCATGTGCGCATCACCGCTGCCGCACTTTTCTGAGCTGCCTACGCGGCAGCGAACAGGCAGCGTGAGATCGCGATTCAGATCATGAATTTCTGAGCTGCCTACGCGGCAGCGAACGGCAAGCCGCAGTCCTTCACCGACGCGGACTATTTCTGAGCTGCCTACGCGGCAGCGAACGATGGGACGCGAGGGGCCTCTGCGCTCCATCTTTTCTGAGCTGCCTACGCGGCAGCGAACTCAGCACCAACACCAACACCGGCTGCGGCGGATTTCTGAGCTGCCTACGCGGCAGCGAACATTCCCTCACCGTCACCGCCACCGATGGCGAGTTTCTGAGCTGCCTACGCGGCAGCGAACGACGATTGGGCCGACACCTTCGCCCGCGTGATTTTCTGAGCTGCCTACGCGGCAGCGAACGACGAAGCCGGGTTTGATGACGTACTTGACCTTTTCTGAGCTGCCTACGCGGCAGCGAACCGGTGGGCAGGCTGCGCACGTCGGGGCGGCCCATTTCTGAGCTGCCTACGCGGCAGCGAACCATGCAGCGCTGGCCCAGGCCGGTGGCGACCATTTCTGAGCTGCCTACGCGGCAGCGAACGCGCCGTTGGTGAGGATGAGGGGCAGGCGGTTTTTCTGAGCTGCCTACGCGGCAGCGAACTGAAGCGTGAATGCAAGGGGCGCACGAATGCGTTTCTGAGCTGCCTACGCGGCAGCGAACTTTCTCGGCCCACGGCGCCGCGCGCTTCGTGTTTTCTGAGCTGCCTACGCGGCAGCGAACCGCGTGCTGCGCCGTGCGGCCGCGCGCATCGTTTTCTGAGCTGCCTACGCGGCAGCGAACGCCCAGCGGGCGCACTGTTCTGGACGAGGTTGTTTCTGAGCTGCCTACGCGGCAGCGAACGCATCAAGACCTATCAGGCGCTGGTTGAAACCTTTCTGAGCTGCCTACGCGGCAGCGAACTCTTCGGAGACCACGTAGTAGCCGCCCACCTCTTTCTGAGCTGCCTACGCGGCAGCGAACGTCCCCAACTTGCAGCGGTCGCTGCGGCAGTATTTCTGAGCTGCCTACGCGGCAGCGAACTGGCCGGTATTACTCGCCCGCTGAGTGCTACCTTTCTGAGCTGCCTACGCGGCAGCGAACAGCTGCAATCGCCCGGCCGATTTACTGTGCGTTTTCTGAGCTGCCTACGCGGCAGCGAACTTCCCAGCTGCTGCACATGCCCACGCTGACCTTTTCTGAGCTGCCTACGCGGCAGCGAACTACCACCACGGCGTGAGGGTCCTTGAGGTCAATTTCTGAGCTGCCTACGCGGCAGCGAACGTGCTGACCATCAGCCGCCGAAAACGCACCAATTTCTGAGCTGCCTACGCGGCAGCGAACGCATGCAGCCTGCAGCTGGCCGGTGTTGGCAATTTCTGAGCTGCCTACGCGGCAGCGAACCAACAAGTCGATCCGGTGGCAGCCGGTTTGGCTTTCTGAGCTGCCTACGCGGCAGCGAACCAGATACCCCGGCGGTGCGCGCCAGCATCAGCATTTCTGAGCTGCCTACGCGGCAGCGAACTGCGCTATCTACCTCAATGCGCTGCTGCGCGATTTCTGAGCTGCCTACGCGGCAGCGAACTGCAGGGGTTGCAGACTGGCCTTATTGCGCTGTTTCTGAGCTGCCTACGCGGCAGCGAACTGCCAGTCAGGCAGCATCAGGACGTGGCTGCATTTCTGAGCTGCCTACGCGGCAGCGAACGGCGCCGGGGCGTCGTAGAAAGCCCCATCATTTTTCTGAGCTGCCTACGCGGCAGCGAACAGCTGGCCAGGCGGCAGCAACGCCTGGAACAATTTCTGAGCTGCCTACGCGGCAGCGAACGAGCTGCGCCGCGTAACGCCCGACCAGATCGATTTCTGAGCTGCCTACGCGGCAGCGAACTCCATGATGCCAACCGGCATCGGGGCGGATACTTTCTGAGCTGCCTACGCGGCAGCGAACTCAGGCCATTGGCCAGCCCAGCGTGACGGTGTTTTCTGAGCTGCCTACGCGGCAGCGAACTCGGCGCCCGCGAAATCGTTGCGCTGCTTCTCTTTCTGAGCTGCCTACGCGGCAGCGAACGATTGCCTACTCACTCTCCCTTTCTCTTGATTTTTCTGAGCTGCCTACGCGGCAGCGAACACTGAGCCGCGCAATGTCGGCGTCGCTGAGCATTTCTGAGCTGCCTACGCGGCAGCGAACCGCGAAGTCGATGAAAGTTGCTCGCGTCAGCGTTTCTGAGCTGCCTACGCGGCAGCGAACTCCATGCGCGCAGGCGTTGCGGTGAAGCCCACTTTCTGAGCTGCCTACGCGGCAGCGAACCGGACGCGGCTTGCTTGCGCGCCACGCCTTTATTTCTGAGCTGCCTACGCGGCAGCGAACTAGTCCGACAGCGGCGCGCGGTCCAGCTGCGCTTTCTGAGCTGCCTACGCGGCAGCGAACTATGGAGGTCTCCCCTTGTCTGAATGGCTTGTTTTCTGAGCTGCCTACGCGGCAGCGAACATGGCATCGCCCAGCCCACGCATTTGCGTCAGTTTCTGAGCTGCCTACGCGGCAGCGAACATGGAGCGCGACGGCTACACCCGCGCCGGCGTTTTCTGAGCTGCCTACGCGGCAGCGAACCCGTTTGCCGAGCGTGACGTGGTTCTGATTCATTTCTGAGCTGCCTACGCGGCAGCGAACCTGCTGGCGTGGGGCGCGCGCGGCTACGTGCATTTCTGAGCTGCCTACGCGGCAGCGAACGCTTGACGTTTCCGTTCGCACCGTTCACGACTTTTCTGAGCTGCCTACGCGGCAGCGAACGTAGGCCAGCGGCACCGGCTTCTCGCCGGATTCTTTCTGAGCTGCCTACGCGGCAGCGAACCCGACGCCACCGCCGCCGTCAACGCCGAGCGCTTTCTGAGCTGCC
Source organism: Ottowia oryzae (assembly GCF_003008535.1). NCBI lineage: Bacteria > Pseudomonadati > Pseudomonadota > Betaproteobacteria > Burkholderiales > Comamonadaceae > Ottowia > Ottowia oryzae. Next base: position 122,105 of record NZ_CP027666.1, read on the forward strand.
TACGCGGCAGCGAACAAAACCGCGTCAACGTCAAGCGAATGACGGCATTTCTGAGCTGCCTACGCGGCAGCGAACCCATAGCGCAGCTTGTAGTAACTGGCGTAATGTTTCTGAGCTGCCTACGCGGCAGCGAACCTCCCCAGCGCGGCCGCGTTGACCTGGCGCGATTTCTGAGCTGCCTACGCGGCAGCGAACACCACGCCACGCTGGCGCGCAGGGCCGGTTCTTTTCTGAGCTGCCTACGCGGCAGCGAACAATCACCCGCTAGCGCCTATCAGTCAAGCGCTTTTCTGAGCTGCCTACGCGGCAGCGAACTCGATGATGGCGCCCTTGCTTTTCTGCCAGTCATTTCTGAGCTGCCTACGCGGCAGCGAACGAATGGGTGGTTGGTCAGGCCAGGGCCAGCTCTTTCTGAGCTGCCTACGCGGCAGCGAACGAGCGGTTCCCTCTGGCGCGCGCATCCACGAATTTCTGAGCTGCCTACGCGGCAGCGAACGCAGGCCCGGCGAACACCCTCCAGCCGCGCGATTTCTGAGCTGCCTACGCGGCAGCGAACCACCTGTACCTGGCCACCGAGCTGGCCGCGAATTTCTGAGCTGCCTACGCGGCAGCGAACGCCCGTCGCGGTGGATCGCGTGACCTACGTCTTTTCTGAGCTGCCTACGCGGCAGCGAACGGGTGGAAGCAATACGTGCGCGAGCGCATCAATTTCTGAGCTGCCTACGCGGCAGCGAACGGATCAACCTGCATGCGTTCCCACTGGGCGAATTTCTGAGCTGCCTACGCGGCAGCGAACAGACACGAGCGGCCCCCTGCGCGCGCCGATACTTTCTGAGCTGCCTACGCGGCAGCGAACTGCGGCGGAGGTTTTCTTCGCGAACGAGATCCTTTCTGAGCTGCCTACGCGGCAGCGAACGCCCGTCGCGGTGGATCGCGTGACCTACGTCTTTTCTGAGCTGCCTACGCGGCAGCGAACGGCCTCGATACGTTCTCATCGTTCCGCATCAATTTCTGAGCTGCCTACGCGGCAGCGAACTATCGACATCTATTCCGGCGCCGCGCCCGCATTTTCTGAGCTGCCTACGCGGCAGCGAACCGCACGCTGGTTGATCGCTTGAATTTCGCCGAGTTTCTGAGCTGCCTACGCGGCAGCGAACTGCAATGGGATCGCTGGGCCGGGCGTCATCGCTTTCTGAGCTGCCTACGCGGCAGCGAACCCGAAGCGCGGCGTACCAAGCAAGGTTGTCCATTTCTGAGCTGCCTACGCGGCAGCGAACCAGGTGCGCGCCACGTTGGGCGCCATGACGCATTTCTGAGCTGCCTACGCGGCAGCGAACGAAGCCTGGGCCCTACCGCAAAACCTGGTGAATTTCTGAGCTGCCTACGCGGCAGCGAACCGCCAGACCGAAGTCGGATTCGTCGTTGATCATTTCTGAGCTGCCTACGCGGCAGCGAACGGGCCGCACGGAACTGGTGCGGCGCTTGATTTTTTCTGAGCTGCCTACGCGGCAGCGAACCGCGGGTGCGGCTGATCCGCAGGCCATGGGCTTTTCTGAGCTGCCTACGCGGCAGCGAACGTGCGGCCAGGACGAGGATGATCGTTCTCATGTTTCTGAGCTGCCTACGCGGCAGCGAACAGCGGCACCTTCACGCCACCGGCCGTTCTGCTTTTCTGAGCTGCCTACGCGGCAGCGAACATCTCGTCCACGATGTCCGGGGTCACGGCGCTTTTCTGAGCTGCCTACGCGGCAGCGAACGTCACGATGACCTGCCCAAGCCGCATGCACGCTTTCTGAGCTGCCTACGCGGCAGCGAACCTCGTCAAACCACGCTCCATGGCGCCGGGCAATTTCTGAGCTGCCTACGCGGCAGCGAACTGCCCCAGCGCAATTTGCTGATCGTGCTGTTGATTTCTGAGCTGCCTACGCGGCAGCGAACGCCGCGCTGGGCGTAGCCCACGGACACGCGCATTTCTGAGCTGCCTACGCGGCAGCGAACGCGTTGCCGCTGACGGTGACGGTGCGCACTACTTTCTGAGCTGCCTACGCGGCAGCGAACAAAAATAGTTTTATCCTGGAATTTTTGCATTTTTTCTGAGCTGCCTACGCGGCAGCGAACGCCGGGCCGTGGCTTGATCTGTGCCCGGATTTTTTCTGAGCTGCCTACGCGGCAGCGAACCCCGACCACGCGCTGGGCCGCGCCGCTGCCGTTTTCTGAGCTGCCTACGCGGCAGCGAACGCCAGCCTCGCGCAAAAGCGCGGCGCAGACATTTTCTGAGCTGCCTACGCGGCAGCGAACCGCTGGCGCCTGCCGCGCCGCCGCCGGCAGCCTTTCTGAGCTGCCTACGCGGCAGCGAACTGATGTGCATCGCACACGAGTGTGCTCCCTACTTTCTGAGCTGCCTACGCGGCAGCGAACGGCCAGCGCCGCCGCGTTGCGCGCCTGCTGCTTTTCTGAGCTGCCTACGCGGCAGCGAACGTCAGCTCGTTCACCTCCGACCCGATGCCGCTTTTCTGAGCTGCCTACGCGGCAGCGAACTCTACGGCAGCGCGGCCAAGGCCGCGCCGAAATTTCTGAGCTGCCTACGCGGCAGCGAACCCATGGCCGTGGGCGGCGGTGGCAGCGCTGGCTTTCTGAGCTGCCTACGCGGCAGCGAACTGCAGCAGGTTCTTGGCCAGCTGCTTGGCAAATTTCTGAGCTGCCTACGCGGCAGCGAACGAAGTCACGGGCGTGCTCGTGCAGCGCCTGCATTTCTGAGCTGCCTACGCGGCAGCGAACTCGAGTTGCGGTGAGGCGCTAGCGCGCCTTTATTTCTGAGCTGCCTACGCGGCAGCGAACGATGCCAAAGAAACCGCCCTCAACGCCCTAGTTTTCTGAGCTGCCTACGCGGCAGCGAACGGCGTCACCACCGCAGCGGGCAACGCCTGGCATTTCTGAGCTGCCTACGCGGCAGCGAACGGCCTGGGCTTCGGTGGCGGCGTTGCTGCGCTTTTCTGAGCTGCCTACGCGGCAGCGAACGCAGCTGGGAGTGGCCCGCACAAAAAACTGACTTTCTGAGCTGCCTACGCGGCAGCGAACGACTACCTGGCGCCCATGATCGAAAAGGTCAATTTCTGAGCTGCCTACGCGGCAGCGAACGCGATCTGGGCCGCGTTGGCCCCTAAGTCGTATTTCTGAGCTGCCTACGCGGCAGCGAACCTGGCGTTGGCGCTGGCGAAGGCGAAGGCGAATTTCTGAGCTGCCTACGCGGCAGCGAACCGCGAGACTGCCGCCGCCATCAAGACCACATTTTTCTGAGCTGCCTACGCGGCAGCGAACTTCTACGGATTTTCGTTATCTCCTTGATTTTTAAAGAACAAAGCCATTTCCATGGCTTTTCCCCCTCTTACGCCGAGCAGCGCTAAGTACTTGATTTTCCTGGCCCCTGGGGTGGGCAACGAAAAAGGGTCAAAACCAAGGAATGGTGGCGCTGTTGCTCAAGCCGTAGGTGTTGAAAGAGCCTGAAACGGCCTGCGCCTGCAAGGGACCATGGTCAATGAAAAGGCAAAAGGGCTGCGCCGTGCTGCTGCTTCGCAGTTGCACATAGGGCAGGTTCGGGCGACGCTCCACGCTGTCGGGAATGTGGGCTGCGGCCTGTGCTGCGGTTTCGCCTTTGCGTTGCATGCGGCGGCGGCGCAGGCGTTCAGCGTTGGTTTTGAATTGCCGCCGCGCCACCTGCCGGTGAGGTGCGCCCGCAGGGGCCGACGCCAGTGCCGAGGCCTTGGTGTGGTCGCGCATGCCCTGAAGCCAGCCCAGCGCCATAAGCTGCTCCAGCACCTCAGATGGGCCATGCAAGCGCACAACGCTGCCTAGGCTGCGCTGCTGGGTCGGGGTCACCACATGCTGTGGATAGCTCACCCCAACGGCATCCATCCGCAGGTGCACGAGCGCGCGGTGCAGTTTGGCCACGAGCGCACCCAGCAGGTGGGCATGGCTGAATTCCGGGTCGGGCAGTAGGTGAATGTCGATGTAATGCGTGGTCATGGTGAAGGCTCCACTCTCATGGCATCAATTGCCTGCATCGCCAAACACGCCACCGCGAACCAGCACGGCGATCACAAAGTGTTGCTGCTCCAATGGCGGCACTTTGTCTTTCAGAATCCAATCGTCCAGCAGGTTGTAGAAGTCGAGCTTCTGTTTGGGTTGCCGGTAGGCTTTACCTTGTGTGGTGACAGAGCCGTAGGGTTCCACCGCAATCGGTCCCAGCTCGCCCGCGCCTTCGTACCAATCGTCCACGGTGCGGATAGCGTTGCCCAGTTTTTGCGAGTGAATGGCGGCTACCTTATCAACGTGGTACAGCGTTTTGCTCTTGTCGCCACGGCCGCGTTCCAAGATCAGCTCTTGCGACGGGAATACCTCCTGCCCATTGCCCATGCGCACATACGCAGTGATTTGCAGCAGCACGTGTTCGTCGCCTGCCAGGCCTTTGGCGATGAGCGCGGCCAAGGCATCGCGATCAGCGGCTGCGCTGCCCGCGTCGAAGCTGCGCAAGCCCAATGCCAGGGCATCAAAACTCCAGCTTCGTGCCGCTTTACCTTGTTCGATCTTGGCGATGTCAACCCGCACTTGTTCGGCACCTTGGCGGTTGCGCCACAGGAAGCGACCATTGACCAGGTTGTGTGCGTAGCGTTTGGCCAGCTCATGAAAACCGTTGGCTTGTGCGTAGCCCGCTACGGTTTGCAGCAGTTTGGTTTGGTAATCGGCGTTGTTGCAAGCCGATGGCGTCCCGGTACCCGCCAACACACGCAGAGTGAAGCTGACCTTCAACGTATCGGCATCCGATGGCAGCGCAGCCACATCCACGGTTTGTAGGTTCGGGCTTTCGATCGCCGCATCCAACTTGGCCGGGTCTTGGTCTTTGGTTTTAAGGCGGTTGGAGATGGTGCCGCGCACCGATTTCTCACGCAACGCAACGGGCTGCCACTGCGCTGATTGGCCGATGGCATCCCAATGACCAGCGTGGAACAAGGCGTCAGAAGGGTCGAGCTTGCGTTCGAACGCGAGGACGGAAGCGGTTTTCAAAGACATGGTGAATTCCTAAAAATGTGATTTGATGAATCAGTTCAATACCTACCAACGGGATTGCCTAAGACGTGACAGCCGTGTGAGCGCTGTCTGCGCTTGGCCGGGCTTCGGGTGCGTCGCCCACATGTTCCGTCTCGGCTGCGGTGTAACCACTGCGGCAGCGGTACAGGCCTGTTTGCGCGTCATGCTCGCCCCACCACAGCAAATCATCCAAGCGGTTAATGCGATGCGGCCCGATCCACTCGCCTAGTGAATACACGCTTTCGACAAAGCGAAAGGCCGTGGCTTCGTCGCGCGCGTTGGCCACTTGCCCGCCAGCGTACAAGTCGGACAACGCGGCGTAGCCCACTGGCATGGGCACCAGCCAGCCTGCATCGGCAGGTCGGTCGTTTTGCCAAGAAACTTTGCCGTTCTGGTCTTGCGCGCTGTGCAGGTTGAAGCGCGACAAGTCAAGCCACGCATCCAGCGCCGTGGCGCCCTCATCGTGCGCTTGCAACTGCTTGAGGCGCCGCTGCAGCAACTCGTCGCGCCCGACCAGCGTGAAGCCGGGCAGCCAGCGCCGGCGCAAGCGCCTAAGCTGCTTAGCCCGATCTTCAGCCGACCCATCCAGGGCTTCTAGCTGTGGCGTGATGAACTGCCCAGGCTGAGGCTTGGGTGGCAGTACAGAGCCACCGGCTACCCGCATGATGCCCAACAACTCGCGCACTTGCCAAGCCACGTCGCGGCGACGCTCGGCGCTGGCAAACAACACGTTGCCTTCAGCTTCGGGCTCCCCACCATCCACCTGAAACACGAGCGTAATGTCGAGGTGGATGCGACCTTCTTCCACGATGGCGGCGGTGCTGCCATCCTTGCCGACCGGGTTGCGCGTGAGGCGAAAGGTTTTGACGTAGCCGTCGTGCACCTGTTCTTCCCACCAATGGCAAACCACGCCGACCTTCTCCAACCACAGCGGCACCTCGGCGGCAGCGAGCTTGCGCTCCAACGCCCACATGAGGCCAAGAAACGCGGTCATCGCTGGGAAGCCATGGGTGAGCGGGCTGGAGATGGCGTTGGCGTTCTGAATACGCAGGTGCGGGAGCACCAAAACGCCTTTGCCGTTCAGGCTGTGCAGGGGTGCATTCATGCCACAGCCCCCTGATCGCCCAGCCGCGTGGGAATGTAGTGGGGCGCATTCAGTGCCGTGCGTTGCTTGTGCAGGTTTTGCGCCCAGCCGTCTTCGCTTTCGTCCACCAGCAGCTCGTTGGCCCATTCGCGCTGCTCGGCATCGCCCACGGCAAACTGCTTTTCCAGCTGGGTGTTGAGCCAATTGCCAAAGCGTTTGCCGATCTGTGCGGGCCAATCCATGCGCTGCCATTCCGCGCCAAAGTCTTCATCCACTTCAGCCCGGCGCGCATCCAGCCACAACTGCTCCTCGCGCACCAACTCGCAGCGCGGGTCTTGCGTCCAGTGCGCGGGCCAGGCGCGCTGCAACTCGCCACCCAAGGTCACCAAAGCGTCGATCAAGTCGCTCACATAGGCATCGACGCGGTTGCGGGTCTCCACGTTGGCCGGAGGATCGGTCTTGAGGAAGGCCAGAAAGTCCGCCAAGGTGGCGCGCACGCCTTCGCGCCTGATCAACATGCGGTCAAACACCGACTGCACGCCCCACGGCTGGCGAATGTCGCGTGACTTCCATTGCGGCGGTAGCGAGGCCAGCAGGTAGTTGTTGCCGCCACGCTCGCTGTTGAGCTGGCTGATGTTCTGCGGCTTGGTGCCGCCCATCTTCTGCACCGCCAGTTGCGGATAGTCGCGCAACGGCCCGTCGTGCAACTTGCCATCACGTCGCGCCTGCCGTGCCGCCTTGTTGGCTTCGCCAAAGCGGTCTTCTTGCAGCACGCCGTAGACCGCGTGCGCCAGCGAGGTGGCGTACAAGGGTGCGAGCAGGTGATATTGCGCATCGACAGTGGCATCGCTTGCGCTTTGTTCATCGCCCACGAACCAATAAAGCTGCTTGAGCTTCTCGTTCGTAGCAACTGTCCGAGATTTGTTACTTAACAACTCAAGGCATGAGTAAGCCTGATCTTCGCCTCCAAACGCCAAGTACGCATCTTCGTCTTTGTCTGATATCCAATCAGATAGTTTTTTGCCATCAAACACGCACTCCAGTAGTAAATACAGTTCATAGCCCGCAGAATTCACCGCACCATTGCCGGTCACATCCTCGCGAGAGGCTTGGCCCGCCAGATTGTGCGACCCAACCTCCGCATGCTGCGAAAGTGCATCAAAACTAACGCACGGATTCACCACATCTTTGACCCTGGGGTCGGGATGCGTCCCTTTCGCAAGGTGTGTAGCGACAGCTACTCCGGGAGCCGCATTGATTCCTTTCCCCAAGATCGAATCAAGCATGTATTTTTCGCGCGCATCGGCTATCGCCTTCCTCGCGACTGAATCGGCCCTATTGATCCAGCGTGACGTTGCGTGGGCGAATCGTTGTTGCACATGTGCCTCCATCGCTTGCCGTATTCGTTGCGCTCTGGGGGTATTCAACCAAAAGTTACTCATAAGCTGCCTCGCTCCTTACTTAGTAAACATCACATCAATTTCTCCGCGTGAATCCCAACCAAGGGTGCCAATGCCACCCTTGGTTGTTGTCCTTGCTCACGGGCAAGCTGGCCGTCGCAAACTTTTCTGCGAAGCGGCGCAGAGGCAACGCCATGGCATCGGCCTGAGCCTGCATGGCTGCCATGAAATCCACCTCGCCCCAACAGCTGATCTGCGGGTGCGCGAGCCGATCCGGCGCAACGCGGTCGTTGCGGCCTTCCCATTCCACGTACAGCTTCTGCCACTTTTTTTCGCCATCCTGAACGCGATGCAGCCGGTAGTCGTCCTCGTCATCCGTGGGCAACAGCACCACATCCATCTGCTGTTGTGTTTGCTGGCGAAATGGTTGAGCCTGCTGCATGGCTGCGGTCAGCCGCACATCGGCGCGCAGCCAGAAGGTGCTGGCGTTGAAATCGCCAACCGCATGGCTTGTGGATGACGCAGGGGCCTGCCGCCGCGCGACGCCGCCGCGTGTGCTGGCTCGTGCTGACGTGGTGACCGGCGTCGCACTGGCAGCTGCGCTGGGCGGAGCCAAAGGCAGCATCTGCGCTTGCATACGCACGTGCTCCAGATCAACCAGATTGCCCTGCGCATCCAGCGCGCCGGTTTGCGGTTCTCGCGGCAGCACTCGCGGTCGCGCGTCAATGGTCATGCACAGTTGTGCGTCCAGCCATGGGCCCAGCAATTGCTGAAGTTGGTGCGGTTTGAGCGGGAAAGACCGACTTTCAAAGCCGGGCTGGCAATAGGCAGCTTGGCCTGGCTGCTCGAAGTGGCGCAGGTTGGCTTCGCACACCAGTATGTTGGAGCTGGTGGGCTGCTGATCAGGTCGGTGGCGCAGCACTCGGCCAGCTAACTGAATGAGCGAGCGCATGGATGAGGGCTCGACCACGGCCCAGTCGTAGTCGTGGTCGCGTCCAACCTCGGTAACGGGTGATCCGAGCACGATGAACACGTGCTCGGGCTCGCTGTGTGCATCCAGTGCGGCGCGAATGTCGGCGTGCGCAAACACGGCGTTGGCGCTGCCTCGGCGGTTGAGCGCCGTGTCCAACCGGTGTTCGATGGCCGAGCGCACAAACAGCGGAAATTGTGAGTGGTAAACGCACAGGTGAATGCGCGTGTTCGAAGGCACTGCTTGTTGAAACAGGGCCAAAGCCACGTCGAACAGCGGTGCTATGTTGGCCATGCGGATGAGCCCAAAGCTCACGCGTTTGGGCTCTGCGCCGCTTTGCTTGACAAAGGCGTGGTGCGCACGGTGCAGCTGCATCGCTGCTTGCAGCAGGTGCGCGCCAAATGCGGCACGCCGCTCGACTTTTCCCAACTGAGCAAAACCTATCGGCATGGGTACGATCTGCGCGATGCGGCGCGGTGCCTTGGCCTGCTCGGTGAGCTTGGACACGCGCTTGAGCGCGAAGGCCAGATGCGCAGCGCGAAACGCGATGGCATCGGTGCATTCGGCTGCAGTACGCGCGAATTCGTCGACCCACAGGCCCATGGGGCGCGGGACTTCGTCGGGTCGTTGACCGCGGTTGTGTTGGTAGGCTTTCCGTCCTTCCCAATAGGCGAGAAACAAACCTTCAACCAGGGCTGGTGGCAAGGTGGCAGACGACAGCAATACGCGCGAGCCCAACAGCCCCGCCCAATGCACGAGACGAGCAAGCGCAGGCAGATCGGCCAGATCGAAATCGTCCGGTTCGTCCAACACCAGATCACTGCTCATCAGCCGCAACATGGGGGCAATTTGTCTGCCACCGCGTAGGCTTTCGGTCGCGGGTGTGAGGTGGTCCACCGTGCACGCCAGCACGGGCGCAGCCAGCAGTTTGCGTGCGCCGGCTTCTTGACCGAGCTGCTGAAGCACCGGGTGCTGGTCGTTGCCCTCGTACAGCACGTGCGTGGTCTCGTCGAGCAGGTCTTGCTGAGAGGCAGAGCCACTTTGCTCGGCCAAATCTTGGTAGTACGCGAACAATTCGCGGCTGGCGGTGCCCCCCACGAGAATGGCCAGTTCGTCGTCGCCCAGCTTCAACTCGTTTTGAAAGCTGCGCCCGGTTTGCAGCGTGAGTGAGCGCAATCCGATGGCGAAGGCGCAACGCATGCCGGTGGCGGGGTTGGCCAGCGCATTCATGATGCGGGCGTTGCCCAGCGTTTTACCGCAACCGGTTGAAGCCATGTTGACGATGAAGGCGCCGTGCTCCGCGGCGTGGTTGCGCACATTGGTGGCGAGATCGGCGGCACTGTCTTGCCAGCGAAAGCGCGCATCGGCACTGCGGCTTTTCAGGGTTTTGTGACCCTTGAGGTGTGGCAATTGCCGTGTCAGGCTGGGCAGTGCACGCACCAACGCGCTGGCGTGGTGCTCCACGCCCCGCAGGTGTTCCCCCAGCGTTTGGTTGGGCACGCCACCTTTAAGCGTGTTGGCGTACGGCGCCTGGGCTTCACTGGCGATAAAAGCCAGACGCTCGGGCACTGGCCGGCCGCTGGGCGCCACGCCCAGGCTGGAGTAGTGGTGATCACCCAGCATCAATGCCATGCGCGCTACGTGCATCACATAGGTGTTGTGCAGCGGCTGAATGGAATGTGGTTGCTCCCGCAACGCCTTGGCCATTCGGGCGGCGCGCTGGCGCCATGGCTTGTCTGCGATGGGCAAACCACCACCAAAGCGCCAGTACGCCGCCACATCCTTTGCAGCCTGTGCTGCACGCGCGGCGCTGCTGTAAGGTTCGTTCCAATCAGCGTTGATTTTGCTCAGCACGTGGGCCACTTCGCCCAGCGTCATGCCTGTGCGTATCTGCCCATGAAACGCATGCGCCGAGTCATCGCCGTCCACGGGAAGAGCAGGCAGCCGGTGATGGGTGAGGATCAGCCACGCCACCGCCTGAGCCAAGGGTGGCAGGCTATTGAAAATCGCATGCGCCTCGTCCCCCGCTTGCGCGCGGTTCAGCCCATCCGTGATCAGGTGCGGCCCATCCCATCGCGTGTGCCAATTGGCCATTTCGCCATCACCCATGTCGGCACTGGTCACCAGTTGATCGAGCCACGGCGCGTCGCCATCCACGCTGTCGCAGCTGTGCACAAAGGCTTGAAACAGGCGGACCGAGGTCCACTCGTGGCGGTACAGGTTTTTGGTTGTCAAGTCGCCGCGTAAACGGGCCTGAAACGCATCGCTGCCCTTACCCAGGTCGTGCATCAGTGCCGCCAGCGCGGTTAGTTGCTGGATCATGCACAGGGTGTGCCAGTTGGCCTCATCCTCTGCGCGCAGCACATTGGTTTGTGTCGTGTTGGTGGGCACCGCCCCTTCTTCATTGAACTGCCGCGCATTGCCCACCACCCACAGCAATTCGCTGTGGTTTTTGCCACCGATGCGGTGGCAGGCCACAGCCGTGTTCTTGCGCGCCGTCTGCCGCAGCAGTTTTCGCAAGGTGTCCAAACCAGCTTGGGTGATGGCGGTTTGCCAGGTGCGGTCGCCACGTCGTTCGGCAAACTGGTCGAGGATGCGGCGGGTTTCGGTCAGCGCACGTTGGCTGCATTGGGAGATCAGCAGCACGTTCATGCTTGACCTTCTTTTCGGCCACTCTGATTGGCTGCTGGCGCCTCCACAAGCTTTGCTGGTGCGGCATCTGCCAACTGCGCCGTTTTCACGGCGATGTCTTTGATGCTGTCGATCATGAAATCCAGCGATTCGCTGCGGGTCAGCGCCTCAATGCAGTTGCGGCGAACTGCTGGTCTTCATCTCCGCGCATGGCGGAAAGGAATGCCTGCGGCAGGATGGCTGCATCCTTGATCAAATCCGCCACGTCAAACACCAAGCCGCCGCGCCGCGTTTTGCCGTGCAGCACCGCCAAGCCATGCGGCAAGCCCAGCACCCATGTGGCGGTTGCACCCAAGCCGTAAGCCAGGTAGTTGCCATGGTCGAGAAAGCGGTTCGCCGGGTCGGTGCCGGTGCCGCGCTTGGCACGGGTGAAATCGCCATAGCCGGTGGCGTCCACCGCCAACTTGAACAGCGCCTTGGTCAGGCGCGCTTCTTCGGTGAGCAAGGCCGTGGTGTCTTCCGCCCGATTCACTTCCGCTTGTGAGCGCGCGATCAAGTCATCCAAACGAGATAGATCGACCTGAAAGCCGGCTTCGACCCAAGCCCGTTGCGCCCACTCTGCGCGCAGGCGTTGCATGCGTGTCGTCTGCAAGGCTTTGGCAGCCATCAAGCGCAGCTCGTCGTCAAACCAGAATTTCACCCACGCTTGCAGATATTCGGTGGGCCTATATTCGCTTTGGGGCGTGAGCCAGGCCACCTCCACATCGACCTCGTTGGCGCTGAACAGCGGGGTGCCGCCGCCACCGCAAAAGCCCACAAGCACCCCCGCTTTGGCCAGCTCGCGCATAGCTGCCTGGGTGATCGAAGTACCCGTCCCAAGCAGGATGCTGGTGGTGTTGGCGATGGGAATGTTCCAGTACAGGCTGCGCTTGCCGGCATCGGTCACATACTCCACGCGCCCACCGTTGACCAGAACGCGGCAATGCTCCAAGTAATACAGGTTGGCACGTTTGGAGTGCAGAACCGTCTTCAGGTCTGAGGCAGGAAGATCTCGCATGGTGCGCCAACTTTACGGGCAAATACGGACCTCATCTGGCGGCACCGCTCACCGCTCGATCCCAAGTAAAACGCCACCCCAACCAAGCAGCAAAAAGCCCCAACGCCGCAAGGTGCTGGGGCTTGTGTTCTGGCGGCTGCGCTGCCGCAAAAAAACTCAGCGGCTGCTCGGGAAGCTGAACATCGCCCCCTCGCGCACACCGGCTGAGGGCCAGCGCTGCGTGATCGTCTTGCGCTTGGTGTAGAAGCGCACCGCGTCAGGGCCGTAGGCGTGCAGGTCGCCGAACAGGCTGCGCTTCCAGCCGCCGAACGAGTGGTAGGCCACCGGCACGGGCAGCGGCACGTTGATGCCGACCATGCCCACGAGGATGTGGTCGCTGAAGTAACGCGCCGCCTCGCCATCGCGGGTGAAGATGCAGGTGCCGTTGCCGTATTCGTGGTCGTTGATCAGCTTCATGGCCTCTTCCAGCGTCTTCACGCGCACGATGCCCAGCACCGGGCCGAAGATTTCTTCCTGGTAGATGCTCATGCCCGGCTTGACGTGGTCGAACAGGCAGGGCCCAAGGAAGTAGCCGTCTTCGTGCCCCTTGACCTTCAGGCCGCGCCCGTCCACCAGCAGCGTGGCGCCTTCGGCCACGCCCGCGTCGACATAGGCCTTTACCTTCTCGAAATGCGGCTTGGTGACCAGCGGGCCCATGTCGTTGCCGCCGTTGTCGGTCTGCGTGCCGGGGCCCACCTTCATTTTGGCGATCTCGGTTTTCAGGCCGTCGATCATCTTGTCGGCCACCTCATCGCCCACGGCCACGATCAGCGGCACGGCCATGCAGCGCTCACCGCAGCTGCCGTAGGCGGCGCCCATCATGGCGCTGACGGCGTTGGCAATGTCGGCGTCGGGCATGACCACGGCGTGGTTCTTGGCGCCGCCCAGGGCCTGCACGCGCTGGCCGTGCTTGGCGCCTTCGCTGTAGATGTATTCGGCGATCGGCGTAGAGCCCACGAAGCTCACCGCCTTCACGCGCGGGTCGTGCAGCAGCGTGTCCACCGCTTCCTTGTCGCCGTTGACCACGTTCAGCACGCCGGGCGGCAGGCCCGCCTCTTGCGCCAGTTGGGCGATCAGCAGTGCGCTGCTGGGGTCGCGCTCACTGGGTTTCAGCACAAAGCTGTTGCCGCAGACCACGGCCATCGGCCACATCCACAGCGGCACCATGGCCGGAAAGTTGAAGGGCGTGATGCCCGCGGTAACGCCCAGCGGCTGGAATTCGCTCCAGCTGTCGATGCCGGGGCCGGCGTTGCGGCTGTGCTCGCCCTTGAGCAGCTCGGGCGCGTAGCTGGCGTATTCCACGTTCTCGATGCCGCGCTGCAGCTCGCCCATGGCGTCGCCCAGCACCTTGCCGTGCTCGGCGGTGATCAGCTGCACGATCTCGTCGGCGCGCTGCTCCAGCAGCACCTTGAGCTTGCTCATGACCCGCGCGCGCTTGAGCGGCGGCGTGTCGCGCCAGGCCGGGTAGGCTTTCTCGGCGCTGGCGATGGCCGCCTCTACGGTGGCCACGCTGGCCAGCGCCACGTGCGCGCTGACCTGGCCCGTGGCGGGGTTGAACACCGGCTGCGTGCGCGCCGTGTCGTTGACGATCTGGCCGTCGATCAGGTGGCCGATGGTGCGGGTAACGTTCTTGTCGTGTTGCATGGTTCTATCAGTCAAATGTGCCACCAGCGCCCGTCCATCCTGCGCCAGCAGCTATCAAAAAAAGAGTTATCAGCTCAAGCCGCCAGGGCGGCTTGCGGCGCCAGCGTGGGGGTGACGTGCGCCAGCGCACGCTCTACGTCCGCGGCCTTTTCGCCCACGGGCGCGAAGTAGTGCATCACCTCGCGCGCCGCGTCGATGCCCTTCAGCCGCGCGATCAGCCACGTCACCAGGTAGGGCGCCGCCATGCAGCCGCCGGCGGTGGCGACGTTGCCTTGCGCCGCAAAGGGCTGGTTGACCACGTCGACACCCGACGCCACCACCCAGGGCTTGCTGGTCAGGTCGGTGCACGCGGGCACCCCTTGCAGCACGCCCAGTTGGCCGAGCAGGAAGGTGCCCGAGCACTGCGCCGCCAGCAGCTGGCGCGACGGGTTCAGCCGCAGCTGGCCCATGATGGCCGGGTTGGCCGCCACTTCGCGCGTTTTCATGCCGCTGCCGATCAGCACCGCATCGGCATCGCCCACGCGCGAGAGGTCTTCGTGCGCGTCGATGGTCAGGCCGTTCATCGACGTGACGCGCGGCGTGGGGCTGGCGATGCGCACCTGCCAATCCGCGTCGCCCAACAGCGCGATGCGGTTGAGCATGGCGTACGCCACCAGCGAATCGAGGTCGTTGAAGGCGTCGAAGGTGAGGATGGCGATGTGCATGGGTTTTGAATGAAATCGGCCGATAGCGCAGGTGCAACCATCGCCGGCAGCTATCAAAACATGAGTAATCTGCCGGCGCGGGCCACTCAGGCGGTTTCGTTCAGCGCATCGCCCAGCGCGCCGACCAGCCGGTCGATCTCGGCCTTTTCACTGATGAAGGGCGGCGCCAGCTGGATGGTGTCACCGCCGTAGCGCACGTAAAAGCCTTTCTTCCAGCACGCCATGGCGATCTCGTACGGGCGGCGTGCGGGCTCGCCGGGCAGCGGCGCGATGGTGATGCCAGCGGCCAGGCCGTAGTTGCGGATGTCCGCCACGTGCTTGGCGCCCTTCAGGCTGTGCACGGCGGCCTCGAAGTGCGGCGCGAGGGCCTTCGCGCGGGCGGGGCCGTCTTCTTGGTCGAGCAGCTCCAGCGCGGCCACGCCAGCGGCGCAGGCGACGGGGTGCGCGCTGTAGGTGTAGCCGTGGGCGAATTCGAGCATGTAGTCGGGCCCGCCGGCGGCCATGAAGGTGTCGTAGATGTCCTTGCCCGCCACCACGCCGCCCAGCGGCTGTACGCCGTTGGTGACCTGCTTGGCAAAGGTCATGATGTCGGGCACCACGCCAAAGGCGTCGCTGCCGGTCATGGCGCCGCAGCGGCCAAAGGCGGTGATGACTTCGTCGAAGATCAGCAGGATGTCGTGCTGCGTGCAGATTTCGCGCAGGCGCTGCAGGTAGCCCACGGGCGGAATCACCACGCCGGCCGAGCCGCTGAACGGCTCCACGATGACGGCGGCGACGTTGCTGGCGTCATTCAGCGCGATGATGTCCAGCAGGCGGTCGGCCAGCGCCACGCCGCCTTCCAGCGGCTGGCCCTTGACGAAGCTGCCCATGGGCGGCTGGGTGTGCGGCAGGTGCGCGGCGGGCACGCCCTGGCCGTACAGCTTGCGGTTGGCCGACAGGCCGCCGACCGAGATGCCGCCGTAGTTCACGCCGTGGTAGCCCTTCTCGCGGCCCACCAGCAGCTGCTTGCCGCCCTGGCCTTTCAGGCGCCAGTAGGCGCGCGCCATTTTCAGCGCCGTGTCGGCCGCCTCAGAGCCGCTGGCGCAGAAGAACACGTGGTCGAGCCCCGCCGGGGTGCGCGCCTTGATGGCGTTGGCCAGCTCGAACGACAACGGGTGGCCAAACTGGAAGGCGGGCGAATAGTCGAGCTGCGCGGCCTGCTTGCCCACGGCTTCGGCGATTTCTCGGCGGCCATGGCCCAGGCCCGTGCACCACAGGCCGGACAAGCCGTCGAACACCTGGCGGCCGTCTCTGTCGGTGAGGTACGCGCCCTGCGCGCCCACGATCATGCGCGGGTCGCGCTTGAACTGGCGGTTGGCGGTGAAGGGCATCCAGTGCGCTTCCAGCCAGGCGGCGTCGGTGCGCGTGCCGCCTTGGGCAGCGGTGGAGGGGTTGGCGGTGCTCACGCTCATGAGGATCTCCTGCAAGGGTGCGGGTGAAAGCGGCCAGGCGCGGGCCGCCCAAAAAAGGCCATTGTCCTGCCCGCGTTTAGCCGGTTAAATACGCAAATATCCAAGTTCAGTTGCCGATCTATGCAAGTAAAAAACACCGCCGCGCCAGCAGGCAGCGCCCCAGGGCGCCCGCGCGCCCTGATCGGGCAGGTGAGCGACATGGACTTGCGCCTGCTGCAGGTCTTCAAGGCGGTGGTGGAATGCGGCGGCCTGGCCGCGGCCGAGCTGGAGCTGAACATCGGCACCAGCACCGTCAGCCGCCACCTGAAAGACCTGGAAACGCGCCTGGGCCTGACGCTGTGCCGCCGTGGGCGCGCAGGCTTCGCCCTGACGGCCGAAGGCCAGCGCGTGTACGACGAAACCTTGCGCCTGCTGGCCGCCGTGGAAGGTTTTCGCACCGGCGTGCACGAGTTGCACCAGCGCATGGGCGGCCAGCTGGCGGTGGCGGTGTTCGACAAGACCGCCAGCAACCCGCAGGCGCGCCTGCACCGCGCGATTGCGCAGTTTGCGCAGGCCGCGCCGGACGTGCGGCTGAACCTGCACGTGGGCAGCATCCCGCAGATCGAGCGCGGGGTGATGGACGGCAGCTTTGCCGTGGGCGTGATTCCCGAACACCGCGCGTCGGCCACGCTGCGCTACGACGCGCTGTTTGGCGAAACCATGTACCTGTACTGCGGCGAGGGGCACGCGCTGTTCGGCGCGGGCGACCACGCGCTGGACTGGGCTGCGCTGCGCCGGCGGGGCGATTTCGCCGGGCTGGGCTACCACTCGCCCAACATGGAGCTGGCGCATGCCGAGCGCTTGCCGCGCCGCGCCACGGGGTTTGAGCAAGAGGCGATCGCCACGCTGATCCTGTCGGGCCAGTTCGTGGGCTTTCTGCCCGACCACTACGCCGACGCCTTCGTGCAGCGCGGCCAGATGCGCGCCGTGCAGCCCGCGCTGCTGAACTACCGCTGCCAGTTCGTCAGCCTGCTGCGGCGATCGCCCCAGCCGTCGCGCGCGGCGCAGCTGTTTCACGAATGCCTGTTGGCGGCGCACCGGCGGCCTGATGCGCCCGTGGACGCATCCGAATGAAAATAGCCGCTGGCGCCCTACGCACCTGCGCTAGCAGCTATCATTTTTGAATAAATGGCCGACTGATCAGCGGCGCGGCGTGGCCGATCAGCGCGCTGGGAATGCACTTGTAGCGGTCAAAGCCGCTCGTTGCCCGGTCGCTGAATCCGCCGCGCCGCCTATGCCTGACGACGGCGCGAATCGGCCGACCCGCTCGGCCGCCGCCGTCAAGGCAGCATCGTGCCGGTGCGCAGGTAGCGCTCGTGCCAGCTCAGCGCGTCGGTCAGCACGTGCGGCGTGTGCTGGCCGTTGGCCTGCAGCCGCGCGCGCGCCAGGTAGTCGTGCAGCGCGTCGCGGTAGGTGGGGTGCGCGCACGTGTCGATGATGCGCCGCGCGCGCTGCTGCGGGGCCAGGCCGCGCAGGTCGGCCAAGCCTTGTTCGGTGACGATCACCTGCACGTCGTGCTCGGTGTGGTCGACGTGCGAAGCCATGGGCACGATGCAGCTGATGCTGCCGTCCTTGGCGATGGACGGCGTCATGAACATGGAGATATAGGCGTTGCGCGCAAAGTCGCCCGAGCCGCCGATGCCGTTCATGATGGCGCTGCCCATCAGGTGCGTGCTGTTCACGTTGCCGTAGATATCGGCTTCGATCATCGCGTTCATGGCCAGCACGCCCATGCGGCGGATCAGCTCGGGGTGGTTGCTGATCTCTTGCGGGCGAATCAGGATGCGGCCGCGAAAATCGTCGATGTGCGCGTTGAAGTAGTCCGCCGCGTCAGGGCTGAGCGACAGCGCGGTGCACGAGGCGCTTTGCAGCGTGCCGCTGCGCAGCATGTCCAGCATGCCGTCCTGCAGCACCTCGGTGTAGGCGGTCAGGCCGGCGAACGGCCCGCGGTCCAGCCCCGCCAGCACCGCGTTGGCGATGTTGCCCACGCCCGACTGCAGCGGCAGCAGGCTCTTGGGCAGGCGGCCCTGGGCCACTTCATGCTGCAGGAAGTCGATGATGTGCTGGGCGATGGCGGCCGACTGCGCATCCGGCGGCGTAAACACGCTGTTGCGGTCGGGCGCGTCGGTGTCGACCACGGCGATCACCTTGGCCGGGTCGCACCGCAGGTAGGGCTCGCCGATGCGCTGATCCGCCGTCTCCAGCGGTATCGGCTTGCGGTGCGGCGGCAGGGCGGCGCCGTAATACACGTCGTGAAAGCCTTCCAGCGCCGCGCTCTGGCGGTGGTTGACTTCCAGGATCACGTAATCGGCCTGCTCGATCCAGGTCTTGTTGTTGCCCACCGAAGTGCTGGGGATCAGCCGGCCGTCGGGCAGCACGCCCGCCACCTCGATCACCGCCACGTTCAGGTGGCCCAGAAAGCCGAACCACACGAACTGCGCGACGTGCGACAGGTGGATATCGACGTACTGCATGTGGCCGCTGTTGATCTGCGCGCGCACCGTTGGGTCGCTCTGATAGGGCAGGCGCATGTCGATGCCGTCGACCTTGGCGAGTGCGCCGTCCAGCTCGGGCGCGGTGGATGCGCCCGTCCACAGCCCGATGCGAAAAGGGCGGCCGGCCGCGTGGGCCGCTTCGATGTGCGCAGCAAGGGCGCGCGGCACGGCCTTGGGGTAGCCGGCGCCGGTAAAGCCACTCATGCCCACGTTCCAGCCCGGCTGGATCATGGCGGCGGCCTGTTCGGCCGACATGCGCTTGGCGCGCAGACCAGGGTGCTGGATTCGCTCGGCGGAGCTGGCGTTGGAGGAGCTGTCGATGAAGGTCAAGGCGCGGACACCGTTGAAGCGGATGGGCCTGGGCACCCCAAAAAGCGCCCAGGAATCTAGGGTTAACCCTAGTCTACCCAGCCAACCCAGCGCTTGCCTGACAAGACCTGACGCGCCCGCGCTAACGGTATATTCGGCCGCTGGCGCAGCACCCACCTGCGCCAGCAGCTATGCTAAATATAGCAATCGGCCCGCTCGATCGCCCCGCGGACGGTCTGGCCTCATCGCCAGGCGAGTGAGGGGACTGCAGCCGCGCGAGGCGCGCCGCGCGCTCAGCTGCCCGCCTTGATGACCCCGCACGCCAGGCGGGGGCCGGCGTTGCCCACGGGCTGGGCGTTCACATCGTCCGGGTCGCGGTGAACGATCACCGCCTTGTTGATGATGCTGTTGGGCCCGCGCAGCTGCAGCGATTCGCTGTTGAACGACACCGTGGCCGTGCCGTTGGCGTCGGCCACCAGCTGCGGCATGTCGCCCACGTGGTGGTGCGGGCCGTCCCACGCGCCGTGCGGCTGGTGGGTGGGGTTGAAGTGGCTGCCGGCGCTGCTGAAGTCGGGCTTGGAGCAATCGCCAAACTCGTGCACGTGGAATGCGGCGTGCGAATTGGGCGCCAGGCCGGTGACGGTGCCCGTCACGCTGGTGATGCCGCGCACTTCGGAAAACTGCAGCGAGCCCTGCACGGGCGACTGCGGGTTGGGCTGCGGCACGCCACCGGCGGCGGCGCTCAGCTGAACCGATGCCACGGTGCGGGGGTTGGCCCCGCCATCGCCGATGGGCTTGGCCGCGCAGGCCGCCAGCGCCGCAGCGGTGGCAATCAGCGTCAGGCCGCCAACGCGGCGCAGGGTGGTGGTGGTATTCATTCGATGGACTCCTTGAAAAATCGGGTTCACGGCCTGCCGCATACCTGGGCGGCCGCACCGGCGCCAAGCCGGTAAACAGCTGCGCCGCTGGCGCACTCACAGCGGCGGCGCAGGGCGCAGCGCCACCCATGCTAGGCGCGGCGGCGCAGCAGGGCGTGTAGGAGAACGGCGCCAAAGGTGGCGGTGCCGATGCCGCCCAGCGCGAAGCTGCCGAATTTCAGCGTGAAGTCGCCCGTGCCCAGGATCAGGGTGACGGCGGCCACCAGCAGGTTGGCCGGGTCGCCAAAGTTGACCTTGTTGTCCACCCAGATCTTGGCGCCCGAAATGGTGATCAGCCCGAACACCACGATGGACACGCCGCCCATCACCGGCAGCGGAATGGCCTGGATCAGCGCGCCGAACTTGGGCGAAAAGCCCAGCACCAGCGCCATCACCGCCGACACCACGAACACCGCCGTGGAATAGATGCGCGTGGCGGCCATCACGCCGATGTTTTCGGCGTAGGTGGTCTGCCCCGTGCCGCCGGCCGCGCCGCTGACCATGGTGGCCACGCCATCGCCGATGAAGGCACGGCCAATGTACGGGTCAAGGTTGCGACCGGTCATGGCCGACACGGCCTTGATGTGGCCCAGGTTCTCAGCCACCAGGATCAGCGCCACCGGGGCGATCAGCAGCATGGCGCCAGCGTCGAACACCGGCTTGGTGAAGTTGGGCATGCCGACCCACGGCGCGGCGATGATGCCGGAGAAATCCATCGGCTTGCCCAGGCCCATGCCGTTGGCCAGCACCAGGTAGATGACGGTGGCCAGCGCGAGCCCCACCAGGATCAGCAGCCTTTGCACCATGCCCTTGGTGAACACCGCCACCAGCGCCACGCAGACGAAGGTGACCAGCTGCATCCAGCTGTCGAAGTTGCTGGCCGCCATGTTCTTGATGGGAATGCCGGCCAGGTTCAGCCCGATCACCGCCACCACCGCGCCGGTGACCACCGGCGGCATCAGCTTTTCGATCCAGGCGGTGCCCACGGCCTGTACCACCAGGCCGATCAGCGCGTAGATCAGCCCGCACACGATGATGGCGCCCAGCGCCACCGCGATGTTGGCGTTGGCCCCCTTGCCCGCGTACGCCGTGGCGGCGGTCACCACGCCGATGAAGGCGAAGGACGAGCCCAGGTAGCTAGGCACCTTGCCGCCGGTGATGAAGTAGAAGATGAGCGTGCCGATGCCGCTCATGAAGATGGCCAGGTTGGGGTCGAACCCCATCAGGATGGGCGCCAGCACCGTGGCGCCGAACATGGCGATGACGTGCTGCACGCCCATCGTCATGGTCTGCGGCCAGGGCAGGCGCTCGTCCGGGCCAATCACGCCACCGTTTGCCAGCGCCGACGTGGGGCGCTCTGTCCATTGAAACCAACTCATCCTCAACCCCTCTTGCCGTTGTTGCCGATCCAGCCGCCAATGGTAGGGTGTTGCGCAGGATTTTCAGCGCGGAGATTGCGGAAATGCGCGCACCTGAACTGTGCGCCGGCGCGTCGCATGCTTCACTATTGATAGCTGCCAGCGCTGGATGAGCCTGCGCCAGCGGCCTAAAACCCGATCAATGCCTTGACATGGTGCATCGGCTGCGCCGCAACCGTTGGGGCCGCAGCAGCCGGCGATGCCAATGTTTTGGCGGCACCGGCTGCGCCACCTGCCGCGCAGTCCGCGTGGCCAGTCGCTGCCCCCCGAACAGCGCCGCCCGCCTCACATGGCCTGGTTGCGTGCGGTGGCAAAACGCAGCGTGCGCTGGCAGCCCACCATCACGACCGAGGCGTGGTCTTCGTCCTCAAAGATGCGGAAGGCCGCGCGATCCGGCCCCAGCCAGGCCGCCATGTCCTGCGCCAGCGCCTGGGCGTGGCCGACCATGTCGCGCTGCGCCCGGCGCGCCACCAGCAGATCGTGACCGGGGTGGGCGCGCTGCCAGGGCGGCACGGCGCCCTCCCATTCGCCCACGGCCATGAAGACGTTGGGCGTTCTGGTGGACGGCAAGGTGGTGGCCAGCCGCGCCTTCAGGCCCGCCGCGTCCCACCAGATGGATGGGCTGATGGCCGCCCAGGTGCGAAACGCCTCAGGCCGCGCAGCCAGCGCCTGCAACACAAACTGCCCGGCCAGCGAATGGCCAAACAAGGTTTGGCGGGTGCCGTCCAGCGGCAGCTCTTGGCGCAGCGCGGGCGCCAGCTCATCAACGAGAAAGTGCAGGAAGGCCGGGCCACCGCCCACCGGCCCGTCATCGGGCGGCGCCTCCTGGGCGGCCGGGCCCCAGGTGTAGTCGCGCCGGCGCAGCCGGTTGGCAAACAGCTCGTCGGCGTCATGCCCGATGCCGATCACGGCCATGGGCGCCACGCCGGTGGCGTCCACCCGGCGGTTGCCACGCCTAATCGCCTCGACAAAAGTGGCGAAGAGAGCGCCGGCGTCCAGCACGTAGATGGCCGGAAAGCCGTTGGCCGGCGGAGGGCCATCCGGCAGCCAGAGGCTGACGCGGTAGTCGGCCCCGTTGGCCGCTGCGCGCACGCGCCGCAGCTGGCTTGCAGGCAGTTCGACGGGCGGCCAGGCGGTCACAGTACGTCGTCCACCATGATTTGCAGGCTGCCGCGCGAGCAGTGCTCAACCCGCGCGCGCACGCCGTACACGCGCGCCAGGGTGTCGGGCGTGATGGCCTGGGCCGGCGCACCGGTGGCCACCACCGCGCCCTGCGCCAGCATGACGATGCCGTCGGACCAGCGCGCGGCAATCTGCAGGTCGTGCAGCACCATGATGGCGATCATGCCGCGCTCACGCGCCAGCTCGTGCACCAGGCGCATCACGCGCAGCTGGTGCTGCAGGTCGAGCGCGCTGATCGGCTCGTCCAGCAGCAGCACGCGCGGCTCGCGCACCAGCGACTGCGCCAGCGACACCAGTTGCCGCTGCCCGCCAGACAGGTGGTCCAACCCTTCCATCGCCAGGTGCAGGATGCCCACGCGCTCCAGCACCGCCACGGCGCGGCGCTGGTCGGCTTCATGCCCTGCCCTGCCCTGGTGTTCGCCCGGGCGGTCGGTGGCCGATGCCTGCAGCGCGCCCAGCACGCTTTCCAGCACCGACAGCGCCACACCTTGTGGCAGCGTCTGCGGCATGTAGGTCACGCGGCGCGCGT
This sequence comes from Ottowia oryzae, assembly GCF_003008535.1. Taxonomy (NCBI): domain Bacteria; kingdom Pseudomonadati; phylum Pseudomonadota; class Betaproteobacteria; order Burkholderiales; family Comamonadaceae; genus Ottowia; species Ottowia oryzae. The sequence goes on from NZ_CP027666.1 coordinate 145,059, forward strand.
GCTCGGCCAGCGGCAGGCCGACCAGCTCCTGGGGGCCCAGCTGGATCGACCCGGTGGCCGCCTGCAGCCCGGCCAGGGCGCGCAGCAGCGTGCTCTTGCCCGCCGCGTTGGGCCCCAGCAGCGAATGCACCTCACCCGGGCGGACGGGGGGCAGGCTCAGGTTCTGGATGACCTGCCGGTCGCGGTAGCCGGTGGACAGGTGGCTGACCTGCAGCGTGTCGGCGTAGAAAGCTGGCGCCTGACTCATGAGCGGCCCGGGTTGCGGAAGATCAGGAACAGGAACACCGGCACGCCGACGATGGCGGTGACGATGCCCACCGGCATGATGGCGCCCGGCACCAGCGTCTTGCTGGCCACCGAGGCCAGCGACATCACCAGCGCGCCGCACAGCACGCTGGCCGGCAGCAGAAAGCGGTGGTCTTCACCCAGCAGCAGGCGCCCCATGTGCGGCCCGACCAGGCCGATGAAGCCGATCGTGCCCGCGAACGCGACCGACGTGGCGGCCAGCAGGCTGACGCGCAGCAGCGTCAGAAAGCGCAGGCGGCCCACGTCCACCCCGAAGCTGCGCGCGCGGTCTTCGCCCAGGCGCAGCGAGGTCAGGCGGCCTGCGGCCATCCACGAAAAAGGCAGCACCAGCGCCAGCACGGCGGCGAGCACGCCAACGTGGTTCCAGGTGGCGCGCGAGAGCGAGCCCATGCTCCAGAACACCAGCTGCTGCAAGGCTTCTTGCGACGACAGGAACTGCACCAGCGCCACCAGCGCATTGAAGGCAAACACCAGCGCGATGCCCAGGAGCACCACGGTTTCCACCCCCGCGCTGCGGCGCCTTGCCATCGCCTGCAGCAGCAGCACCGAGCCAAAGGCGAACACAAAGGCGTTGATGGGCACCATCCATTCCGCAGGCACGAAAGGCAGGCTGACGCCCAGCACGATGGCCAGCGCAGCGCCAAACGAGGCCGCCGACGACACGCCCAGCGTGAACGGACTGGCCAGCGGGTTGTTGAGGATGGTCTGCATCTCCGCCCCCGCCAGCGACAACGCCGCGCCCACCAGCACCGCCATCAGCGCATAGGGCAGGCGCACCTGCCAGATGATGGCCTGCTGCGGCGCGGACAGGGCATCCGGCGAGAAAACGCCAGCCAGCACCTGCATGGGCGTCAGCGACGAAGGCCCGGTGACCAGGTCCAGCAGGAAGGCGGCCACGCACAGCACCAGCAGGCCCGCAAGGATCAGCACGCGACGGGCGACCAGCCTGCGGTAGGCCTGCAGCACCGCGTCGGCGTTCACCGCCAACTCTGCGGCGGTCATTTCAAGCTGACCCAGCCCGTGCCTTCGTAGGGCACGGCCAGAAAGCGCTGGTTGATCTCGTTCAAGGTTTTTTGCGGATCCACGTCCTTGAAAAGTTCTGGGTGAATCCAGGTCGCAAAGGCCTCGATGGCGACGATGTCGATGGGCGAATTGATCAGCTGGTGCGCCAGGCCATAGGTGCGCCCCGTCTTCACGGCCGTCAGCTGCGCGATGCCCTGGCGCTGAGCCACGGCGGCCAGCGAAGCGCGGGCGCGGGCCGCGTCGTAGCCGGCGCCCAGCACCAGGCCGCCCGTTTTCTCCAGATGGGCGCCGCCGGTGGCGATGTAGATCTTGGGGTCGCGCGAGATGACGTACTCGATGTTCAGCTTGCCCACGGGCGCCTTCAGCACGTCGGCGCCGATGTTGTGGCCGCCGACAAAGTCGACGTACTCGCCCATGTTGCCTTTGCCAGGGGAATTGCAGCAGTCCTTGCTGATGCCTGCGTGCGCCTCGAGGAACACGGTGGGCCTATCTTTGGGCGCCAGCTTGGCCACGCGCTGGGCGATACGGTCGCGGTGCTGGCGGCTGTAGTCGATGTAGGCGTTGGCCTTGGCGGCGCTGCCCGTCAACTGGCCCAGGATGCGCAGGCTGGGTTCCTGGTTCTTGAACGGGTTGTCAAAAAAATCGATGAAGACCACCGGAATGCCCGCCGCCTGCAGCTGCGCGATCTGCGCGTCGGATGGGCCCGCACCCACCGACACCACGGCCACGTCGGGCGCGGCGGCCAGCACGGCCTCGAGGTTGAAACTGCCTGCCGAGCTGGCCACCTGCGGCACTTTGGTGATGGCCGGAAAGCGCTTGACGTACTGCTGGTAGGTGGCGTCGCCAATGCGGTGAATGTCACGCGGCCACCCTGCCAGCGGCTTTACGGGGTCGGCAAGGATCAAGGACAGGGCCACGAGGAAGCGGCCGTCGTCGATCGTGATCTTGTGCACCTGATCCGGCACCGTGACGGTGCGCCCGCGCAAGTCAACGACCTGCGCAGCTTGGGCCGTACCGGCAGCCCACAGGGCCATGAGTGTCAGCAGCAGCCCTCCAGCACGGGCGAAGCGACGAAAGCAGCTATTCACGAACGATTCCTATTTGCGACACAACCCCGCGATGTTGCCATAGCCGCCGGCACCGGGCATGCACCGCCCATCTCGACACGGCTTTCCGAAGGGAAAACCGGCGTCACCGTACGAGGCAAGCCCTTAGGCGCGGTGTTGCGAACCACCAAGCCAAATTAGCTGCAACGGTTTCCTCTTTAGAATCCGACACAAATACAAATCATTCTCATTGTTAAATGATCACCGGTTTCTGCGATCCGATGGGCCTTCTCGGCAGGTGCACTGCTGCCCGCGGTGGGCCATCTTGCGCTTCGCCGGTAGCGATGTCTGGCGACGCCGGCCGCTGATGAGGCCGATCTCGCAAGGCACCTGCATGGCACCAAAGGATGGACAGGCATGACCCAGGACGCAACCACCGCCGAGGGTGTTGAGACGAGTGCGCCCATGGGCGCACTCATGCTGGCGGCCCTGACCGGCACCATGGCGATGATGGCTTTCGTGGCCATTGTCGGCCCGCTCGTGCGCCGACTGGAGCTGCCCGAATGGGTGGCCGGCCTGTCGGTCACGACAGGGGGCCTGCTATGGATGTTGCTGGCGCGCTGGTGGGGCGGCATGGGGGACAGGCATGGTCGCAAGCCGGTACTGGTGGTTGGCTTTGCCGCGTTCGCGCTGGTGTACCTGGCGTTGGCCTACGGGATCGACCTGGCGTTGCGGCGCGACATCACGGCGGCGGCGGCGCTCGTTCTGCTGGTCGTGGCACGTGGGCTGGTGGGGGCGTTCTACGCGGCCGTGCCGCCCACGGCCGCGGCACTGATCGCCGACACAACCCGGCCTGCGGCGCGGCCGGCGGCGATGGCCAAGCTCGGCTCTGCTAACGCCCTTGGGTTGGTGCTGGGGCCGGCTGCGGCAGGCTGGCTGGCCGGGCGCGATCTGGCGCTGGCGCTGTATTTCGCCGCGCTGCTGCCCTTGCTGGCGCTGGTGGTGGTCGCCCTGGGCCTTCCATCAGGCGCACCGGCGGCGGCACGGCCGCCCGGCGCGCCCCCGATGAAGCTGCTTGATCGGCGCTTGCGCGTGGCGGCATTGACCGCGTTTGCCGCGATGGGCTCGGTGGCGATTGCGCAAGTGCTGGTGGGCTTTTTTGCCATCGACCGCCTGAACCTCTCGGTGGTCGAAGGCGCCCGCGTGGCCGGGTTGTCACTGGCGGCCGTGGGCTGCTCGCTCATGGTGGCGCAGCAGCTGGTCATGCGGCTCAAGCACGTTCCGATGGGCCGCTGGATCGGCGTCGGCGCACTCATCGCCGGCCTCGGGTTCTTCGGCGTGACGCTGGTCACCACCCAGTGGCAGATGTTGCTGAGCTACGCCGTGATGTCGTTCGGCATGGGCATGATCTTTCCCAACTTTCAAGCGCTGGCGGCCAACGCGGTGCTACCGCATGAACAAGGCGCCGCAGCCGGCACGCTGTCCGCAGCGCAGGGCCTGGGCATGGTGCTGGCGCCGCTCATCGGCACCATGCTGTACCGCGTCGCACCCGCGCTGCCGTACGCGGTGGTGGGCACGGGCCTGTGGGCTCTGGCGGCGCTGGCTTTCGTCAAGCTGCGCAGGAGCGTGAACGCATGAGCGATGCATTGATTCCATTGGTACAACCGTGGCCCGCCGACTTGGCCGAGCGTTACCGCGCGGCAGGCTACTGGCGCGGGGAGACCTTTCCGGGCATCTTGCGCGACCGCGCCGTGCGCTTTGCCGAGCGCACCGCCGTGGTCGCTGGCGAAGACCGCTGGACCTACGCCGAGCTGAACGCCCGCGCCGAGAAGATCGCCGCAGGCTTGCTGGGGCTGGGCCTGGCGCCCGGTGACCGCGTCGTCATCCAACTTGGCAACACGGCCGCCTATTACGCCGTGGTGTGGGGGCTGTTCAGGGCCGGTCTGATCCCGGTATTTGCGCTGGCGGCGCACCGCCTCACTGAAGTTGCACACTTTGCGCGCAAGTCGCAGGCCAGCGCCTACGTGGCGGTGGAGCGCTACGAAGGTTTCGACTACCGCACACTGGCGCGCGAGCTGCTGGCGCAGCCGGACATCGGCGTGCAGCACGTGGTGATCGCGGGCGACGCGGCCGAGTTTCAGTCGCTGGATGCGTTGCCCGGCGCGCCGGGCTTGCTGCCCACCAGCGACCCCGACCCGCAGTCCGTCGCCTTTTTGCAAATCTCGGGCGGCTCCACCGGCCTGTCCAAGCTGATCCCGCGCACGCACGACGACTACATCTACAGCTTTCGTGCCAGCAACGAGATTTGCGGCATTGGTGCGGATTCGGTCTACCTGGTGGCGCTACCGGCCGCGCACAACTTCCCCATGAGTTCGCCTGGCGCCCTGGGCGTGTTCTATGCCGGGGGCACGGTGGTGTTGTCGCCGTCACCTTCACCCGACGTGGCCTTCCCGCTCATCGCGCGCGAACGCGTGACCGACCTCGGTCTGGTGCCCCCACTGGCGCTGCTGTGGGCACAGGCGGCCGAGCGCACGCCGCACGACTTGTCCAGCTTGCGGGTCTTGCAGGTGGGCGGCGCCAAGCTCACGCTCGAAGCCGCACGCCGGGTTGTCGCCGCGCTGCCAGTGAGGCTGCAACAGGTGTTTGGCATGGCCGAAGGCCTGGTCAACTACACGCGGCTGGACGACGACGAGGACACGGTGCTGGGCACGCAAGGCCGCCCGATCAGCCCGGACGATGAGGTGCTGGTGGTGGACGACCACGGCCAGCCTGTAGCGCAAGGCCAGCCCGGCTACCTGCTGACGCGCGGGCCCTACACGATCCGCCGCTACCACAACGACGAGCCGGCCAACGCGCGCTCGTTCACCGAAGACGGCTTCTACCGCACCGGCGACATCGTGGTGCAACGTGCATCCGGCCATCTCATCGTGCAAGGCCGCGCGCACGACCACATCAACCGCGCTGGCGAAAAGATCTCGGCCGAAGAGGTTGAAGACCTCTTGCTGGCGCACCCGCAGGTGTTTGACGTGGCCGTGGTTTCCATCCCCGACGAGTACCTGGGCGAGCGCATCTGCGCGTTCGTGATTCCCCGACAGGGCGAGAAGCCGCGCCCGCCAGAGATCAAGGCGTGGATGCGCGGGCGCGGTGTGGCCGCGTTCAAGCTGCCTGACCAGTTTGTACTGGTCAACGCATTTGAAGTCACGGCCGTGGGCAAGACCAGCCGCAAGGAACTGCGGGCACGCCTGCGCGCCGATTTCATCGCCAGCCAGAAGAAAGACTGACCCCATGACTGCCTTTACCCTCGAGCGCATGCGCGCGGACGTGGCGCGCATGCTGCGCGAAGACCCCGAAAACATTGGCCTGGACGACAACCTGATGGACTGGGGCCTGGACTCGATGCGGCTGCTGGATCTGGTGATGAGCTGGAACGCCGCCGGCCTGAACATCGACGTGATGGAGATCGGCGCCGAGACTTCGCTGAACGGCTGGTGGCGCGTGATCCAGCAGCAGGGCGCATGAGCCTGCGCAGCGTTGATTGACGTGTCTTCTGAGATCACCCCCAACGGCCCCTGGCCGCTGACCGAAGCGCAGGAAGGCCTGTGGTACGCCCAGCGGCTGGATCCGGCCAACCCCAGTTTCCATTGCGGTCACGCCCTATGGATCGACGGCCCACTAGATGTGGCCGCCTTTCGCGCCGCCGCCGAACAAGGGGCGCGCGAATGCCAGTCCTTGTCCTTGGCCCTGCGCGAAACGGCGCAGGGCGTAACGCAATGGATCGACCCCACTCGCACGCCCGCGCTGGAAGTCGTTGACCTCACGGAGGACGCCGACGCGCAGCAACGCGCGCGCAACGCCATGCAGGCCGACATGCAGACGCCGATCGATCCGCTGCAGGACGCGCTGGCCAAGCAAGTGCTGTTCAAGCTGGGCGATACCGCGTTCTGCTGGTACCAGCGGGCCCACCACCTGGCGACCGATGGCTTTGCCATGGCACTGTGGAGCCACCGCGTCGCCGACCTGTACGCCGCACGCCTGGGCGTGTCGCCCGAGCGCAAGCCGCTGTCCGCCTTCGCTGGCGTGGCTGCGGACGACGCCGCCTACCGTGCCAGCGCCCAACGCGCGGCGGACGCGGGCTACTGGCGCGAGCGTTTTGCCCAGCCGCCCGAAGTGGCCGGCCTGGCGCCCGGCCGTGCCGTGGCGGCGCACCGCTGCCACCGCATCAGCACGGCGCTGCCGCTGATGGTGGCGGCCGCCCTGAAAGCGCAAGCCACGCGCCTGGACATCGGCTGGCCCGACCTGCTCACGGCGCTCACAGCGCTGTATTGCCAGCGCATGGCTGCGGCCGATTCCACCGTGCTGGGCATTCCCTTCATGGGCCGGCTGGGAACAGCCGCGGCGCGTGCCAGTTGCATCGCGATGAACGTCCTGCCGCTGCGCGTGGACGGCCAACCGGGCCAAGCCCTGGCCGACTACGTTGAACAAAGCGCCCGCGCCCAACTGCAGGCGCGCCGTCACGGCCGCTACCGCAGCGAACAATTGCGGCGCGATCTGGGCCTGCTGGGCGGCCAGCGGCGCCTGTTCGCGGCGCTGATCAACGTGCAGCCCTACTACCAGCCGCTGGCGCTGCCGGGGCTGCGGGCGCGCCTGGAAATATTGGGCACTGGCCCGATCGACGACTTGACCATCGGCTTCAGGGGATTTGGCGACCAGCTTGACCTCGAGCTGGAGGCCAATCCCGACCTGTATGCGCTCTCAACCGTCCAGGCGCATCTGGCCAGACTGCCGTGCTTCCTGGCTGCGGCGCTGGACGTGCTGGCCAGCGGCGGCGCCGTGGACGATGTGCCACTGGCCAGCCCCGCAGAAACCCGTGCGCACCTGTTCGAGCACAACGCTTCGGACCACCCTGTGGCCAACACCACATTGACGGCGCTGATCGAAGCGCAGATGGCCCAGCGGCCAGATTCGACCGCGCTCGAATTCGAAGGCGACCGCCTGACCTACGCCGAGCTGGAGCAGCGCAGCCGCTGCCTGGCCGCCGCCTTGCGCCAGCAGGGCGCGGGCCGCGGCACGTTGGTGGCCGTGGCCTTGCCGCGCTCGCTGGATCTGCTGGTCGCGCTGGTCGCCGTGCTGCGCGCCGGCGCGGCCTACCTGCCCCTGGATCTTTCGCACCCCACGGAAAGACTGGCTCGCATCGCGCAGCTGGCACAGCCGCTTTGCGTCTTGGCCGAGGCGGACGCGCAAGCGCTGCTGCCAAGCGACGTGCCGGTTTGGGCCCCCAGCGATTGGCCGGATGCCTGCGCCGCGGCGGCGCTGCACTCTGACATCACGCCGGCGGACGCCGCCTACGTGATCTACACCTCCGGCTCCACCGGAGAGCCCAAGGGCGTGGTGATCGAGCACCGCGCCATCGTCAACCGGCTGGAATGGATGCGGCAGCACTACGGCTTTGACGCGGATGACCGCATCCTGCAAAAGACGCCAGCCACCTTCGACGTGTCGGTGTGGGAGTTCTTCCTGCCGCTGATCACCGGCTGCACCCTGGTGATCGCGCCGCCGCAGGCGCACCGCGATCCGGCGTGGCTGGCCGACATCATCCGCACGCAGCAGATTGGCACCTGCCACTTCGTCCCGTCCATGCTGGCCGCGTTTCTGGCGCATCCGGCCTCGCGCGGCCTGCGCCTGCGGCGCATCTTCTGCAGCGGCGAAGAGCTACCGGCTGCGCTGCGCGACCGGCTGCACGCCACGCTGTCGAGCGAGCTGCACAACCTCTATGGCCCCACCGAAGCCGCGGTAGACGTCAGCTGTTGGCCCGCCAGCGCGGCCGACCACTCGCGCCCGGTGCCGATTGGCTTTCCGGTCTGGAACACCCGGCTCTACGTGCTGGACGCGCACATGCGCCCTGTGCCGCCGGACGTGCCGGGCGATCTGTACCTGGGCGGCGTGCAACTGGCGCGCGGCTACCTGGGCCGAGAAGACCTGACCGCCGAGCGTTTCCTGCCCGACCCGCACCGCCCGGGCGAGCGCATCTACAAGACCGGCGACGTGGCGCGCTGGCGCCAAGGCGACGGCGCCATCGTCTTCCTGGGCCGCAGCGACCACCAGGTCAAGCTGCGCGGCCTGCGCATCGAGCTTGGCGAGATCGAAGCCGCGCTGCTGGCCACGCGGCGGGTGACGCGCGCCGAAGTGCTGCTGCGAGAGGACGGCGGTGACGCGCGGCTGGTCGCGTACGTGCAGGCCGTGCCAGGCGCGCCGTGGGATGAAGCCGCGCTGCACCAGCAACTGTCGGCCCGCCTGCCCGACTACATGGTGCCCGCCGCTTGCGTGCCGCTGCAATCATGGCCTGTCACCGCCAATGGCAAGCTGGACCGCCAGGCGCTGCCCGCACCGGTGTTCTCGGCCAACGTGTCGGGGCGGGCACTGCGCACGCCGACCGAGACCGCGCTGGCCGGCCTCTTCGCCGAGCTGCTGCACTTGCCCGCCACGCCGCCGCTGGGCGCCGATGCCGACTTCTTCAGCCTGGGGGGCGACTCGCTGTCTGCCGTGCAGTTGCTGCTGCTGATCGAAGAGCGCTGGCGCCGCAACCCGGGGCTGGGCGCCCTGTTCGAGGCGCCCACCATCGCCGCACTGGCCTCGGCCATCGACAGCGAGACCGTGCGCTTTGACAGCGGCCTGAAGCCCGTCATCCAACTGGCCGCGGGCGACCCGGCACAACCGCCGCTGTTCCTGATCCACCCTGCCGGCGGCATTGCCTGGGGTTACCGCGCCTTGGCGCGCGCGCTGGCCAATGCCAGCCCGTCGCGCAGCGTGTGGGGCCTTCAATCGCCCGCGTTGAACCCGGCGCTGCCGCTGCCCCACAGCATCGCCGCGCTGGGCGAGGCGTACGCCGACCGAATCGAAAGCCTGCACACCACCGGGCCGATTCACCTGGCTGGCTGGTCGGTCGGCGGCATCATCGCGCAGGCCATCGCCGTGGCGCTGCAGCAGCGCGGCCGCCGCGTCGGCCTGGTGGCGCTGCTGGATGCGTACCCCGCCGATTGCTGGCGGGACGAGCCTGAGCCCACCCCGCAGCAAGCGCTGCGCGCGCTGTTGGCCATCGCCGGGTACGACCCTGAGGGCTTCCCCGAGCTGGATACGCCCGCCAAGCTGATCGAGTTCCTGCGCCAGGGCGACAGCGCGCTGGGCAACCTGCCGGGTGAGGCGCTGCAGGGCGTGGTGCGCGTCGTGACCGACACCAACCGCCTGATCCGCCAACACCATCACCAACGCATGGCCGGCACGCTGACGCACATCCGCGCCGCGCTGGACCACGCTGCCCAGCCGCAGCTGCAGGCACAGCGCTGGGCGCCCTACGCCGACGAGATCGACACGCTGGAAGTGCCCCTCATGCACGCGCAGATGACCAGCGCGGCAGCCACGCAGCGCATTGCGCCGGCCCTGGCAGCGCGCATGGCGCTGATCGAGAACCCCCATCGCCCGCCATGGCACAGGCCTGAGCGCGGCGGCCCACAACCCTTGTTTGCCAACGCCCCTGTATGACCACCTCTCGACGACGCTTCATCGCACGCAGTGCAGGCCTGGGTCTGGGCGCCTGCGCGAGCTTCGCCAGCGACCTGATCTCCCCGGCCCGCGGTGCGCCGGCCCCCGCCTTCCCGACGCGCGCGGTGCGGGTGTTCACCCCATTTCCCGCCGGCAGCGGGCCGGATGCCTCGCTGCGCATGGTGGCCGACCAGCTCTCGCGGCACTGGGGCCAGCCGGTGCTGGTCGACAACCGGCCGGGGGGCAATGGCTTCATCGCGGTGGCCGCCTTCAAGAAAGGCGCCAGCGACGGGCACGACCTGCTGCAGCTCGACAGCACCCACATCACCAGCCACCCCAGCACCTTCGCCAACCTGCCCTACGACGTGCAGCGCGATTTCGCGTCCTTGCGCATGCTGCTGCGCACGCCGTTTTTTGTGACCGTTGGCGCGCGCAGCCCGCACCGCACGCTGGAAGACCTGCTGCGCACCGCGCGCGCGCAGCCAGGGCGCGTTACGTACGGGTCGTGGTTCAACGGCAGCCCAGGGCATCTGGCCGGGCTGCTGATGCAGTCCAGGTTCGACGTGAGCATGCTGCACGTGCCGTTCCGCGATTTCGGGCAGCTCTACACCGCGGTGGCCAATGGCGACGTGGATTGGGCCATGGGCAGCGTGGCCACGGCCGCCCCGCTGGAAAAGGCCGGGCGCCTGCGCTTCATCGCGTTGGCCGCGCCGCAGCGCGACCCGCTCTACCCCGACGTGCCCGCCACCGCTGAAACGCCCGCCACGCGCGGCTTTGAGGTCAGCGCCTGGGCGGGCCTGTTTGCGCCAGCCGCCATCTCGGGCGAGCTGCGGCGGATGATTTCAGCCGATGTGTCGCAGGCCCTGGCCGCGCCCGAAGTGGTGGCGGCCTACAAAACCCTGGGCTACGAAGCGCCCAACCTCAGCCCGCCGCAGTTTGACGCACTGATCCGCCGCGAAACCGCCCAGTGGGCCAAGGTGGTGCAGGCCGCCCACCTCAAGCTGGACTGAGCTTTTACCGCCCCCGCACGCCGAAGGACCCCGCCATGCCCCTCATTCACCGCCGTTGCTTTGCCGCAGGGCTGGCTGCGGCCGCAGCCGCCATCGCCCTCGGCCCTGCGCACGCCGCGGGCGCCTGGCCCAGCAAGCCGATCACCATCGTCGTCAACGGCGGTGCCGGCAGCCTGCCAGACATCTTTGCCCGCCCGCTGGGCGACCGGCTATCGGCCGCGCTGGGACAGCCCGTGGTGATCGACAACCGCCCTGGCGCCGGCGGCATGGTGGCCATGCAGCAGGTCAAGAACGCGGCCAAGGACGGCCACACGCTGGCGGTGGTGACCAATGCGCACATGGTCTGGAACCCCTACGTCTTCCCCAAGCTGACCTACGACCCGGCCACCGATCTGATGGCCGTCAGCCCCATCTCCGTCATACCGATGGCGCTGGTGGTCAACCCCAAGGTGCCCGCGCAGACCACCGCCGAGCTGTTCGCGCTGGCAAAGAAGGCGCCGGGCACGCTCAACTACGCGTCGTCCGGCAATGGCAGCCCGCCGCACGTGCTGTTTGAAATGCTGCGCGAGCAAGCCGGGGCGGACATCGTGCACGTACCTTTCAAGACCGGCACCGACGCGCTCACCTCCGTCGTGGCGGGCGACACGCAGATCTACCTGGCCGGCACGTCGCTGGTCGAGCCGATGGCCAAGGAAGGCCGCCTGCGCGTGCTGGCCGTCAGCCCCAAGGTCACGGCGCCCACCTTCGCCAGCGCGCCCACGCTGCAGTCGCAAGGTTTTGACGGCTATGAAAGCGCCGTTTGGCTGGGCCTGGTGGCCACCGCGGGCACGCCGCCGGCGGTGGTGCAGCGCCTGAACGATGAGGTGGGCAAGGCGCTGAAAGACCCGGCCATGCGTCAGGCGATGCTGGCGCACGGCGCGCTGCCCTACCACGCCAGCCCTGCGGCGTTTGCGCAGCGCATCGCGGCCGAGCGCGCCACCTGGGGCCCGGCCATCCGCCGACTGGGGATTCAGCCTAACTGATAGCCATCACTACTATTTCGATAGCTGCCAGCGCACACCCCACCAGCGCTGGCGGCCTATTTCTTATTTAAAACACAGATCAAGCCACAAGCCAGCTTGCAAGAACCCACCATGAACCTGATTGAAGACATCGTCGCCAACGCGCCCGCGCTCAGCGACATCCGCCGCGACATCCACGCCCACCCCGAGCTGTCTTTCAAGGAAACCCGCACCGCCGATTTGGTGGCCGACCTGCTGACGCAGTGGGGCATTCCGGTGCACCGCGGCCTGGGCAAGACCGGCGTGGTCGGCATTCTTAAAAACGGCGATTCGCCGCGCAGCGTGGGCCTGCGCGCCGACATGGACGCGCTGCCGATGACCGAGGCCAACGAGTTCGCGCACGCCAGCCGCCACCCCGGCGTGATGCACGCCTGCGGCCACGACGGCCACACCACCATGCTGCTGGGCGCCGCGCAAGAGCTGGCGCGCACCCGCCGCTTTGAAGGCACCGTGTACCTGATCTTCCAGCCTGCCGAAGAGCACGGCGGCGGCGCGCGCGAGATGATGAAAGACGGCCTGTTCGAGCGCTTTCCGATGGAGGCCGTCTTCGGCATGCACAACATGCCGGGCATTCCTGCCGGGCACTTCGCGGCGTCGCCCGGGCCGGTGCTGGCGTCCAGCAACGAGTTTCTGGTGCGCGTGCGCGGCAAGGGCGGGCACGGCGCCATGCCGCACCTGGCCGTGGATCCGCTGCCGATCGCCGCGCAGATCCTGCAAGCCTTTCAAACCATCGTCAGCCGCAACAAGAAGCCATCCGACACGGCGGTGATCTCGGTCACCATGATCCACGGCGGCGACGCGCCCAATGTGATCCCCGACACGTGCGAGATGCGCGGCACCGTGCGCACCTACACCAGCGAGACGCTGGACCTGATCGAGCGGCGCATGGGCGAGATTGCCCACGGCACGGCCGCCACCTTCGGCGCCGAGTGCGATTTCGAGTTCACCCGCATCTACCCCGCCACCGTCAACCACGCCGCCGAGACCGCCTTCGCCCGCGAAGTGCTGGCCGATCTGGTGGGGCCGGATCGCCTGATCGCGCAGACGCCCATCATGGCGGCGGAAGACTTCGCCTTCATGCTGCAGCAGGTGCCGGGCAGCTACAGCTTCATCGGCAACGGCGACGGCGACCACCGCGCCGCTGGCCACGGCCACGGCCCGTGCCTGGTGCACAACACCAGCTACGACTTCAACGACGCGCTGCTGCCCGTGGGCGCCAGCTACCTGGTGCGCCTGGCCGAGCGCTGGCTGGCCACGCCGCGCGGCGCGTGACGGCGCAGCGACCGACCGCACCACAGATCAACCAACTGCAAAATTGATAGCTGCCAGCGCTTATCCCACCAGCGCCAGAAGCCAATTTGTTTAGAAAACCAAAACCGCGGGCTTTTGGCCCGCCGGTGTCAGCCGACGCGCCCGAAGGCCCAGCCCGCGGCGGCCTGCGTGCCTTCCACTTCGTCGATCAGGCGCAGCAGCGGCGTCAGTTCGCGGTAGCGGCCTGCGGTGTGGCGGATGTAGCCGATGAAGCGCGGCGTATCGGCCAGGTACTTGGGCTTGCCGTCGCGCAGGGTCAGGCGCGCAAAGATGCCGGCCACCTTCAGGTGCCGCTGCAGGCCCATCCATTCCACGGCGCGCCAGAAGCTGCCGAAGTCGTTGTGCCAGTCTTCGTAATCCATCAGGCCCGCCTTGCGGGCGCGCTCCCAGTAGCGCACGGTGATGTCCAGCACGAACTCTTCGTCCCAGCTGAGGAAGGCGTCGCGCATCAGGCTGGCGATGTCGTAGGTCAGCGGGCCGTACACCGCGTCCTGAAAGTCGAGCACGCCCAGCGGGCCACCCTGCTGTGTCGGCAGCATCAGGTTTCGCGGCATGAAGTCGCGGTGCACGTAAACGCTGGGCGCGGGCAGGTTGCGGGCCACGATCAGGTCGAAGGTTTTGTCCAGCGTGTCGCGCAGCTTGCCCTGTACGGGCACGCCGCGGTGCTTTTCAAGGTACCAGTCGGGGAACAGCGCCAGCTCGCGCCGAAGCAGCGCCTCGTCGTAAGGCGGCAGCTCGCCGGGGCGGCTGGCCTGTTGCCAGGGCAGCAGCGCGTCCAACGCGGCTTCGTACAACGGGCGGCTGGCGAGGGAGTTGTCAGGCTGGACGGCCTCGATCATGGTGCGGCTGCCCAGGTCGCTGAGCAGCATGAAGCCGTGGGGCTGGTCCCAGGCCAGCACCTCGGGCGCGTTCAGCCCGGCGCCGTGCATCAGCGCGGCAACGTGCACGAAGGGCTGGCAGTTTTCGTGCGCCGGCGGCGCGTCCATCACGATGCGGCTGCCGCCGCCCTGCGTGTCTACCCGCAGGTAGCGCCTGAAGCTGGCGTCGGCCGAAGCGATGCGCACGCTGGCCGGGCGCAGGCCTTGCTCGTCCGCGATGCCGGCCATCCAGCGCGCGAAGGCGGCCTGGCGGTCGGCGTCGGGCCACAACGGGGCGGCGGGGGCGCCCAGGGGGGCGGGGGCATCGGGGGATGGGGGTAAGGCGTGGGGCGCGGCGCTCATGGATAATCGATTCTACAAACCGCGCGCGGGCTGAACGCCGCGCGCCCTTTGCCACATTCCGCAGTGCAGGTACCCCCGCCCCCCCTTTCCCCTGTCCGCGCACGCTGGGCCTTCCGATCTGCCGCCTTGCGGCCGGTGGCTGTCGGCGTGCTGATGCTGCTGGCCGGCGCGGCGCAAGCCCAGTCGCCAGCCGCGCCCGCCGCAGCGCCGGAATCGATCCTCAACGACACGCCGCTCACGCTGCACGCCACGCCGATGCTGACGGAGGCCGTGCCCGACAGCGGCAGCCAGCCGGCCATCGTCTATGGCGAGCACATCACCGGCCGCCCCAACCTGGAAACGGTGATCGAGGGCGATGCCGAGCTGCGCCGCCCCGGTTTCGTGCTGCGCAGCAACCGCCTGACTTACGACCAGACCACCGACGTGGCCACGGCCGAGGGCGACGTGCGCATCAACGCCCGCGGCAATCGCTTCAGCGGCGTCGAGGGCCAGATCCAGGTGGATGCCTTCGAGGGGTTTGTGCTGCAACCCACGTACGAGCTGCTGGTGAACGGCGCGCACGGCCAAGGCGAGCGCCTGGACTTCCAGGACCGCGACCGCGCCACCGTCCTGTCGGGCGACTACACCACCTGCCAGCGCGGCGGCCCCGATTGGATGCCCGACTGGATCTTGCGCGCCACGCGGCTGGAGCTGGATCAGGAAGAGCAGATCGGCCGCGCCGAGGGCGCCAAGCTCGAATTCCAGGGCGTGCCCATCCTGCCGCTGCCGTCGATGACCTTCCCGCTCAACAACGAGCGCAAGTCCGGCTGGCTGCCGCCCACCGTGGGCCTGGACAACAAGAGCGGCCTGAACCTGGCGGTGCCGTACTACTGGAACATCGCCCCCAACCGCGATGCCACGCTGACGCCCGAATTCATGCTGCGCCGCGGCGTCGATATGGCTGGCGAGTTCCGGTACATGGAGAGCAACTACGACGGCCGCGTTAACGCCCACTACATGCCCAACGACCGGCTGCGCGGGCGCGACCGGTGGGGCTATTTCATCCGGCACAACGGCCTGTACAGCACCGGCGTCGACGCCATTGGCGGCGTGGGGTTCGGCCTGAACCTGAACCGCGTGAGCGACAACGACCACTGGCGCGACTTCACCCGCAAGGGCCTGTCGCTGACCACGCGCCTGCTGGCCAACGACGGCACGCTGAACTGGTCCAAGGGCGATTTCACGCTGATGGGCCGCGCCCTGAAATGGCAGACGCTGCAGGACGTGACCGCGCCCATCGTGCCGCCCTACGACCGCCTGCCGCAGATCACTGGCCGCTGGGCGCGCGTGAACGACCGCGGCTTTGACTATTCGGTGGAGGCGGACTACACCCGCTTTCGCGCCGACCGTCTGCTGACGCTGCAACCCAACGCCGATCGCAGCTACGTGTGGGCACAGGCTTCGCGCCCGTTCGTGCGCTCTTGGGGCTTCTTCACGCCCAAGGTGCAGGTGCATTCCGCCCACTACGCCTTCAACGGCGGGCAAGTGGACGGCTCCAACAACGCCAGCCGCACGGTGCCCACCGTCAGCCTCGATGGCGGCCTGGTGTTCGAGCGCAACGCCAGCTATTTCGGCCGCGCCTTCCGCCAGACGCTGGAGCCGCGCCTGATGTACGTCTACACGCCGTACCGCGACCAGAGCCTGATCCCCAATTACGACACGGGCGCGTACGACTTCAACTTCGCCACCATCTGGGCCGAGAACGCGTTCGCCGGTCACGACCGCGTGGTCGACAACAACCTGGTCACCGCCGGGCTGACCACGCGCCTGCTCGACCCCGAAACCGGCGCCGAAGCCGTTCGCCTGGGCGTGGCCCAGCGCTACCGTTTCTCGCCCCAAAAAGTGGTGCTGCCCGGCGGCACGCCCAACGACCGCGGCCTGTCCGACTTGATGCTGGGCGCCTCGATCAACTGGACGCCCAAGTGGTCCTTCGACACCGTCGTGCAGTACAACCCCGAGACGCGCCGCAGCACCCGCACCACCATCCACGCGCGCTATTCGCCCGAGAAGTTCCACACCCTCAGCGTGGCCTACCGCAACCAGCGCGACCTGCTCAGCGAATCCGTGGATGTGGGCTGGCAATGGCCCCTGGGCGACCTGGTCGGCCGCCGCGGCGAGCTGGGCACCACCACGCGCGGCGGCGGTGGCAGCTGCACCGGCCGCTGGTACGGCGTGGGCCGGCTGAACTACAGCCTGCGCGACAAGAAACTGGTGGATGCCGTGGTGGGCGTGGAATACGACGCCGGCTGCTGGATCGGCCGCGTCGTGTTCGAAAAACTGACCAGCTCGGTCACCTCATCGACCAAGCGCGTGATGTTTCAGCTGGAATTCATCGGCCTGTCCAAACTGGGCACCAACCCCTTGCGCGCGCTGCGCAACAACATCCCCGGCTATGAGTACCTGCGCCAGGAAACCACTCCACCCAGCCGGTTCACCGCCTATGACTAAAACCCTTCGTCCCACCCGTCTGACGCGCGCCGCCTGGGCGGCCTTGCCGCTGCTGTGCGCGGCGCTGGCGCTGCCCGCGCACGCCCAGTCGGGCAACAGCCCATCGCGCGCCAACAGCAAGTCGAACGCCAAAACGGCCGCCAAGCCCGCGCCCAAGGCGGCCACGAAGCCGGCCGCCAAGCCCGCCGCCGGCGCCAGCGCACCGTCGGCCACCGCGAATGCACCCACCGCAGGGGGCCCGCAGGAGGCCGACTACATCGTCGCCGTGGTCAACAGCGAGCCGGTGACCAACAACGAGGTGCGCGCGCGCAGCGCCCGTGCGGTCGAGCAGCTGACCGAGCGCGGCGTGACCCCGCCGGCACCCGACGTGCTGCGCAAGGAAGTGCTGGAGCGCCTGATTTCCGAGCGCGCCCAGCTGCAGTACGCCCGCGAAACCGGCATCAAGGTGGACGACGCCGCACTGGAACAGGCCGAGCTGTCCATCGCCCGCCAGAACAATCTGCGCAGCGTGGACGAGCTGCACCGCCGGGTCGAGCAAAGCGGCATTGCGCTCAAGGATTTCAAGGACGACATCCGCAACCAGGTCACGCTGGCGCGCCTGCGTGAGCGCGAGATCGAGCCCAAGCTGCGCGTCACCGATTCCGAGGTGGACGCCTTCATCCGCGAACAAACGGGCGCCAAGGCCCCCGGTCAAGACCTGAACCTGGCGATGATTCTGGTGGCCGTGCCCGAAGGCGCCAGCGCCGACGAGCGCGCCCGCTTGCAAGCGCGCGCCGATGAGGTGGCCCGCCGCGCCAAGGCCGGTGAAGACTTTGCCAAGCTGGCCACCGAGTTTTCTGACGCCAACCACCGCGGCCGCGACGGCGGCGTGCTGGGCATGCGCCCGTCGGACAAATACCCCGAGCTGTTCGTGCGCGCCACGCAGCGCGCCAAGGTGGGCGACGTGGTGGGCCCGCTGCAATCCGATGCGGGCTTTCACGTGCTGAAGGTGCTGGAGCGCAAGCGCAACACCGACCTGCCCGAAGTGCGCATTCCGCAAACGCACGCGCACCACATCCTGCTGAAGGTGGGGCCGAACCAGAGCGAGCGTGTGGCCGTGGATCGCGCCGCCGACATGCGCCGACGCATCCTGGCCAAGCAGGCCGATTTCGAGACCCTGGCGCGCCAGAACTCGCAGGACGAAAGCGCTGCCCAAGGCGGCGACCTGGGCTGGACGAGCCCCGGTCAGTTCGTGCCCGAATTCGAGCAGGCCATGAACAACCTGGACCCGGGCCAGATCAGCCCGCCCATCGTCACGCGCTTTGGCGTGCACCTGATTCGCGTGGATGAGCGCACCGAGCGCACGCTGTCGTCCGACGAGCAGCGCCAGCTGGCGCGCAACATGCTGCGCGAAAAGAAAGCGCAGGAATCGTTCGATACCTGGGCGCGCGAGATTCGCGGCCGGGCCTACGTGGAATACCGCGATCCGCCGAAGTAAGGCGGCTCCCCCCTGAGGCGCCGTAGGCGCCTTCCCCCCTCTCTCTTCGCGCTGACGCGCTTCGGGAGGGGGGACAACGCCAGTTCCCGGCACAGGTCCGGGAACGGCGTTCGCTGGTGGGTTGCGCCACGGTGGCTGCGGGCTATGGTCGATGGGCGGGTCCCATCGCTACTTTGGGTCAAATCGGGCGCGAGCGCCCGCTGTGCAAGCACTAGCCGCTCCTATTTTGATACTGCCAGCCTGCCCGCCGACCGCTCAGACACCCTCGCCAACGCCATGAAACACATCCCCCGCAAGCGCTTTGGGCAGCACTTTTTGTCTGACCCGGCCATCATCGACGGCATCGTGCGGGCGATCGACCCGCGCCCTGGGCAGGCCGTGGTGGAAATTGGCCCGGGCCTGGCGGCGTTGACGCAGCCGCTGGTGGAGCGCGTGGGCCAGCTGACGGTGATCGAGCTGGACCGTGACTTGGCCGCGCGCCTGCGGGCGCACCCGCAGCTCACGGTGATCGAATCTGATGTATTGAAAGTGGACTTTGCGCAGATCCAGCCTGCGCCGCCAGCTACTAAATTAAGAGTGGTGGGCAACCTGCCCTACAACATCTCCACCCCCATCCTGTTTCACCTGCTGCCCTTCGCGGGCGCGGTGGAAGACCAGCACTTCATGCTGCAAAAGGAAGTGATCGACCGCATGGTGGCCGCGCCGTCCACCAGCGACTATGGGCGCCTGTCGGTCATGCTGCAGTGGCGCTACGCGATGGAAAACGTGCTTTTCGTGCCGCCCGAGGCGTTTGACCCGCCGCCCAAGGTGGATTCGGCCGTGGTGCGCATGGTGCCGCGCGCCGATTTCGCGCCGCTGGACGTGAACGCTTTGTCTGAGCTGGTGCAGGTGGCCTTCAGCCAGCGCCGCAAGCTGCTGCGCCACACGCTGGGGAAATGGCTGGAGGCGCGCGCCTTCAGCGGCAATTTTGACGTACAGCGCCGCGCCGAGGAAGTGCCGGTGGCTGAATACCTGGCGCTGGCGCAGGCAGTGGCGCGCAGCGCTTAAAGCCAGCGGGCATTGCGCCCCGCACGGCGCACGCAGCGCGAGCCGCTCAGACTTTGCTGAAGTCTGGCTTTCTTCTTTGGCGAAAGCGCCCACCCCGCTCACGCGGCCACCGCTGGCGCGACGGCGACTTCAGACTTTGCTGAAGTCGGGTTTGCGCTTTTGGCGAAAGCACCACCTCCGCTCACGCGGCCACCGCTGGCGCGGTGGCGACTTCAGACTTTGCTGAAGTCGGGCTTGCGCTTTTGGCGAAAGCGCCCACCCCGCTCACGCGGCCACCGCTGGCGCGACGGCGACTTCAGACTTTGCTGAAGTCGGGTTTGCGCTTTTCCATGAACGCGGTCATGGCTTCGCGGGCGGCGGGTTCGCCCAGCATGCGGCCGAAGTGCGCGCCTTCCTCGGCCATGCGTTCCAGCACGGCTTGTTGGCCCGCGCCTTTCATCAGCTGCTTGGTGGTGATCAGGCTGGTGAGGGGCTTGGCCGCCAGTTTCAGCGCCTGTTCGCGCGCGTAGCGGTTGCATTCGCTGGGCGCCAGCACGCGGTTGACCAGGCCGACTTCCTGCGCGGCCTCGGCCATGAAGGGCTCGCCCAGCAGCAGCGCTTCGGCCGCGCGGTGGTAGCCGAACATCTGTGGGACCAGCAGGCTGGACGCGGCTTCGGGGCACAGGCCCAGGTTGACGAAAGGCATGGAAAACGCGGCGTTGTCGCCCGCGTAGACCAGGTCGCAGTGCAGCAGCAGGGTGGTGCCCACGCCCACGGCCGGGCCGCAAACGGCCGCCAGCAGCGGCTTGGGCAAGGTGGCGATGCCGCGCAGGAAGCGAAAAACCGGCGAATCCATGCCTGCGGGTTTGTTGCGCAAAAAGTCGTCCAGGTCGTTGCCAGCGGAAAACACGGTTTCATGCCCCTGGATGAGCACGGTGCGCACGTCGCCGTCTGTGGCGGCGCGCTCGATCTCGGTGGCCAGGGTGTCGTACATCGCGACGTTGATGGAGTTCTTGCGCTCGACGCGGTTGAAGGTGAGCGTGAGCACGCCCGCTTCTTGGTGGATCAGGATTTCGGACATGGCCGTGGTGTTCTCCGTATGCTGCTTGATCAGACAATGACTTCGTTTTTGATAGCTGCCAGCGCTGGTTTAGCGGGCGCTGGCAGCCAATTCTTTGCTTATTCTTTGTAATAGACGATCTGGTGCGTGGTGGCCAGCAGCTGGCCTGCCGGGCCCCACAGCAGGCCGCTCTGGTCAAAGAAGCCGTTATAGAACACCTGCGCGCTGGCCTGGGCCTGCAGGTGGCCGGTGCCCACGGCGGCCAGGCCGGCGGCGTCCACATGGAAGTACACCGTCATCGACACGGTGCCGATGGGCGTGGGCGTGGCGCGGCGGCGCCAGATGCGCGGGAAGAAGGCGTCGGACAGCGCCGTCAGGCTGGCGAAATCCAACGGGCGCGGCGGCTCGTCGCGCACCCACATGCGGCTCAGGCTGTCGGCCTCTTGCCCGTCCCATTGGGCGGGAAAGGCGCCCGCCAGGGGGCGCATGTCGTAGCGCTCAATCCAGCGCACCATGCCGCTGTGGGGCGCGCGCGGGATCTGCTCGGGCGCGGGGGCCTCGGGCGCCGGGGCGTCGGTGGCGCTCCAGGTGCTGCGGCGCACGGCGGTGACGGCCGTGGCGGTCAGCACGGTGTGCTCGGCGCCCTGCGCGTCGGCCTGGGTCATGCGCATGACCCAGTGCTGGGTAGAGCGGTTGGTGCGCGCGGGCTCGGCCACGATCTGAAAAGGCGCGTTGGACACCGCCGCGGCGAAGTTGATGGTGAGCGCGACAGGGTCGCCCAGGCGATCGGGGTGCAGCAGCACGGCCTGCAGCATCTGCGCGGCGGACGCACCGCCAAACGGGCCGACCATGTTGTCGTACGCCGCGTGCGGCGCGCCGGCGAAGACCCGCGCAGCGCTGGCCCCATCGCCCGCTTGCGGCGCCAGGGCCAGTGCTTCGTCCAGGGGATGGGTGGGGGTGGAAGAGGCCGGGGTGTTCATGGTGCAGTGGAGGATCGGGTCTTGATGCGGGTCAAAAGCGACGCGTGAAATTACCACGCAGGGGGCGCCTGCCTTGTCACGCGTGCGCGCGCGTCGCGGGGCGCGGCAAGTCGTTCAGCGCCTGGGCTAGCAGCGGCCACAGCGCAGCTTGCGACGCGGCGCGAAACCACCCCAGGTGGCCGATGCGCTTCAGGCCCACGGCCTGGGGCTCGATGCGCTGCACCAGGTGCGGCGCGCCGGTGTACAGGCGCAGCAGGCCCTGCATGGATTCGGCCGTCAGCATCTCATCGTCGGCCACGGCAAAGGCGCGGATGGGGAATGCCACGCTGGCGTAGCTGGCGCGCACTGCAGGCCCTTCAACGCCCACGCTGTATTCGGGGTGCAAGCACCAGCGGCGCCACTGCTGGATGACGCCCGCGGGCAAGTCGCCCACGACGCCCAGGCGCCGCCCCGGAAAGTAGCCCGCCAGCGGCGTCACCACCGGCACCAGCAACCACCAAAGCAGCGGAGCCCTGCGGCGCGTAGCGGCCGCGTTGTGCCGCCAGTAGCCCACGCCCGTGGCCACCGCCAGCAGGCCGTCGACGCGCTCAGGCTGCGCAAACATGCCGGGCAGTTGCGCCCCCAGGCTGTGGCCAATCAGGTACAGCGGCCCGTCGATGGCCGCCGCCCGCGCATACGCGACAACGGCTTCATAGTCGCGCGCCCAGTCGTTCAAGTCCGCCTTCAAGGTGCGCAGCGGCGGCCCCAGCGCCAGCGAGTCGCCGTGGCCCCGGTAGTCGAAGGTGGTCACCCGCCAGCCCTGCGCGGCCAGCCATTGCGCAAACGGCGCGTAATACGTTTGCGGCACGCCCATAGCGCCGCCCAACACCACGCTGCCGCGCGCAGCGGTGGCGGGCGCAAACTCGCGCACCGCGACGCGTGCGCCGC
Source organism: Ottowia oryzae (assembly GCF_003008535.1). Lineage (NCBI taxonomy): Bacteria > Pseudomonadati > Pseudomonadota > Betaproteobacteria > Burkholderiales > Comamonadaceae > Ottowia > Ottowia oryzae. The sequence continues at coordinate 167,529 of NZ_CP027666.1, forward strand.
CGGGCGTGGGCAGGACGAACTGATCCACGGCGGGGCTGCGCGCTGGATTGGCCGTCAGACGCGCTCAAAGATCCCGGCGGCGCCCTGCCCCATGCCCACGCACATGGTCACCATGCCGTACTTCAGCTGATGGCGGCGCAGCGCGTGCACCACGGTGGCCGAGCGGATGGCGCCCGTCGCGCCCAGCGGGTGGCCCAGCGCGATGGCGCCGCCCATGGGGTTGACCTTGGCGGGGTCGAGTTTCAGCGTGTTCATCACCGCCAGAGATTGCGCGGCAAAGGCTTCGTTCAGCTCGATCCAGTCGATCTGATCTTGCGTCAGGCCGCCGGCCTTCAGCGCGGCGGGTATCGCCTCGATCGGGCCGATGCCCATCAGGTGCGGCGGCACGCCGCGGCTGGCGTAGCTGACAAAGCGCGCCAGCGGCGTGAGGCCAAAACGCTTGACCGCCGACTCGCTGGCCAAAATCAACGCGCCCGCGCCGTCGCTGGTCTGGCTGCTGTTGCCAGCCGTCACCGTGCCGCGCGCGGCGAACACGGTGCGCAGCTTGGCCAGGCCTTCCAGCGTCGTATCGGGACGGGGGCCTTCGTCGACGTCCACCACGCGCTCGGTCTGGGTGACGTTCGCGGTCTTGAGGTTGACGCTGCGCTCCACCACCGTAACGGGCGTGATCTCGTCCTTGAACTCACCCGACGCGATCGCCTTGGCCGCGCGCTGGTTGGATTCCAGCGCAAACGCATCCTGCGCCGCGCGGCTGACCTTCCACTGTTGCGCCACCTTCTCGGCCGTCAGCCCCATGCCGTACGCGATGCCGTAGTCGTCCACGTTGTCGGTGTTGGCGAAGATGCTGGGCGACAGGCTGGGGTTGTTGCCCATCATGGGCACCATGCTCATGCTTTCGACGCCGGCGGCGATCATCACGTCGGACTCGCCCACGCGAATACGGTCGGCCGCCATGGCCACGGCCGACAGGCCGGATGCACAAAAGCGGTTTACCGTGATGCCGCCCACGCTTTTGGGCAGGCCGGCCAGCACCGCGCCGATGCGCGCCACGTTCAGGCCCTGCTGCGCTTCGGGGATGGCGCAGCCACAGATGATGTCCTCGATGGCCACCGGGTCCAGCCCCGGCGCCTGCGCCAGCGCGGCGCGCAGCACGGTGGCCAGCAAGTCGTCTGGCCGCGTGTTCTTGAAGTAACCCTTGTGCGACTTGCCGATCGGTGTGCGCGTGGCGGCAACGATGTAGGCGTCTTGAATCTGTTTCATCTTCAGTATCCTTTTGATAGCTGCCAGCGCAGGTCTTTCCTGCGCTGGCAGCCAATAACACTCATATCCCCGGTCGCATCGCCGCGACTTCCAGCGAACGCGGTGGCCGCACCTGCGGCGGCCACTCGCGTTGTCCCCCTTCCCGAAGCGCGCAGCGCGCAGACAGAAGGGGGAAGGCGCGTCAGCGCCTCAGGGGGATGCCCCACGATCTAGTTCCTCACCGGCTTACCCGTACTCAACATACCCAGCATGCGCTCCTGCGTCTTCGGGTGGGCCAGCAGCGAGGTGAAGGCGCGCCGCTCCAGCGTGAGCAGGTAGTCCTCGCTGACCAGCGTGCCGGGGTTCACGTCGCCACCGGTCACCACGCCCGCGATCAGGCTGGCGATGTGGAAGTCGTGCTGGCTGATGAAGCCGCCGTCGCGCATGTTGACCAGCTGGCCCTGGATGGTGGCCTTGCCGTCGCGCCCGGCCACGGGGAACAGGCGCTTCATCGGCGGGCGGTAGCCGCTTTGCGCCAGCGCCTTGGCCTGTGAGATGGCGACGTACAGCAGCTCGTCCTTGTTGGGCACGATCACGTCGCTCCACTGCAGGTAGCCCAGCTGGCGCGATTCCAGCGCGCTGGTGCCCACCTTGGCCATGGCCGCGGCGGTGAAGCCTTCGGTCAGGAAGTGCAGCAAGTCCTTGTCGGTGCTGTTGGCGGCGTTTTCCGCCGCGCGGCGGGCGATGTAGGTCAGCCCGCCCGCGCCGGGCACCAGGCCCACGCCGACTTCCACCAGGCCGATGTAGCTTTCCATGATGGCCACGCGGCGCGCGCAGTGCACGGCCAGCTCGCAGCCGCCGCCCAGCGCCATGCCGCGAATGGCGGCCACCACCGGCACCTGCGCGTAGCGCATGCGCTGGATGCCGTCCTGCAGCTCTTTCTCGAGCGAGTCGACGAAGTCGCTGCCTCCGGCGACAAAGCCTTTGAGCATCGTCTCTAGGTCGGCGCCCACGCTGAACGGATCTTCGCCCGGCCAGACCACCAAGCCCTGGTAGCCCGATTCGGCGATGTCCAGCGCCTGCATCAGCCCCTCGCCCGCAGCGGGGCTGATGATGTGCATCTTGGTCTTGAGCGTGGCGATGACCACCTCGTCGTCCAGCGTCCAGATGCGGATGGCGTCGGTCTCGGCCAGCGTTTTGCCGGCGGTCTCAAAGCGCGGGCCGCCTTCGCCCAGCAGCAGCTCAGGGAACAGCTGACGCTGGTACACCGGCAGCTGGCGGCGCGGCTCGAACTGGCCCGACGTGGGGTTCCACGAACCTTGCTCGGTGTGCACGCCGCCCGCGTCGGCCACCGGGCCTTTGAAGACCCAGTCCGGCAGCGGCTGCTTGGACAGCGCCTTGCCCGCGTCGATGTCTTCTTGAACCATCTTCGCCACGTCGAGCCAGCCGGCTTGCTGCCACAGCTCGAACGGGCCTTGCTTCATGCCGAAGCCCCAGCGCATGGCCTGATCGACGTCGCGCGCGGTCTCGGCAATGTCGGCCAGGTGCACGGCGGCGTAGTGAAAACCGTCGCGCAGGATGGCCCACAGAAACTGTCCCTGCGGCCCTTCGGCATCGCGCAGCAGCTTCAGGCGCTCGCCCGCCTTGCGCTTGAGCATGCGCCCATACACCTCGTCGCCCTTGGCGCCAGCGGGCACGTAGTCGCCGCTGGCCAGGTCAAAGCGCAGGATGTCGCGGCCCACCTTCTTGTAAAAGCCCGCGCCGGTTTTCTGGCCCAGGTTTTTCAGCTCCAGCAGCTTGGCCAGCACCGGGGGCGTGGCAAAGCTGTCGTAGAACGAATCTGCTGCAGGCGTCAGCTTGTCCTGCAGCGTCTTGATGACGTGGGCCATCGTGTCCAGGCCCACCACGTCGCCGGTGCGGAAGGTGCCGCTGCTGGCGCGACCCAGGCGCTTGCCGGTCAGGTCGTCCACCACGTCGAAGTTCAGGCCGAACTTTTCCGCCTCTTTCATCGTGGCCAGCAGGCCCACAGTGCCGATGCGGTTGGCCACGAAGTTGGGCGTGTCCTTGGCGCGCACCACGCCCTTGCCCAGCGCGGTGGTGACGAAGCTTTCCAGCTTGTCCAGCACGTCGGGCTGCGTGGTGGGCGTGGGAATCAGCTCCACCAGGCACATGTAGCGCGGCGGGTTGAAGAAGTGGATGCCGCAAAAGCGCGGGCGCAGCGCTTCGGGCAGCGCTTCGCTCAGCTCGGTGATCGACAGGCCCGAGGTGTTGCTGGCCAGGATCGCGTTCTTGTTCACGAACGGCGCGATCTTGTGGTACAGGTCGCTCTTCCAGTCCATGCGCTCGGCGATGGCCTCGATGATCAGGTCGCAGCCCTTGAGCAGTTTCATGTCATCGTCGTAGTTGGCCACCTCGATCAGCTCGGCATCGCTGGCCACGGCCAGCGGCGCGGGCTTGAGCTTCTTCAGGTTGTCGATCGCCTTGCGCACGATGCCGTTCTTGTCGCCCTCTTTCGCGGGGAGATCAAAGAGCACGACGGGCACTTTCACATTCACGAGGTGGGCCGCGATCTGCGCGCCCATCACCCCGGCGCCGAGCACGGCGACTTTTCTCACGTTGAACTGGGACATGTCATCCATTCCTTGATTGGTCGGGCGCGCCACGCTGCGGGGCGCGCCGCTGCGTCACTTCACCCGCTGCCAGACCTGGGTGCGCCAGAACGGCCCGATGGAGCCGCGCACTTCCAGCTTCTGGCCGCCGTCCACCGGCGTCAGGCGCAGGCTGTAGTCCTTGCCCTTTTCGGGATCGAGAATGCGGCCGCCTTCCCACACATCCTTGCCCTCGGCCTTCTTGGCGCCGCGGATGATTTCCAGGCCCAGCATGGGCTTGTCCTTGCGGTCGCCGCTGCACTGGTCGCACAGCGCCTTGGGGTCGGCGCCGGGGCGCAGCAGTTGCTCGATCCGGCCGGTGAGCACACCGGCCTGTTCGGTCACCACGATCTGCGCCTTGGGCTGCTTGGTGTCGTCGTCAATGCTGCGCCAGGTGCCCACGGGCGTCATCTGGGCCGATGCGTGGGCACCGGCAAACGCTACAAACAACATAGCTGCTCGCGCAGGTGCAATCAGCGCCAAAGGCCGTTTTGACATCGTATTCACTCAGGTTGAAGTGGTGGGCACGCGGGCTGGCCGGTCAGGCCAGTGCGGCGTCGGTATCCAGCAGGTTGGCCACGCCGGAACGGGCGGTGCGCATCAAGCTGGCGGTTTCGGGGAACAGGCGGGCGAAGTAGAAACGCGCCGTTTGCACCTTGGCGAGGTAGAACGGGTCGGTGTCGCCACTGGCGATTTTCTTGAGCGCCACGCTGGCCATGCGCGCAAAGAAGTATGCGAACACCAGGTGCCCGGCCACGCGAAGGTAGTCCACGCTGGCGCCGCCCACTTCGTCGGGGTTGGCGAAGGCCTTGAAGCCGATCTCGGTGGTGAACTTGGTCATCTGGTCCGCCAGCACGGCCAGCGGGTTGATGAATTCGGCCATCTTCTCGTTCACGCCTTCCTCGGCGATCAGCGCCTCGATCTGCTTGCCGAACTTGCGCAGCGTGGCGCCCTGGTTGGCCAGCACCTTACGGCCCAGCAAGTCGAGCGACTGCACGGTGTTGGTGCCTTCGTAGATCATGTTGATGCGCGCGTCGCGCACGTACTGCTCGACCCCGGTTTCGTGGATGTAGCCGTGGCCACCGAACACCTGCATGGCGTGGTTGGTGGCGGCAAAGCCGTTGTCGGTGATGAAGGCCTTGACGATGGGGGTGAGCAGCGCCACCACGTCCTCGCTGTCCTTGCGCACCTTCTCGTCAGGGTGGTGCAGCGCCTTGTCGAGCATGACGGCGCAGTAAATGCTCATCGCGCGGCCGCCTTCGGCGTAGGCCTTGGCCGTCAGCAGCATCTTGCGCACGTCGGGGTGCACGATGATCGGGTCGGCGGGCTGGTCCTTGGCCTTGGGGCCGGACAGGCTGCGCATCTGCAGGCGCTCCTTGGCGTAGGCCAGGGCGTTCTGGTAGGCCACTTCGGTCAGGCCCAGGGACTGGTTGCCCACGCCCAGGCGGGCGGCGTTCATCATCACGAACATGGCCTGCAGGCCCTTGTTGGGCTCGCCCACCAGGGTGCCGACGGCGCCGTCCAGCGCGATCTGCGCCGTGGCGTTGCCGTGAATGCCCATCTTGTGCTCCAGCCCCGTGCAGAAGACGGGGTTGCGCGCGCCCAGGCTGCCATCGGCGTTGACGAGGAACTTGGGCACCAGGAATAGGCTGATGCCCTTGCTGCCCTTGGGCGCATCCGGCAGGCGGGCCAGCACCAGGTGCACGATGTTGGGGGCCATGTCGTGCTCGCCCGCGCTGATGAAGATCTTGTTGCCGGTGATCTTGTAGGTGCCTTCCGGAGCGCCGGCCACGGGCTCTGCCTTGGTGCGCAGCAGGCCCAGGTCGGTGCCGCAGTGGGGCTCGGTCAGGCACATGGTGCCCGTCCATTCGCCGCTGGTCAGCTTGGGCAGGAAGGTTTTCTTCTGTTCGTCCGTGCCGTGCGCGTGCAGGGCTTCGTAGGCGCCGTGCGACAGGCCGGGGTACATCGTCCAGGCCTGGTTGGCGCCGTTGAGCATTTCGTAGAAGCACTGGTTGGCCACAAAGGGCAGGCCCTGGCCGCCGTATTCGGGGTCGCACGACAGGGCGGCCCAGCCGCCTTCGACGTACTGGGCGTACGCTTCCTTGAAGCCTTTGGGCGTGGTGACTTCGTGCGTGGTCTTGTCCAGCGTGCAGCCTTCGCTGTCGCCGCTCAGGTTCAGCGGCTGCGTCACTTCAGAGGCGAACTTGCCCCCTTCTTCCAGCACGGCGTTGAGGGTGTCCGCATCCAGGTCGGCGTGCTGGGGAATGGCGTTGAGGTCTTCGATGACGTTCAGCACCTCGTGCAGCACAAATTGCATGTCGCGCAGAGGGGGGGTGTAGCTGGGCATTCCGATGGGACTCCTGTGGTGAATTCTGAAAACGGGAAATGAAGAAGCGGTCAGGCGCTGTAGCGCGCCAGGATGTTGTCGAAGCCGCGCAGCGCGCGCTCCATGGAGCCGGGGCGGTGCAGAAAGCGCGCGTCGTAGTGCAGCGCCAGGATCAGCGCGTGGATTTCAAAGCTGATCTGCTGCTCGTCCGCATCGGCCACCAGATGGCCTTCGTCGCGCGCCTGGGCTATGGCGCGTTCCATGGCCTCTTGCCAGGCGGTGACGGCTTCGATGAGGGCGTCGCGCACGGGGCCGGGGCGGTCGTCGAACTCCACGGCGCCGCTGATGAAGATGCAACCGGAATCCAGCTCGGCGCTGGTGTAGCGCATCCAGTTCTCGAACAGCGCACGCACGCGGGGCAGGCCGCGCTTTTCTTCCATGGCGGCGTGAAACACCTCGGCCTCGAAGCGCGTGTAGTACTCGCGCACGACGGAAATCTGCAGTTCGTCGCGCGAGCCGAAATGCGCGAACACGCCGGACTTGCTCATTTGCATGGCTTCGGCCAGCGCCCCGATGGACAGGCCTTCCAGCCCCACCTGCGCCGCGATGCGCAAGGCGGCATCGACGATGGCCGACTTGGTCTGCTGACCTTTGGCCAAGGCGCGCGCGGATCGCTCGGCCAGAGCAATGCGCGAGCGGCGGGACGGGGCATGGGCTGAATGGGTCATTCAATAAAACGAACGGTCGTGCTATTTTGAAGGGGAAGCGCCAAGCCGCCAAGCGCCTGCGCAAAGTCAGGGATAGGTGTTTACCCTGATTTCGAGCAGACAAGCCGCCGGCGACAGCACTGCTGCCCTGGCATCGTGTGGCGGTTGATCGGGGGCGTCAATGGAGGTTGCCCGGGGGCCGGCGAGTCGCTACGGGATGTGGGCAGCATCCTGGAGCACTCCACCGCACGCAAGAACGTCGCTTCGGCCAAGCGCCAGCAGGGCTTGTCGTGCCGCGCCACGCGGTCTGGCCCTGTGGATCAGGACCGGTTCCTGCGCTGGGGTCGCTCGCGTGGGCCAGGCAATGCTGCTTTGGGCGCGCGCAGGGAGCGCAGGGAGCGCAGGGAGCGCAGGCATGGTGCACCCGCCACGCCGCAGTCAGACGAACGACTGTGTTTGTATAACCAATCGGCCGCTAGCGCCCTACCCATGAGCGTCACGCGCTCTCAATATCAGAGCATCCTGGCCAGCGCGGGCTCAAGCACCTCGGTGGGCACGCGGCGAAAGCCCGAACGCGCGAAGCGCTGCAGGCGCCCCACCATGAAGGCGGTCAGCACGGAAGCGGCCACTTGCGCATCGGCCGTGGGCGTGGCCGACTCGGCCCGGTCGGCATCCTGCGGCAGGCCGCGCAGGCTCTGGCGCAGGGCAGCCTCCAGCTTGTCGAACAGCAGGTTCATGCGCTGCTGCAGGCGCTCGTTTTCGAAGACCAACGCATCGCCCACCATCACACGCGTCATGCCCGGGTTCTTCTCGCCAAACTGCAGCACCATGGCCACGATGTGGGCCGCCTGCGCGTTGCCAGCGGGGTCGCGTTCGGTGATTTGGTTGATCAGGCCGAAGAGCGTGGTTTCGATGAAATCGATCAGCGCCTCAAACATTTGCGCCTTGCTGGCGAAGTGGCGGTACAGAGCCGCCTCACTCACCGACAGGCGCGCGGCCAGTGCGGCGGTGGTGATCCGCTCCGCGCCGGGTTGCTCCAGCATGGTGGCCAATGCCTGAAGAATCTGGGCGCGCCGCTCACCCTGCTTGGGTCGCTTGCGAACTGGCGCTGCCTCGGGCGGATTGCCGTGGGCGGGCGCGTCGGTGGGGGCGTCGGATGGCGGCATGGGGCACCAAAATGTGTCGAAATGATTCTCGCACATGCCGAGGCATTTGGTTCACATCCGCCACGCGCGCCCACCTCGCTGCGTGGTATGGAAAGCACGGTGCGGGCTCGCCGCCGGCCCGTCACCGTGGAGCCGCCACTTGGCGGCGGCGTCAGTGCGACCGGATCATGGTGCCGAAGGGCTGGTCGGTCAGCACCTCGAGCAGCATCGAATGGGGCACGCGCCCATCGATGATGTGCACGGCGCTCACGCCGCTCTTGGCCGCGTCCAGTGCGCCAGCGATCTTGGGCAGCATGCCGCCGGAAATGGTGCCGTCCTGCACCAGTTCGTCGATGCGGCGGGGCGTCAGCTCAGGCAGCAGCTCGCCCGATTTGTCCAGCACGCCCGGGATGTTGGTCAGCATCAACAGCTTCTCGGCCTGCAGCACCGTCGCCAGTTTGGCGGCCACCACGTCGGCGTTGATGTTGTAACTTTCGTTTTGGTCGCCAAAGCCAATCGGGCTGACGACCGGGATGAACTGGTCGTCTTGCAGGGCCTTGACGACCGACGGGTCGATCTGGTCGATGTCGCCCACCTGGCCCACGTCGTGTTCGACGCTCGGGTCTTTCTGGTCCAGCAGCTTCAGCTTGCGCGCACGAATCAGGCCGCCGTCGCGCCCCGTGAGGCCAACCGCCTTGCCACCAGCCTGGTTGATCAGGCCCACAATGTCCTGCTGCACTTCACCGGCCAGCACCCATTCGACGACCTCCATCGTTTCGGCATCCGTCACGCGCATGCCCTGAATGAAGTGGCCCTGCTTGCCCAGGCGCTTGAGCGCGGTCTCGATCTGCGGGCCGCCACCGTGCACCACCACCGGGTTGATGCCGACCAATTTCAGCAGCACCACGTCTTCGGCGAAAGCCGCCTGCAGCGCCGGGTCGGTCATGGCGTTGCCGCCGTACTTGATCACCATGGTCTTGCCGTGGTACTTGCGGATATACGGCAGCGCCTGGGCAAGGATGTCGGCGTTGTCGCGGGGCGAGATGGTCTTGGATTCGGTGGACATATTCTGCGTTTTAGGAGGAAGTGGCCAGGCAATCGGCGGATGATAGGGCAGCGCCTACCAGCGCGAATTGCGAAACACGCGGGGTACCTTGAAGCGGATGATGGCCATGTAAGCCACCACATAAGACACCACGAAGAGCAGGCAAAACCCCATCAGCACCGGCGTGTTGTTCCAAAACAGAATGGCAGGCACCACGGTCAGCAGCGTGAAGGCCCACAGGTAGGGCGAGGTGCGGTTGTTGCGCATCAGCATGCGGCGCGATTCGTCGTCGTCGAACACTTCGCGCACGATGCGGCGGTAGATCAGCTGGTGAAAATGCAGCGCGTCCGCCACACCGGGCGAAACGCCACGGCCCAGCTTGCGGTAGATGCTGAACATCGTCTCCCACACTGGGTAGATCAGCAAAAGCATGGGAAACCAGGGCGATACAACGGGGTGGCGCTGAACCAAGGTCAAGCTGGCCAGGCCGATGACCAGGCCCCATACATACGCCCCGCCGTCACCCGAGAAAATCATGCCGCGCGGGTAATTCCAGACGAGAAAGCCGCAGGTGGCCGCCGCGGTGGACACCAGCACGGCCGCTAGCGCCCGATCTTCCACCTGCAAAGCGACGTGCGCCAGGGCCAAACACACAATCACCGCCACCATGCCCGCCAGGCCGTTGTAGCCGTCGATGATGTTGAAGGCGTGCGGCAAGCCCGCGATGGCGAGCAGCGCAATCGCCCCGCCAATCCACGGCGCCATCGTGATGAGGGTGTCCAGCCCAGGTATGGCGGTGTAGGACACCGTCAGCCCGAGCCACAGCACCGCGAGCAGGCCGGAGGCCGCCGTCAGCGTGAGGCGGTAGCGCACCGAAAGGCGCTGTGTCATGTCTTCAATCACACCACCCAGCACCGCAGGCAGCATGACCAGCAGCCAGCCCCATATCCAGCCGCCCATGCTCAATGAGGCGCCGTCGCCACGGAACGTGGTTTGCAGGTACCCCAAACCCCATGCGGCGACCGTACCGCACAGGAGCGCCACGCCGCCAATGCGCGGTACGTTGCCCAAATGAAACCGCTGCGGCAAGTTGGCGTCGTACGCGGCGGCATGCTTGCGCGCCCAACGAATGATCATTGCGCCTGCGATGAGCGCAACCAGAAACGCCACGACGCTCAGTGCTATCACAAGGCCGCCTTGATAGCTTGGGTTTTTTGGAGCCGCGTCATCGTGCTGTGCATGGGTGAATCGTAGCGGCAGATCAAGATCGTCGGCCGTGGGGCGTGAGATGCCCAGGAGCCTGTCACTGAGCTCCGAGCCCCCAATGGCCTCGACGCCTCATGCCGCTGGCTTGGCCCAAGCTATTGTTTGAATGATCGGTAATAACCCATGACGCGTTCGACGTATTTCTGCGTCTCTGGGTAGGGCGGAACGCGGTTGCCGTACTTGGACACCGCGCCTTCGCCGGCATTGTAGGCAGCCACAGCCAACGTAGCGTCACCACCAAACATCCGAAGCAAGTCGGCCAGATAGCGGCTCCCCACTTGCGCGTTCACTTTGGGCTCCAGCACGTTGTGGCGACCGGTATCCAGCGAATAGCCGGTGACCCCATAGCGCGCTGCGGTGCCGGGCATGATCTGCATCAGGCCCAACGCGCCCTTGTGCGAGACCGCTTCGGCATTGAATGCGGACTCTGCAGCGGCCACCGAATACACCAAAGCCGGATCGACCGAATGCGATTGAGCGGCCGCATCCAGATAGGGTTTGACGTCGCTGAAGCCGCGCGGCAGCTGCGCGGGGGCCAGATTGCCAGCCAGCGACGGGAGCGCCGGCGGCAGGGTTGAAGGCGGTTGCCAGGCGGGGTAGCGCAGTGCCCACGTCCGATGAATCACACGCAAGGCGCGTGCACCTGGCTCGGTGCCGGCACTTGACGGAACTGTCCCTGGCGAGGCCTTGTCATCCGGATCGACGGTGCGCTCCGCCGCATTGCCCATGTGAAGCACGCCCTCGCCATCCACGAACTGCCACGTCTCTGCCGCCTGCGCTAAAGGCAATGCACCTGCCATCCAACCCAGGGCGAGCAGACACTTGGCGAACGCCAAGCCAAAGCATCGCCAGGATGCGCCCGAAGTGAAAAAGCCATAACGGAAGCCACGTCTCTGCTCAGCCGCCACCCAGCAACCTCCGCAAAAATCCGGCCGGTGTTCGCGCCTCTACGGCCGCTGCGGCTGCTATGCCGTCATCAGCCGACCGCCTGCGGCGAACAAGGCGAGCAGGCACGCCGGCGGCGATCATGCCGTCGGGCACATCGGTGCGCACAACAGCGCCGGCAGCCACCACCGCACCTCGGCCGATATGAACGCCTTCAAGCACAGTGGCCCCAGCGCCAATCCAGGCGCCATCGCCGATCACGATGCGCGACCGTGTGATGCGGTTGCGCGCAATGATTTCATCGCCGCCATCGATCTCGTGCCCTGCTGAGAGCACCTTGGCATGGGCGCCGATGAGCACTTCTGAGCCAATCGACAAGCCGCCTTCGCCTGAAAGGTAAGCCCCCACGTTGACGATGGTGCCGGAGCCAATGGTCATTTCAACGCAAGGATCGGCCATTACGTCACCCAGGACGAGGCGCACATACGCATACAGGCTGACCCTGTCGCCCAGCACCAGCGCATCACTGCGCTCACCCCAACGCATGACGGACACGGACGGATCAACGCGGCACTCCTGGCCTATTTGATCAATACCGGGATGTGAGGGTGAAAAACCCGGCACGCCGATGAGCGCCGACATGCAGCTTACCTCCTCAAAGCGTCGACCAATCGCCGAAGCTTGCCCGACCAGCCTTGCTCCCGCAGCTCTGCGATGCTTTCGTGCAGTGCGTTGACCTCCAGCGCCCGCGCCTGCAGCAAACCATCTCGCTCAGCGAGCTCGGCCGACAAAACGCCTTGGTGGTCACGCAGCTCGGACGCCGTCACGGCCAGTTGGCGAATTTCCTCGTCCTTCGCGGCAATCGTTGTTCTGGCTTCGGAGAAAGCTTTCTGATGCTCCAGCAGCGAAGCGTGCTCATCGTCGTGAACTTGCACCAATGCGTGGTACTGCGTTTTCAGCCGGCTCAATTCTCGTTCTGTGGAGACAGCGCGCGCAGTCGCTGCGTCGGCCATCGGCGTGGCCACCATCATCCACTCATAGGTATCGAAATCGGCAGACCCCGCAATGAGCGCCTGGCGCTGTGCGTGGCCCAGTTGCTGCCAGACCCAAACAAACTCGCTTTTTTCAACCGGAAGGCGATAGCTTTCCCAGTGCTCGGGCGCCCATCCCGTGGCGACGAGCGTTTGCGTCAAATTGGCGCGCGTGAAGAAACGAACATGCGTGCGATCAAGCAGGCCCGTGTCCGCGTACTCAAACTGCCCGAGCTGCAAGCCCGCGATCAGGCCTGCGTATGCAACATTGGGCACGGAAACGATTACTGGCGCCGCTGGCGCCGCCAGGTTCCGCAAATGAACCAGCACCACCTCTGGCTGGTTCAGGTGTTCGAGCACGTCGCAAGCCAGGATCGCGCCGAATCGACGACCTTCCAGCCGATTGACCCAATCCGTGCCGTTGAGATCGCACGCCAATACTTCCACGCCCATTGCCGTGAGCTCAGCAACGGCGGAGGGATCATTCTCGACCGCCGTCACCGAATGGCCGCGCGCCACCAGAACGCGCGTCATAGCCCCAGGGCCAGGGCCGAGCTCGAGCACATCGGCGCCTTCGGGCACCCGCCTCAGCAGGCGGGCCGCCCAGTCATCGCCCTCTGGATCGAATGAGTAGTTGTAGCGATTGCGATCAGTCAAGTTGTACCTCGCGTCGGTCACGCAGTTGTTGGCTCGTCTTCCTTGCTAGCAGCTTCGCTCACTTCAGCTGAGGACCACTCATGGTCAAGCCAGACCAGCCCAAACTCCTTCTTGGTCTTGTTAAGAACCTTGAACGGCTGAATCAACTCAGCCATGTCTATGACTTGGAAACCCGAGTCGTCAAGCACATAGACGCTCCACAGGTACTCACCGGACAGCAAGGGTATGCCAGGGAAGCGTACCCGAATCACGTGGCGCCCGATACCCGTCAGCGCCTTGGCGTCCGAGCGAAGATGGGTCGCGGTACCAAACACATTGTCCTTGTCAGGGCGCACGATGGAAAAGGCGACATGGAAAGGGTCCGCCGTGTACGCTTCCAACTCGATTTCTACCGAAAGATCTTCGAAAGACTCCAGTTGAGCCATGTTGATACCGTCCGCCGTCTCAGTCCTGAGCTGAAGAAACTTGACGAGCGGCACGCCGCCGGGCACAGCCGGCGCGGCTTCAGCAGGCAGCGCTGCGGAGTCTGGTAAGGCAGTCGTTGGTGCTTCTGAACGCAAATGCAGATAGCGTCCACGTTCATGGGCTTCGTATGCGGTCACCACCGCTTCTGTCGGGCCGAGCTCTTGAATGCGGCCATCGTGGATCCACGCTGCTCGCTGGCAGAGGCTGCGCACTTGGTACAGGTTGTGCGAACAAAAAAGGATCGTGGCGCCCTGGTCGCGCAAACCCAGAATTCTGTCCAGGCTCTTCTTCTGGAAGTGCATGTCGCCGACCGACAGCGCCTCATCCACGATCAAGATCTGCGGCTCTATGGCGGTTGCGCCAGCGAACGCCAAGCGCATGAACATCCCGGACGAGTAGGTCTTGACTGGGCGCCTGAGCGACTCCTGTGACAACTCCGAAAACTCGATCGCGCTGTCTACAAAGCGGGCCATCGCCTCGCCCTCCAGTCCATGAAGCGCGGCCATGAACCTCATGTTGTCGTACCCTGACTCTTCGGGATGAAAGCCCGCGCCGAGCTCCAGCAGCGCGGCTACCCGGCCGTTGCGCGTTACATGGCCACGCGTGGGACGGATGGTGCCAGCCCCGATCTTGAGCAGAGTGCTCTTGCCAGCACCGTTCTCGCCCACCAGGCCAAACGTCTCCCCCGGCTGAACCGCAAAATCGACGCCGCTCAGTGCCACATGGGTCCTGTGCCTGCGCTGCCTTAAAAGTAACTCCCAAAGGCGATCCTGTGGGCGCTCATAGACCGCATAGGATTTCTCAACTTGGTCAAACCTTATGCTCATCGGTCAAAGCGCCTCGCCAAGTGCCGATTTCATCGACCGGAAGAACCACCAGCCACCCACGCCGAAAACCACCGTCCACACACACAGCGCTGGAATGGTCCCGGCAGGTATGGCAATTCCGAGGACGGCCGCTTGCACCGCCAACGCCAAGCAAGCTACCGGATTCAACAGATACCACACATGAAATCGCTCTGGCACCTGTGCAAGCGGGTAAATCACTGGCGTTAGATAAAACCATAGCTGCAATCCGAATGCCACGATGGAGCCAACGTCTCGCCACAAAAAGTGCGCCATCGACAGCATCAAAGTCATGCCGAGCGTCATCAAGAGTTGCGCGGCAACCAACACGGGTATCCAACCCCAGGATGCGAGAGGCCCTACACCCTGGATTACGCACAGGATCAAAAGCAGCGCATACCCGATCAGCATCGTCAACAACGTGCCGCCAACGGCAACCGCCGGGAGTATCTCTGCTGGAATCGGCTGTTTTCTGAGAAAGTCCTCATAGGCGACCAAACTACCCACGCCACGACCAATTGCGTCTACAAACGGTAGCCACACGGCCAAACCTGCCAAAAGGTGCAGCAGATAACCCTGGTCAGCGTCAATGCCTGGCACGCGCACTGCCAGGATCAGACCGAAAAGCACGTAAAAGATGGCTAGCGTCGCCAGCGGCTGAACAAAAGCCCATGCAACGCCTAGCGCCGACCCCGCGTAGCGCGTCTTGAATTCACGCGCAATCCAGTAGCGCCAAAGCACCCAAAGCTGCCTTGAGCGACTCCGGAACGTCAACGGCGCGCTATTGTAGACACGGTTACCCGTCATTCAACGCCTCTCAACCATTGAAGAGACCGACCGACGCCCTCTTCGAAAGCAATCTCTGGGGCCCAGCCCAACTGACTTCTGGCGAGCGAAATGTCCAAAACGTTCACTTGAGGGTCAAACGGCCGCGCGGGCTGCATTCTGCGGTCAACGCGATGCCCTAGAAGCGACTCCAGAGTACGCAAAATTTCATTGACACTGATTCCCACGCCACCGCCAATGTTGAACGTGGTAGCGTCCCCGCGATGCGCTGCCGCAGCAACGAAGGCTGTACCCACGTCGCCGGCATACAGGAAATCCCTGACGACGGAACCATCCCCCCAGACCTCAACCGGCTGCCTCTGCAAAGCGCGGTGAGCGAAGACGGCGATCACGCCTTGCACGCCGTGCGGACGCTGCCACTCGCCATAGGGATTGCTGATGCGCAACACACGGTAGGGTAACCCCGTAAGCTGTGACTCGGCGCGCAAGTGATGCTCAATTGCGAGCTTGGTCACACCGTACGCGCCCAACGGCATCGTCGGATGTGCCTCCGTCAACGGCACGACCAAAGGCCGTCCATAGACTGCACCGCCGGAAGACGCAAAGATGACCCGGGGCTGTTTAGAAAGTTGCCGAAGTCCCATCAAGAGCTTCAGCGTCCCGATCAGATTGACTTCCGAGTCTTCGACCGGATTGGCGCTGGCGACCGCCGGCACAGTGAACGACGCCAGATGAACGATAACGTCCGGCACGCCACACAGGAGCAGCCAGGACGCTACGTCCTCATAGGCGCAAGCCACCTCACCTGCCGCCCAGGGCAAACCATCGTCAGGTGCGCCCGGCGCGCTGTCCACCGACCAAACTTCGTATCCGGCGGCGGCCATGGCTTTGCCAACATGGCGGCCAAGGAATCCGCGACCACCGAGAATGACGCACAGCACTACACGGCCTCCCGCGCCGCCACCAACCCAGCCTCAAACGCAACAGCCACGTCGTCCCAGTTCTGGGTCGACGCAAACTGCTCGGCACGATCCATCATTTCCACACGATACGCATCATCCGTTAACGCGCGACAGACAGCATCCGCCAGTGAGTCTGGAGTCAAATCGGCCAAAATCGCAATATCATCATTGAGCAGCCACTCCACGTTCGCACCCCGGTTTGATACGACCGCACAGCGGCACGCCATAAGCTCAAGCGGCAAGAGCGACAAGTTGGTCAAGGATAGAACAAGCGCGACATCGCACTGCGAGTAAAGATCAGGCAAATCGTCCAAGCCGACCGTCCCGCAACTCAGGTGCGGAAACGGGATGCGATAGTTCTCAGTATCCCACCCTGCCAGCACAAACTGGACATGCGGAAGCCGCTTGTGAACAAGATCAAGAACCACTAAGCCCAACTCAAACGCTCGCCGCGCAGTTGGCGGCCTAGCATAGAAAAATACACGCTTGATCTCCGGCTCTCTACGACGATGCGCCTTGTAACGCTCGTCTACACCGAAACCAACCGACTTGGCCTGCATGGCATATTCAGACGAAAGCTTATCGGCCAACCATTGACCAGCAGCAATCCCATAGAATCCGAAATGATAGGTGTTTTCCGAAAAAACATACTCGCTTCCGGCCGGGTAGAACAAGGGCTCAAAATCCTGCGCGAAATACACCTTCTTTGACGGAGCGGGAAGACGATTAACATGGTAGGCCGTCTGCCATCCCGTGGCTACCACGTACTCCGTTGACGGCAAAACATCACCATCCATAATCACTTCGGCCCGCACAGGGAAAAAGTGCTCAACAATATCTTTCTTGGCCGCCTTGGCGTCAACATGGGTCGTCCCGCCCACAATGAGAATTGTGGACACGTATCCCTTAGGCTCCAAGTTATATATAGTGCGGAAAATATTTAAATGACCGCCCGATCCTATATTGAAGTCAGGAATGACCCAAAGCATTGTCTTCGCCCCAGCAACGCCTTGGGTGCTCAATGGCTTCTTCTCCACAAGAAATTCGTAATATCCGATGACATCGGTCTTCGACCACTGACCCGGCCCATGCCTCAACCGCACCCAAATCATCCGACACGTCTGGACTAAGCCATCACGGCGCAGCAAGTCGCGCACTTGCCTTGCGCGATGAGGTAGATTTCCGAGCATTCTTAAGTCGAACCTTTACTTTGCATTTGCTGATCGCGAGAGACTCGACGTTGTAGCCATGCCGGCAGCGTCTGATGTCGAGTACCCAACAGTTGGCCAGCAGTCCGCGCGAACTCAATACCGACCATGTACGCGGAATTTTTCACCAAGCGCCAACCACTCAAGCCCGCCGCGCGAAGCCACGAATAATCGCGCCGAGCGAGCATTGCAGACGATCGCATCGCACCCACTACGCCAGTTTGCAGCTTGTACCCGAAGTATCGCTCAAACGACCGAGCCTCATCGAAGTTGCGCTGAAATGTTTCCCAAACTCCAAAATCATGGGAATGGAAAACTGCCGCCTCGGGCACAAATGCTTTGGCGTATCCAGCCTTGACAACCTCTAACGCCCAAGTCTGATCCTCTGCAAAAGCGACGTCCGGCAGCGGGATATGCTCCCAGACCGATCTTCTGAGGCAAGAATTATTGCTGGAAAAGAAATGCAAATACTGCCGATATCCTGGATCCGAATCAAACCGATCTTGATCATCAATTCGCGACAGTGTTAGCGTCGCGCCAAAACCAGAAAAGTGTTCTACCAGCTCTCGATGCGTGACGTGGCGAGCACTGGGATACGCGAGGTGAGGACCAAAGGCACCAGCCACCGATGGATCGGACGCACACCCATCAACCAGCTTGGCAAGCCAGTGCCGGGTCGCAGGTTTTGCGTCTTGCGTTAAATAGACGAGAAAATCGCCGCGTGATTGTTGCCCCAACAGATTTCGTGTGCCTCCGTGGCTGAAATCCTTAGGCGGAATGGTGGTGACCTTAACGCCTCGCGACCTAGCGATTTGAACTGAATCGTCGGATGAGCCAGAATCAATGATCAAAACCTCGAAAGGCCAATCGGTCTCCTGCGCCAGCACAGCATCCAGCACCTCACCCAACAACGCCCCACCATTTTTTACCGGGATGAGTACAGAAGCCCTCACCGGGCTGGTGGGCGAGGATGTATTTATAAACGCCAAATCAAATGTCTTCCAGGAAGCAGCTATCTAGTGGCCAAGGCGGCTAGACCGGACCGCTACGGCCCAACGGCAAACCCAATCGTAACAGCGAAAACTCACATTACTTCTTTGGCTCGGCAGACTTGCTGGGTGATGAAATTTTGAAAAGCGCCTTTACCGCATTCTCATCAATAGATACGTGGTATTTCTTGAAGAGTTTTTCCCGCAGTTCGTTATTGGCTTGCTCTCGGCAGTAACGCACTTGCCGCGCCGCAGCGGTGGTTTTGACCTCGTCCCACTTCAATAAGCGTGGTTCGCGCTTTTCGCCTAGCAAAAACAAGTACCCAAAATCGCCATCTCGAACTGGGCCAACCATTTCGCCGGACTTGGCCGCCATCAGCGCGCGCATGATCGCCACGTCACCAGTCAGGTTCACCCAGCCCAGATCGCCCTGCGGCTCAAGTTTGTAGAGACCAGCCGTTTTGCTGGCAAGCGCATTGAAGTCGCTCGCGCCCTTGGCGACGATCTCAGCTTGCTCCATCAGCCATGCCATGGAAGGCATTCCGTCCACTTTATCTGACACGGGCAGCATGACCCTTGCCAAGCGAGCGGTAGCAGGCGTCGTGAACACCTCGGGATGTTTGTCATAAAAACTGCGAGCACTTTTATCGTCGACAGAAGACGGGCACGTCGTGACAAGCTTTTTATAGACTGCGGCCCCGTAAATATCATCGAATCGCTCGGGCTGCTCGCTGTTCCGATTCGGCTCTTTTAGACGCAATCCCTCCAAAACCAAGGTTCGCGTCATCAACATCTCTTTGAGCGCATTTTCTGCACCCCAAAAGTTTCTCGCCAGTGGCTTCAAATCCACGCGCCGCGCCAGGTAAGCTTCGAGGTCAGCTTGAGTGACCACTTCGCTATCATCCAAAGTTGCGAGCCGCGGTTCAGAGGCCGTGGCGGCCAGCGAACCGCCCAATAGCAGCGGCAAGACCAGAAAAAGGCGCGACAGAACGCGGCAACGACTAGCTAATCTCGACATACTCACTGACTCTCCAACGCACGGGCCCAGAGCGGCCCATAAAACACATCCGCCACGTCGCCCGCCGAGTTAAGAACGAGCAGATCCTGCTCTCCATCACCATCGAGGTCGACTAACTGCAGTCCCGTCGGGTATCCGCTTGGCTTTAACCATCGAGTGGCCAAAACCTTACCCGATGCGTCAAATTTTTGGAGATAGATGGAATTGGGACCGCCCCAGACCACCGTGTCGTCATCCAAAGTGGCGACCGACACAGCGCCGTTTGGAGCGGCTTCAAGTTGTTGAATCTCACCTGAGTCCATATTGATTCGGGCGTTCTTGGGGCCAATCTCAAGGGCAACATAGACCCACTTACCCGAAGGAGACGGCGCCGCTTGCCTGGCCACCCGATCGAACTGCGCAAGCTGTGTCGGTTCGGCGGCCCAATCTTTGCCGCTCACATACATAACGCGTTTGTCGTCGAGACATGCCGCTACAACACCTCTGCCGCCGCCACGCGGCGCACGCGTAACCAACGCTGGGTGCCAAGGCGCCTCGCACCAATGAACCGGGGTGACCTTCGCGTCTTTGGCACCATGCTTCCAACTAACGATAGCAATATTCTTCCCGCTGTAGGGCGCCGCCATGAGTGAGGAAACACCATTTTCGGTGCCGAGGACAACCACATCGCGCGGCGCGAACGGAACGCCAATTTGTGTATGAGCGGTCAGACGGCCTTCGTTCACGGCAAAAAAGTCCAACGACTGGCCGCGTTCGACCGCCGCCACAACCCAATCATTGGTGATCCACTTCGCGGAGTCAGGGTGATACGCCAGCGGCTTTCGATCGAGTTCGACAACACGGCGACCTTTGACCTGATGCAACACCAATTGGCCAGCTTCGTGTTCAACGAGAGCAATCTTGCAGCCTAGATCTGTACAGCGAGCCTCTCCACCCCAGGCCAATGGCGCCGAAAAGGTGATGTGATCGGACACAGGAGCAGCCACGGATACGGCGGGCGATTCAAGCTGCGCGGCGGAGCCCGCATGTTGGCAGGCAGACAGTACGGCCACACCGAGCAACAACCCAGCCAAACGCGCGTACGCGGCAATGCGAGCTAGCATATGAAACTCTGCATACAAAAAACGACGAGCAATAAAAAAGCGCCAAATGGCGCTTTTAAGCGCCCCTGCAATCGCTAAATTTTAACGTCTGCAGGAGCGTTAGCCGAAACCAAGCTCAGCCTTGACAGCCAAGCCTGAATCTCAAGCCTTAAGTTTAGTTAGCAGAGTGCGCGCCCAGGACGGTCTGAACAGCACCGAAGGCGGGAGCGTCGATCACGCTGTACGTGAACACCGAACCCGTAGTAGCACCGAGCAAGGCGCCAGTAGAAGGCGCACCGGTCGGCAGCGCACCAACATTCAGCTTCCAATCGATGAAGCCGTCAACGAAAGAAGCAGGACGGCCGGCGATCAGCTCAGGATCGAACCAGTCCAGCTCAGCGTGGTCCAGTTTGAAGTTGACCGACTGACGGTTCTGCGCGGCGTCGTACATGTTCACGGTGTAGGTGCCGGTCTGGTCGCCGGTGGACCACACGACGATGTTCGTGTTGGTGCCGCTGTTGGCCACGCCGTCGATGAAGTAACGCAGGCTGAAGCGAGGGCTGGCTCCCACTTGCGCAGCGCCGGCGACTTGCGTCAGGCTACCAGCGTCCAGCGTCGACAGATCCGTGGCCGAGCCGCCGATCGTCAGAGGACCATCAATCACGGGCGTATAAGCGACGTCTTTACGAACGGGATCCACGAAGAACGCGTTACCAGCAATCAGAGCACCGGAGCCGGAGGCAGCCAGAGTTTGGCCGATGGCGCAAGTGCCGGCAGTGCTGTTACCCACGGCGAACACCAGGTAGCCACGCTGACCAGCCAGACCGGTACCAGACTTCTGCGACCACACGAAGGGCTCGTAGTCTTTGGCAGTCATGGTGAAGCAGCCGTCAACCACGTGGTTCGATTCTTGATCGAAGAACGTCCAGAACACGGGAACCGTGATGGCGGACTGGTTGATGATACCGACAGCGGTGGTAGCGCCAGTAGCGTCATGGATCACGTTGGGCACAACGAAACCGTTGGAGAAAGTACCCATCGTGTAAGCATTAGCCGCGCCAGCGCCGAGCACTGCCGCAACTGCAATGGCGGACATTGCAAATTTTTTCATCTCTATGGTCCTCAGAAAATTTAAAGAAGCGCCCCACTAAGTGGGTACCACAGCCCATCCGTCACTCCGTTTGGGTTGTGGCCATCATAGTTGGGGCCTTTGGGTTAGGCAAGCGAAAGTCGATTCTCTCCGCCGACCAGAATCCCGCTGTTGCTAGAGCGACACAGTCACTTGCTTGGAAACAGGGCGCTTTTGGCCGGCGCATGGTACCAGATCCCATCAATCAACTTCCATTGATCTTCAGTGCTGAGGTTCTGGTCACGTACCCGGAGGAGTGGCAGCGAATAGGTCATCTCAACCTCGACGGTACCAACGTCTCCCTCGACAGACTTCACCGCCAGCACCTTGGCAGCACTGTAAGTGATCCCGCCCTTCTTCAGGTAGCCCTCCAACGAGGCGCTGGGGTTTTTCGAGATGGCCTCATAGGCCCAAGCGCCGACGTTGTCGTTAGCACGAACCAAGTCCCAATAGGCTTGGGCACGCTTGACAAGGGCCTCTTGCGAACTGTCCGCCTTGGGCCCGGCTGGCGCCGAAGTCGCGGACGGCGCGCTGGCGCACCCGACCAGGGCTGCCGCAGCCAAAGACAGAAAGGCCCCGGTCAACGCGCGGCGAGGCAACGACGGTTGAGTTGAGTGCATTCACAGACTCCTTTTACTGAAATGGGAGGAAGGTCGCGCTTCATGCGCTGTTACTTGGGCGGATTGAGCAACGTTGAGCCCAGTTTGGAGCCGCTGCCCAGCCCAGTGGGATCTTGCAGACTCAACGAACGGATGCGCTGACGCATCTCGACGCTGGCCGCGCGGACCTGGTCATCGTCTTCGAGGGCACGCGGCGTCAACAGCACCATCAGCTCGGTGCGCTCGCGCTTTTCAGACGTGGTGGAGAACAGCGCGCCGAACAGGGGAATGTCGCTCAGCGCTGGTACGCCGCCGCGGGCGCGCGTTTCGTTCTCGCGGATCATGCCGCCCAGCACGACGGTCTCGCCCGAGCGCACCGCCACGCGAGTCTGTATCTGCCGCGTCAGGAACTTGCTTTGATTGGTCGCCGCGTCCAGTGTGGCGCCGATGTCGATGACCGCCTGTGAAACGCCAAGGGTGATCAGCCCGCCGGAGTTGACAGAGGGACTGACCGACAGCATGACCCCGGTGTCCTTGTAGGTGAACGAGTCGGAGATCACCACGCCGTTGGAAATGGTGGAATTGCCCGTGCGCACCGGCACCTGGTCGCCCACCTGGAACGTGGCGCTGTGGTTGTCCAGCACCAGCACGGAAGGGTTGGACAGCACACGCAGCTGAGACTTGTTGGCCAACGCATTCAGTGTTGCCCGAACCGCCCCGGCGTTGTTGACGATGGAGTAGCTGAAGCCCTTTGAAACGCCGCTCAGATCGCTGGATCCGCTGGCGCTGATCAGGCCGCTGCCCGTTCTGCCCCCGCCCAAGCCGTTGTTGAAAGCCCATTCCACGCCGTATTCCAGGCTGCCGGTCAAAGTGATTTCGACGATGGTGGCTTCAATCAGCACCTGCGTAGGCGCTTTGTCCAACTCGCGCAGCGCGCGTTCAATGCGTCGAAACTCGGTTCTTGGAGCGCGGATCAGCAGCGCGTTTCGCGACTCGTCTGCCACCACCCGGACGTTGCCCTCCAAGTCGCTCACGGTGGTTGTTGCCGCATTGGCTCCAGTCTGGCCACCGCCGCTTGTCGCGCCGAACACGCCGCCTGACCCGAAAGCACCTCCAGCACTGGCGCCCAATCCCGACGCACCCGTACCAGAACTGCCTGACCCGAATGCGCCGGTACCGGAATTGGTCGAACCGAATGCACCCGTCGACGACACACCGCCACGGCTGGATCCGTTGTTCGCACCAAATCCGCCAAATCCACCTGCCTGGCCAAACTGGCTCGGCGCTGAGCCGCCAGCCACGCCAGCACGGCCGCCACCGCCCGACCCGCCAAACAATCCGTTCAGCAACTCAGCCATGCGAACCGCCGAGCCGTTCTGCACGGGGTAAACGAACAGGCCTGCCTCCAGTGAATCGGTAGGCTGATCCAGTCGCTTGATCCACGACTCGACCTGGCCAAGAATCTGGCTGCGTGGTGTAACCACCACCAGGGCATTCAAGCGCTCTACCGGGAAAAGGCGCACCAGGCCATTCAGGGGGCCTCCGCCAGACTGCGCCAGGGCTGCTGCGCCGCCCGCGCCTCCGGGCGCGCTGCCGGGGCGCGCCCCCACGCCGCCCGGGGCACCGCCACCTCCGGAACCGCCACCGAAGGCGCCACTAGCTTGGTCCGGCGCGATCATGGCTTGCAGGGTGTCGTACACCACGTTCACGTTGGTGTATTCCAGCGGAAAAACGCCCAATGACATGCCCGAGAGGTAGTCGACGTCAAAGGCGTCAACCATCTCCAGCCACCCTTCCAGCTGAATCTTGCTGCCCTGCAACACCAGCAGGTTGCGCAGCGTATCCACGTAGACGATGGACTCACGCGGCGCCAACGGGCCGAGGATCTTCGCCATCTCGCCCGCACCAATGTGGTTCAGGGGGACGATCACCGTGCCCGCACCGGCCAGATCCTTGATCTTGGAAGCAGACGTCAGTGGGCGGCTGCCGGCCGTCACGGACCGCTTGGTGACGTGGTAGACGCCAGCAGAGTCGCGGACGATCGCCAAATCGTGCGGCAGCAGCACGGTATCCAGCACATCCAGCACCTGCTTGCGCGGCAGCGGCTTGCTGGTGCGCAGGCTGACCATGGTGTCACCGCCCGCGTCGATCGTGTAGCTGACCTTGAGCAGGTCGCCCAGCAAGGCGGAAGCCAGACTGGAGACCGTGACGTTCTCAAAATTCAACGAGACACGCTCACCTTGCGAAAGCACAGGATCAGACTTGGGCGCAAGCCCCGGCCGAACCAACTGATCGTTGCCGGGAAAGACACGCGCGCCCGCCGCGGAGGCGGCGTCGGCGCTTTGCGCCTGGGCCGGCACAGCCGACGCCCCCTCGCGCAATGGCAGTTGGTTGGCCACCGCTTGCGTAGGTGAAGCCGCAGACGCTTGCGGCAACTCTTGGCCGGGCGTGGTAGAGCGATCCGCAGTGGCGCACCCGGTTGTGAGCACCGCGAGCATGATCAATGAAGGCCGAAAAAGCGACATGACGAGCATTCAGTTGTAAGTTTCAACGGCCTGCCGGCGTACCGGCGTCGTTCGTAGCGGAAGTCGGCGACGCACCGGGTGACAGCGCACCCACGCCGGTCGGGCCTGAGCCAGCCTGCCTGGTCGCAGACATGCCATTCGGCATGGTTGGACGAGTGTGATCTGACGCGCCCGCGCGATTGGCAGCACCTTGCTGCCCTGCCCGCATTGGGGACGGCGCTGTGACAGCGGAAGAGCCTCTGGGCGCCGCGCCAGCGCCCGGCGCCGCCGCACCAACCCGCTCCAGTGGACGCTCAATGCGTTGTCCGGAGCGCGACACGAACTGCGCTACCGCACCGTCAAAAGACTCCAGGCGCCAGCCGCTTTCCGGGTCCGACGAGTTCAGCTTGAGAACCGTGCGGTCTGGGCGTTGGAGCAACGCGACTCGCTGGCCGGCCGATTCCAGTACCGCCATCAAACGCAGCTGAGACAGCTCGGACTCGGGCGCTTTCGACGATTCCGCTTCCGCCGCCTCGACGGGGGCACGCGAAGACCACAGCAGCGGTTTTTCAAGCGCGTTCTTCACCTGCGGCGGCACGCCATCCTGAGGCAAGGCGATGTCCGGCAGAGCAGGCTTGATAGGTGCCGGCGGGTGCCACGCCGAACGGCCAAGCCACCACCATGCCACGCCCGCCGCGACGGCAAGCACAGCTACCGCCAGCAATGCTGTCCAAGCGCGCTTCATGGCTTGGCCCCCTGCTGAACCGCCAGCGGCGCCTCAAGCTGCACCGTCAGCCTGGCTTTCTGGGAGGTTTTCCCGCTGACTTGGCCTTCACGCTGAATATTCAGCGAGCGAGCCAAAAAAGGCGGCCTCTGGCTCTGCAGCGCCTGGGCCAATTGGACCAGCTGAGCCCACTCGCCGGTCACGGTAGCGCTCACGTTGATGCGCGCCAGCTGCTGCTCGGACTCGGCCGGCAGCGCCGCGGCCTGCGAGGACACCAGCGTCGCGCCACTCGACACCACCAGCTCACGCAGTCGCTGTGTGACTTCGTTCTGCGCATCGGCACCGCCTTTGTGCAACCATGGGCCGACCGCCTTCTTGGCCTGCGCCAGCCGAGCGTCGATGTCGGCGCTGGAGGCCAGGATGCCGTCGATGCGCGCGATACGAGAATCGATCTGATCCTGCGCGCGCGCATAGCGCGCCCAGTTGAGCCAATACACCCACGCCACCACCACCAGCAGCACCAGCGCAAAAACGCCAGTGACCATGGCGGCCCGTTGGGCCCAGGGTGAAAGTGGGCTTGCACTCACATCGCGGCTTCGCTTGAGCTTTAATGACTTCATTTCTGCGCCGCTCCCGTCGCAGCGTCGCGCCAAGTGAACTCCAGAGCAAAGCGCTCGCGATTCTGCCCTTCGTCACGTACGGTGGGCGCGGTGGTGCGCAGATCGCCAAATTCAGCGACACGCGACAGGCGCGCCATCAACTCGGTGGCGTCGGGGGTCAAGCCCATCATGCGCACTTGACGATCACTCGCCTCAAGCCGATCAAGCCAGGCGTCGGTGGGCAACACCTGCGCCAGGCGCTCCACAGCGGACGCCAGGGGCAAGCTGTGCTGGCGCTCGGCGTCCAGCGCCGACGACAGCGTGCCCAACTGATGCAGTTCGTCCAGCTTCTGGCGCAAGGGCGCGGCCATCGGGTCGACGGTGGTCAAGTGGGACATGCCTCGCACAACGGCGTTTCGCTTCAAGACGAGCGGCATCACCGCAGGAGCCATCAGCGCAGCGGCGGCGATGCACAGTCCACCGACGGCCATCGCATCCAGACGACGCTGCTGTTGGCGTGCGCCCTGGACCGCCGCGCCTTGCGCTGGCAAGGCCTCGGCGGCACCCCGCGCCAGATACACCGGAGCATCGGCGGGCAAGTTGAGCTCTGCCCGGCCCTGCTCGACCAAGCGCAGTGGGCACACACCCCAATCGACGAGCCAGCCATCTGCGGCGTCAGGCGTTGCCCGCCAGGCGGGAAGCACCTGATCTGGTGGCAACGGTGACACGCGCCACAGCGCCTCGGTCACGGCCGCGCCCAATGCGCCGCTGGGCACCGATGGCAGCCTCAGCTCGCCCCACAGCACATCCCGTTCGTCGATCAACAAGGCTTGCGGCGCGCCGTCCGCCACGGAAATCCGGCTTTGCCCGACGATCTTCCACCGCGCGCCGCGGGTGGTAGAAGCAAGCGTGGTGTACTGCGGCCACAGGCCCTTGGCACCGAGCACGCGCCGCAAATCACCCCAACCCCAGGCCAAGCGGCCCCACGTGGCGCGCAGGCGACCCATCATGTCTGATGTTGCCGCGCTCATGGATTGCCTGCCTCCAGCGGGTTACCGACCCTGCGGGCCGGCTCAATGGAGCGCGTGGTCCATGGCGTCGAGTTGTCGGGGCGGCCATTGAGGTCGGCCCACACCTCGCGCGCCCACCACCGCCCCGGCTGAGCCTGGATGAACGCGCGCAAACGAATGGTCTGACCTGAACCGCTGGAAGCCGCCGTGAACATGTCCGTCATTAAACCCGGTTGAAGTGCGCCGGCGCGCATTTCCGGAGGGGTTGCATGGAGGCTCGCGCCGAGACCCGGCTGGCCAGAAATGGCGTCGATCAAGGCTGGAGGCGCCGCATCGAGCGCGATGCGCTGCTGCCCGTTGATGCCCAGAAAAGGGGAAATTATTGCATAGAGCTCTGGCGTCATCCCCAGGACGCCGCGCAGCTCCGTCAGGTCGTCGACCCCACCGTTGCGCGGCTTGACCGGCGAGCCCGCGGCCTGATATTGCGCCGCTTCCGCCCCGCCGACGCCGCTGGGCACATCGTCCGGGTCGATGAAGTCGTGCACCCGCGAGGCCAGCACGGTGGCTTCGCCCGGCGTCAACCCGCCCACGCGAGAAAAAAGCGCTTCCAGCATCGCCGGGGGCGCGACGTTGACGTCGACCAGGCCTTCGGAGGGCACCACTTCCACCCAGGTCTGCACCCCGCCCAAGTCCACCTGCAGCCGGCTGTAGCGCTTGGCCAGGTTTTTGTCCGTCATGAGCCGGCTCAGCACCAGTTCGGTGGCCGCCTCCAGCGCAGCATCTGAACGGATCTGCTCCAGCTCAAGGCCCACGCGCTGCGTGTACATGCGGGCGCTCTGCGCCCCCGCCAGCACGACCAGCGACAGGCCCACCACCATCCAGAGCACCAGAATGAGCGCGGCGCCGCGCTGGCGGGCAGGTTGCCTCATCTCGCCCTCGGCAAAGCAAAGACCATGGCCGGCCAATCGCCCTTGGCGTCGCCGATGACCAAGCGCACCCGAGCGGGATAGCCCGGCCTGCCAGACCAATCCTGGCTCCATTCGCCCGTGGCGCCGTCCTGGTAGTACCACTGCAGGCTGCGCACGTCCGTCACCAGCGTCTGGCGCAGCGCCTGCGACCAATCCAGCGCCATCAGCGCACCATCGTAGGGCAGCGCCTCGATCAGCAGGTCGACTTGCCCACCGGAGTGCCTCAAAGGCCCTGCGCGGAACACGTGCAAGCCCCCCGCTTCGCCGCGCTCGGGCAGCGGCGCCACCCACATCGCGCCGGCCTGATTGCCAGTAAAGAACGGCGAAACGGCCGTCCCCTGCACGCGCGACAAGGGTCGCAAGCCATCAAACTTGCGCGCCAGCCACTGCGAGGCGATCAACATCTTTTCGGCACGCTCCATCGTGGCCTGGTTGCGGTCTTCCGTGCGCCCGATCAGTCCGAAGGCAGAAAAAACCAGCGCCACTACCAGGCCCGTGACCATGAGCGCGATCAGCAGCTCAAGCAAAGTGAACCCGCCCGCGCGGCGGTGCGTGCGGGCCGTCATGGCGCGTTTCGGTACGGCTTCCATGCCGTCATTTCAAAAACGCGCCCCGCGCCTTCGCGCGCCACCTCAATATCGACGCGGGCGACCGGCACGGTGGGCGATTCCAGCGCCTGACCGGTGGTGTCCGTCAGGGTGACCGTCTGCTGCGCCGCCTGCAGGCGCCATTGCCAAGGCCCCTCCTGCCCGGTTTGAAGTGGCGCCAGGTCTTCGGCGAACGTGGCGCGAGCCAGTACGGAGCGCGCCAGCATCGCTGCCTCTACCCGCGCCTGCACATCCACCACCACCTTGGAGCTTTGCCCCACCGTGCGGTACAGCGCCGTGAACGCAATGGCCGCGATGGCCATCGCCACCAGCGCTTCCAGCAGGTTGAAGCCGCGCTGGCCACGCCGAGGCGCGCGCGCTAAAACGCCGCGACGGATCACGCGCCCCCAGTCACAGTGGCGGATTCAACGGTACCCAGCAGCCAGTTCACACCAAACTGCACGCCGCGCCCGGCGCGCAGCACCGCCAGGTCGCCGCCGCGCGCGTAGCCGTCGGGGCTGAAGACAAAGATCGGCTCAACGCCGCTGGTGCCCGCGCCCGGTGCGCCGGCCACGCGCGTCCAGCGCACTTCCAGCGCGGGAGGCAGGTCAACCAGGGTCAGGTCGCCTGCACTCAATCGGTGCAATTGGGGCTGGTAGGTCACCACCACCGGCTGCCCCTGGTCGATGCTGACCGCGCGGGCGTGCTTGAGCTGGCTGGTCACGTCGCGCACCGCCTTCTGGTAGCGCGCGCGCTCCAGGTAGGCCTGCGCGCCGCCGCCCACCACCGACACGGCGATGGCCGCCACCGCCAGCACCACGATCAGCTCAAGCAGCGTGAAACCGGCCGCGCGGGCGGGCCTGGCAATCGGGCGGTTCATGCTGAACGTGGGCGAGACGGCCGGCCGCCGGCGTCAGTTGTAGATATCGGCGTTTTCGCCCTCGCCGCCCGCCTTGCCGTCGGCGCCGAAGCTGAAGACGTCCGGGCCGCCCTTGCGACCAGGAAATTTGTACTGGTACGGCGCGCCCCACGGGTCGTTGGGCAGCTCTTTCTTCAGGTACGGGCCGTTCCAGCCGCTGGCGGTGCCGGGGCGCTCGACCAGGCTGCGCAGGCCCTCGGCGTCGCTGGGGTAGCGGCCCACGTCCAGCTTGAACAGGTCCAGGGACTGCTCCAGTTCCTTGATCTGCACGGCCGCCGTCTTGGTCTTGGCGCCGCCCAGTTGGTTAAGCACCTGCGGGCCGATCAGCCCCGCCACCAGCGTCAGGATGACCAGCACCACCAGCAGTTCGATCAGGGTCATGCCGCTTTGGCGGCCAAGGCGCGGCAGCGCGCGCGCGGGGTTCAGAGTGAGTTGCATTCGGATCAATCCTTGAATCGAGAAAATGGCGGTGAGCGAAGGCTTACTTGCCCACCGTGTCATTGATGGCCAGCACCCCGCCGAGGATGGCGACGATGATCACCGCCACGATCATGCCCAGCACGATGATGATGAGCGGCTCCATGGCCGCCAGAAGGCGCGTCATGGTACGCCGGCCTTCTTCTTCGTAGCGGTCGGCCAGCGCCAGCGAGGTGCCGTCCAGATCGCCCGTTTCTTCCGCCACCCGCATCAGCTGCGCGGTGCTGGACTGGCTGAAGTGCGGGGTGTCAAACCCCACGGACAGCCGCTTGCCGGACTTGACGATGCCGACCAGCGGCTCCAGGTCTTTGCGCAAAGCGGTGTTGGTCACCGCGTCGCTGGCAATGCGCAGCGCATCGACCAGCGGCACGCCGCGCTGCAGCAGGCCGCCCAGCGTGCGGAAGTAGATGGCCAACTGCAAATTTCGTAGCACGTTGCCCATGAGGGGCATGCGCAGGATGCCTGAATCGACCTTCATCCGACCGGCAGGCGACGCCACCCAGCGCGACAGCGCAAACCCGACCATCACCGCCACCAGCGCCAGCAGCATCCAGTTGTGGCGCACGAAATCGCTGACGTTTAGCACCACGCGCGTCAAAAACGGCAGCGCATCGCCCATCGAATCAAAAATCTGCCGGAACTGCGGCACCACGAAGGCCAGCAGGATGACCACCGATAGCACCGCCACCCCGGCCAGGATGATGGGGTACGTCATCGACGAGATGATGTAGTTGCGCAGCTTGTCGTCGGCCTCGAGCTGGCCCGTCAGCTCTTTGAGCACCTGCGTGAGCCCGCCCGAGGCCTCGCCCGCGCGGATCATCACCAGGTAGCGGCGGCCCAGGTCGCGCTCGAACGGCTGCAGCGAGATGTAGAGCGACTTGCCACTGCGCACGCCTTCGGTCACGCGGATCACGAAGGCCTTCAGCCGGTCGTTGTTGGCGATTTCCTGCAGCATGACCAAGGCGCGGTCCAGCGGCATGTTGGCGCTTTTCAGGTGCGACAGCTCGCGCGTGAACATCAGCACGTCGGCGCGCTTCAGGCGCACTTCTTCGTTGGCGGCGGCCAGTTGCGCGGCCGCCTCACCGTCGCCGCCGCGCAGGCTGATCGGCGTGATGCCCTGGCCGATCAGGCGCAGGCGGGCCGCCTCGACGCTGGGCGCACGAATGCTGCCCTGGCAAGGCTTGCCGTCGGTGGCGGTGCCGGCGTACTGGTAGTCAATCATCCTGGCGTGCGACGCGCAGCACCTCTTCGGCCGTCGTCAGTCCTTCAAGCACCTTGGTGGCGCCGTCTTGCAGCAAGTTCCCGCCCACGTAGCGGGCCTGTTCGCGCGAAAGGGCCGAGCCGCGTTCGAGCACCATGCGCTTGACGTCGTCCGTCAGCAGCAGCAGCTCGTGAATGGCCAGGCGGCCGCGGTAGCCGGTGTTGCGGCAGGCGGGGCAGCCCACGGCGTGGTACAGCGTGCGGCCCTCGTCCAGCTGCAGCCCCAGCGACTGCGCCGCCAGCCGGGCCTGCTCGGGCGCCATGGGCGCCTTGCAGTCGTCGCACAGCTTGCGCACCAGGCGCTGGGCCAGCACACCGACGACGGCGGCGGTGATCAGGTACGGCTCCACCCCCATGTTGATCAGACGCACGATGGCGCCCAGGGCGCTGTTGGTGTGCAAAGTTGATAGCACGAGGTGCCCTGTCAGCGCGGCCTGCACGGCGATATTGGCGGTTTCGCCATCGCGCATCTCGCCGATCATGATGACGTCCGGGTCCTGGCGCAGGAAAGAGCGCAGCACGTGCGCAAACGTCAGGCCGATCTGAGGTTGCACCTGCACCTGGTTGAGCCACTGCAGGCGGTATTCCACCGGGTCTTCCACCGTCAGGATCTTCAGCGCCTTGCCTTCCAGCGACAGCAGCGACGCGTACAGCGTGGTCGATTTACCCGAGCCCGTGGGCCCGGTGACCAGCAGCACGCCGTGCGGCACGTTCAGCAGCTCGCGCATGGCGGCCAGCGTGGGCGGGGTGAAGTGCAGCCGGTCGAGCGACAGCAGATCGAGGTTTTTCTCCAGCAGGCGCATCACCACCGATTCGCCGAACATGGTCGGCACGGTGGAAACGCGCACGTCCAGCTCTTTGCCGTGCACGCGCAGGCGGGTGCGGCCGTCTTGCGGCAGGCGGCGCTCGGCAATGTCGAGCTGCGACAGGATCTTGATGCGCGAGACAACCGCCGGCGCGTCTTTGTTGTCGATCTCGTCGATGGGGAAAATCTGCCCGTCCACCCGGATGCGGACGATGGATTTGTCCTCGTAGCTCTCGATGTGGATGTCTGACGCCTGCGCGCTGACGGCCTGCGACATGATCTGGTTCACGCGCTGGATGATCGGCGCCTCGGACGCCATGTCGCGCAGGTGCTCGATGAACTCGGTGGCCTCGTAGCCGCCGTCCGTGCCCGCCTCGCCCTCGCTGTCGCGCACGAACCAGTCGTCCAGCTGCTCGGCGATTTCGCTGCCCAGGCCCAGCACGATGCGCGGCTCTTGTCCATAGACCAGGCGCAGCGCGTCGCGCAAGCGCTGGCTGCCGGGGTCGGTGGCGGCAAAGTCGGGCGGGGTATCGCCATCGGCATTGCCCAGCGGCAGCAGCCGGTTGGCCAGCAGGAAGCTGGTGTTCAGCCGCACGGTGTCGGGCTTTTCGGCCGGGAAGTCGGGCTTGCGCACCAGCGGCACGCCGGCCAACTGGGCCAGCGCCTGCGCCACGTCCACCTCAGACACCAGGCCCAGGTCCACCAGCAGCTGGCTCAGGCGCCCGCCCATGGTCTGCTGGACGCCCTGGGCGCGATCCAGATCAGGCGGCGACAGCTTGCGGTCGGCCAGCAGGCGCTCGCCGAGGCGGGCTTCAAGCTGCGGCAGATCGGGGATGACGGCGGGTTCGGCGACAGTGTCCATTGCGATGGCCATGGGCAGGATTGTCCTCACATCGCTGGCGCGCGGCGGGACAGTCTGCGTAAATTTATATGAAATCTGGTTTCAGCGCCCACTGGATAAGCGCCATCAGCTATCTAAATAATAGCTAATTGCACTCAATGCCACAGCAGAAGGCGGCTCAGGCAGTCCAGCGCAGGCCCGACATAATACGTTTTATAGGTCAGCGCACGCTGCGGCAGGCTGCGCTGGCGCCAGGCCAGGTACTCGGCCACGTACCCCGCGCTCAGCCCGCGCTGCTGCAAGCGCTGCTGTAAAGCCTCGGCCTGGGCCCGCGTGCCGCGCCCCAGCTGCCGCACCCGCCGCACCACCCCACCGCCGTCGCTGGCCAATCGTTTGAGCCGGCTGGCCAGGCCGCGGTCGCGCGCGCCCAGCTGGTTGCGCCCGTGCTGGCGGTACAGGATGAGCGGCTCGGGCAGGTACTGGCGGGCGCCGCTGCCGCTGAGCTGCGCCAGCCACCAGTCGTGCATGACCACATCCGCGGGCATGGGCAGGGCCAGCTCCAGCAACGCGCGGTTGATCAGCATGGCGCAGCCGGTGACCTGGTTGACGCTGAGCAGCGTGCGCGGGTTGATGTCGGCCGGCGCGATGCGCTGGTAGGCGGCGAACGAGGGGCTGAGCACCTGCAGGTCCTGGTCGACCACCGTGAGGTCACTGTGGGCCAGGCAAGGCGTGCGGGCGCCGTGGGCGGCTTCCAGCGCCTGCACGGCGGCCAGCAGGCGCGCGGTTTTTTCGGGCAGCCACACGTCGTCCTGGTCGCAAAAGGCCATCCAGCGGGCCTGGCCATGTTCGGCGCTGGCGCGCATCAGGCGCTCGAAATTGCGGGCCACGCCGCCGCTGCGCACGTCGGTGGGCAGCAGCAGCATGCGCCCGCCGAAGGCGGCTTCGTAGCGGCGCAGGATGGACAGCGTGCCGTCGCTGGAACCGTCGTCGCTGACCAGCAGGCGAAAGTGGCTGTGCGTCTGCGCCAGCAGCGAATCGAGCTGCGGCGCCAGGTAGCGCGCCCCGTTGTAGGTGGCCAGCAGGATGTCGACCGGTGCCGGCTGGGTCATCGCCGCGCCTTGGCCGCCAGCTCGGCGCGCATCAGGGCCTCGTACGCATCGACGATGGCGGGCCAGGTGTAGTGGTCGGCCACGATCTGGCGCGCGCGCTGGCTGCGGGCGGCCACGGCGCCGGGCGGCTGGGCGGCGCGCTGGCTCAGCCGATCGGCCAGCTCGGCCGGGTTGGCGAAATAGTCGGCGGCGTCGCGCGCCACCTCGCGGTTGTAGGGGTTGTCGTGCGCGATCACCCAGTTGCCGCAGGCCAGCGCCTCCAGCAGCGACGGGTTGGTGCCGCCCACCGAATGGCCGTGCAGGTACGTGCCGGCGAAGACACGCAGTGCGTTCAGCTGCGCGGGCACGTACACGCCGCCGGTAAAACGCACCTGATCGCTGGCCTGCGCCAGCAGGCGCTGCTGGTAGGGCGTGGCGCCGGTCACGTCGCCCACGATCACCAGCGGCCAGCCGCCGCCCTGCTGCTGCAGGTACAGGCGGTGGCCTTCGATGATTTCCAGCAGGTGGTTTTCGGGCTCGGGCCGCGCCACCACCACGTGGTAATGCCCAGGCTCAAGGCCCCAGCGCGCCAGCTGCTGCACATCAGCATCTTCGGGCGATACCGGCTCGGCCCCGTAGGCAATGAAGTCGCACGGGGCGCCACCGGGGTAGTGTTGACGAAAGCGCTGGGCGATGGCCTCGGCGTCGGCGATCAGGCGGGTGGCGGTGCGGGGCGCTACGGCTTCCATGGCGCGCAGGTAGGTGCGCGCGCCGCGCCCCCATTTGCTGCGCGCCCATTCCAGCCCGTCGACGTTGATCCACACCGGCGTGCCGCCCACGCGCGGCCACCAGCAGGCCCAGGCCGCGCCGTAGCCCAGCATGTAGACCAGGTCGTAGCCACGGCGCGCGTCCCACAGGCAGGCGCTGTCGTACGCCAGCGTGGACGCGGGGCCCCAGGCGGGGCGGCGGCGCGGGCGCACGCGCACGCCTTCGTGCCATTGGTCGGCGCCGGGCGCGCCCTCGGATTCGGCGTACACCGTGACCTGGTGGCCGCGCTGCACCAGGCCCACGGCCAGGCGTTCGGCAAAGGTCTCGAAGCCGCCGTACCGCGCCGGAATGCCGCGCGTGCCCAGGATGGCGATGCGCATGGGCGTTGCGGCGGGTGGTGCGCCCCCTTCAGCGGCAGATGATGGTGCGCCCCCTCCGGTGGCGCGGGGCGCGCTCAAATATCGGCCTCGGCCAGCAGGCGGGCGCCGGTCTGATCCTTGTCCGACAGCACCGGCTGGGCAATACCGTGGGCGGCCAGCGGCCATTCGATGCCGATGGCGGGGTCGTCCCAGCGGATGGCGCGCTCGTGCGCCGGGCTGTAGTAGTCGGTGGTTTTGTAGAGGAAGTCGGCCGTGTCGGTCAGCACCACAAAACCGTGCGCCAGCCCGGGCGGTATCCACAGCTGATGGTGGTTGTCTGCACTCAACACGCTGCCCGCCCAGCGCCCGAAGGTGGGCGAATCGCGCCGGATGTCCACCGCCACGTCGAAAACCGCCCCGCTGGTCACGCGCACCAGCTTGCCCTGGGCCTTGGGCGCCAGCTGGTAGTGCAGCCCGCGCAGCACGCCGCGCCGGCTGCGGCTGTGATTGTCCTGCACGAAGGGCAGGCTGACCCCGGTGGCGCGGGTGAAGGCTTCCTGGTTGAAGCTTTCAAAGAAGAAGCCACGCGCGTCGCCGAACACCTTGGGTTCGATCAGCAGCACATCGGCAATGGCGAGCGGGGTGACTTGCATGGTCAATAGACGCGTTTGTTGAGCAGCCCCAGCAGGTACTGGCCGTAGCCGCTCTTGACCAGCGGCTGCGCCAGGCGGTCCAGCTGCGCATCGTCGATCCAGCGGTGGCGCCAGGCAACTTCCTCGGGGCAGGCGATTTTCAGGCCCTGGCGGTTTTCCAGCGTGGCGATGAACTGGCTGGCCTCCAGCAGGCTCTGGTGCGTGCCCGTGTCCAGCCAGGCGTAGCCGCGGCCCATGATCTCGACTTTGAGCTGGCCCTGTTCAAGATACAGGCGGTTCAGGTCGGTGATTTCGAGCTCGCCGCGCGGCGACGGCTTCAGGCCCTTGGCCATGTCCACCACCTGCGTGTCGTAGAAATACAGGCCGGTGACGGCGTAGTTGCTCTTGGGCTTGGCTGGCTTTTCTTCCAGCGACAGCACCTTGCCCGAGGCGTCGAACTCGGCCACGCCGTAGCGCTCGGGGTCGTGCACGTGGTAGGCGAAGACCGAAGCACCGCTGTCGCGCCCATCGGCGCTTTCCAGCAGCTCATGGAAGTCGTGCCCGTAGTAGATGTTGTCGCCCAGCACCAGCGCGCTGGGGGCGCCGTCCAGAAAAGACTCACCGATCACGAACGCCTGCGCCAGGCCGTCCGGGCTGGGCTGCACCGCGTACTGCAGGTTCACGCCCCACTGGCTGCCGTCGCCCAGCAGCTGCTGAAAGCGCGGCGTGTCCTGCGGCGTGCTGATGACGAGGATGTCGCGGATACCGGCCAGCATCAGCGTGCTGAGCGGGTAGTACACCATCGGCTTGTCGTACACCGGCAAAAGCTGCTTGCTGACCGCCAGCGTGGCCGGGTGCAGCCGGGTGCCAGAGCCGCCAGCCAGGATGATGCCCTTGCGGGCGCGGGGTGCGGAGGGTGATGCGGCGCTCAAACGATTTCCTTCAACATGCGGTCCACCCCCTGTTGCCAGGGCGGCAGCGTCAGGCCGAACACCTGCTGCAAGCGGGTGGTGTCCAGGCGCGAATTGTGCGGCCGCCGCGCGGGCGTGGGAAACGCATCGCTGGCCACGGGCTGCACATCTTTTACTATCAATTCAGGAGCTGCTTGCGCAAGCCGGTACTGCGCAAACACGTGATTGGCGTATGCAAACCAGGTGGTAAAGCCGCCCGCCGCCAGGTGGTACGTGCCGCCATCCTGCGGCCGCGCAAGGCACTGGCGCAGCGCGTGCGCGGTGACGTCGGCAATCAGCTCGGCCCCCGTCGGCGCGCCCCATTGGTCGTTGACGACCGACAGGCGTTCGCGCTCGGCGCCCAGGCGCAGCATGGTCCGCGCGAAGTTGCCGCCGCGCGCCGCGTACACCCAGCTGGTGCGCAAGATCAGGTGCCGGCAGCCGCTGGCGCGAATCGCCTGCTCGCCCGCCAGCTTGGTGGCGCCGTACACGCCCAGCGGGCCGGTGGCGTCGTCTTCGCGCCAGGGGCGCTCGCCGGTGCCGTCAAACACGTAGTCGGTGCTGTAGTGCACCAGCCAGGCGCCCACCTCGGCGGCCGCCTGCGCCAGCGCGGCGGGCGCCTCGGCGTTCAGGCGCTGGGCCAGTTCAGGCTCGCTCTCGGCTTTGTCCACCGCCGTGTGCGCCGCGGCGTTGACGATCACGGCCGGGCGCAGCGCGCGCACGGTGGCGGCCAGCGCGGCGGGGTCGTTCAGATCGCCGCCCAGCCCATCTTGGCCGTGACGGTCCAGCGCCACCAGCGGGCCCAGCGGCGCCAGCGCGCGCTGCAGCTCCCAGCCGACCTGGCCGTTCTTGCCCAGCAACAGCGTGACGCCGGCCGCCATGCGTTCAAGCCGCCGGTTGCGCCGTGGTGGCGTTGCCGCCCTGCGCGCCATATTGCGCGGCCACCCAGTCGCGGTAGCCGCCCGACTGCACATCGCGCACCCAGGCTTCGTTGGCCAGGTACCAGGCGATGGTCTTGCGGATGCCGGTATCGAAGGTTTCGGCCGGCTTCCAGCCCAAATCGCGCTCGATCTTGCGGGCGTCGATGGCGTAGCGGCGGTCGTGGCCGGGGCGGTCCTTCACGTGGGTGATCTGCTCGCGGTAGCTGCCGCCTTGCGCGCGCGGGGCCATCTCGTCCAGCAGGTCGCACACGGTGTGCACGATGTTCAGGTTGGCTTTCTCGTTCCAGCCGCCGACGTTGTACGTTTCGCCCAGCGTGCCGGCCTCCAGCACGCGGCGAATGGCCGAGCAGTGGTCTTTCACGTACAGCCAGTCGCGCACCTGCTGGCCGTCGCCGTACACCGGCAGCGGCTTGCCCGCCAGGGCGTTGACGATCATCAGCGGGATGAGCTTCTCAGGGAAGTGAAACGGCCCGTAGTTGTTGGAGCAATTGGTCGTCAGCACGGGCAGGCCGTGCGTGTGGTGCCACGCGCGCACCAGGTGGTCGCTGGCGGCCTTGCTGGCGCTGTAGGGGCTGTTGGGCTCGTACACGTGCGATTCGGTGAACGCTGGCGCGTCGGGCGCCAGGCTGCCGTACACCTCGTCGGTGGAAACGTGCAGGAAGCGGAACGCGCCGCGCTCCGCCTCGGGCAGGCCCGCCCAGTACGCCCGCGCGGCCTCCAGCAGGCGGAAGGTGCCCACGATGTTGGTGACGATGAAATCCTCGGCGCCTTGGATGGACCGGTCCACGTGGCTTTCGGCCGCAAAGTTGACGATGGCGCGCGGGCGGTGCTCGGCCAACAGGCGCTCGACCAGCGCGGTGTCGCCAATGTCGCCCTGCACGAAGGTGTGGCGTGTGTCGCCCTGAACGGACGCCAGGTTCGCCAGGTTGCCCGCGTAGGTCAGTTTGTCCAGGTTGACGACGGGCTCGTCGCCCTGCGCCAGCCAGTCCAGCACGAAGTTGCTGCCGATGAAGCCGGCGCCGCCGGTTACGAGGATCATGGTTTTTGCTGTCTTTCCTAGCCGCGCCAGAGGGGTTGCGGGCGCCTTGGCGGGGGATTATTTCATCTTCGTCATGGCGCGGGCCCACGCCCTGCCCGCGTAAGGCCCTTGTTGCACAATGGGCGCGTCCGAACAGCCCTCCGCTCCCCACCATGGCCACCACCCGCAAACGCGCTGCAGCCGACGACGCCCCAGCGGCCCAATCCTCCGATGCCGGCGGCAGCGGCGGCGCTGGCGCGGGCGACAACGTCTGGCTGGCTGGCCTGGGCGCGCTGGCTCAGGCCCAGGCACAAGGCACCAAGGCGTTTGACGCGCTGGTGCGCGAAGGGCTGGCGCAGCAAGCCAAAGCGCGCGAAGCCGCCGAAGCCGAGATGACCAAGGCCGCCGAGCGCCTGGGCGCCATGACCATGGGCGGCGCCAACCCCTGGGATCGCCTGGGCGGCATCTTTGAAGGCCGCGTGCAGCAAGCGCTGCAGCGCCTGGGCGTGCCTTCGCCCGAATTGCTGGCCGCGATGGCCGAGCGCATCCAATCACTGGAAGCGCGCCTGGCCGAACTGGAAAACCGCAGCGGCGCGGCACCCGCCCCCGTCGCGCGTGCAAAAGCCCGCACCGCAGGTAAGTGAAATTGGGTTCCATGGCTTCGACGTTTCCGCAAGGCACGCTGGATGAAGGCGCCTTGCGCGTCCAACGCAAGCGCTTGATCACCGCCGTTTCTGCCGCGCTGGTGCTGCACGCCATCGTGCTGGCGGCGCTGGCAATGCCTTCGCGCATAAAGCTGGGCATCGACCAAACCGCCCCGGTGGTCACGCGCTGGATCGACGCACCCACTGTGCCCAGCCCCGGGCTTGCACGCCAGGACCCGACGGCCGACCAACGCTCTACCCCCAAGGCCGAAGCGCCTACGCGCCCCAAAGACCCTACCGACCGCACCCAGCCCACGCCACGCCCCGCGCGCAACGACGACCAGAGCGCCGCCGTGGCCACGGCAGCCACTCCCGCCGCCTCCGACGCAGCCGCTGCATCGCCGCTGCCCGAGGGGCAAGACCCGCTGCGGATGCTGCCCACCACGCCCGAGCGCTTTCAGATGCTGGATCGCCTCAGCCGCGACATCGGCGCCGACCCGGCGCTGTTCGTGCCGGGCAACGCCGTCAGCGTCACGATCGATCTGGACGGCAAGCCGAAGGTCTGGCGCTTCGTCATCGTGGGCGAAGAGCTGATCCGCTCGCTGAGCGGCCTGGACGTCACCACGCTGCGGCTGCTGCACTACCCCGAAAGCGACCGCGACGACAAGGTCGAAGTCTGGCTGGTGCCCCAGCTGGCGTACCGCCCGGTTCAGATCAGCGTCACGCCGCCGGGCGCCTTGACCTCCTTTACCAACACGGCGCGCGTCGCGCTGGACCAGCTGGACCAGGCCGCGCGCAGCCACGGCCCCGCGCCGGGCGCTTCAGCCCCCGACGCGCCCGCGGCGCGGTGACGCCCGCCCGAGGCACCCGACGCCATGGCCAAGAAAGCGCCCCGCCGCACCGCCGAGCGCATTCTGGCCGCCACGCTGGAGCTGTTCAACCGCTTTGGCGAGCCCAACGTCTCCACCACCGTCATCTCGGCCGAGCTGAACATCAGCCCCGGCAACCTGTACTACCACTTTCCGTCAAAGGATGAGCTGGTCAACACCTTGTTCGACCAGTACGAGGCGCGCATGGTCGTGCTGCTGGCGGCCAGCGACGACGTGCGCGACGTGGAAGACGCCTGGTTCTTCCTGCACACGCTGTTCGAGCTGATCTGGGCCTACCGCTTCCTCTACCGCGACCTGAACCACCTGCTGTCGCGCAACCGCCGGCTGGAAACGCACTTCCCCGCCATCCTGATGCGCAAGAAAGTCGCGCTGCGCACCGTGCTGGATCACCTGATGGGCGGCGAGCCCCGCACGCCCGAGGAAACCGCCTCGCGCGACGCCATCGCCGCCAGCATGGTCGTGCTGCTGACCTATTGGCTGAGCTACGAATACGTGCTTCAGCCGCGCACCGCCATGGAGCCCGAAAACGCCCAGGACGCGCTGCTGCGGGGCGCGTACCATGTCCTCAGCCTGCTGGCGCCGCACCTGGATACGCCAAGGCGTGCCCACCTGCAGGCGCTGACCCAGGCCTACGAGCCTGCCCTGACCTGAAAACCCTGCCCGCCTGCCCGATGAGCGCCTGGACCCCCTGCCCGTACGTGGCCGACTACCCCTTCGACGCCGAACGCGTGCACGCGATGTGGCCCCAGCTGCACGCCGTCGATGCCGAGCCGCTGCCGGGCAGCGACGCCCTGATGCAAGGCTGGGCGCTGTTCCACTCCGGCCGCTTTCACGAGGCGGCCGAAACCGGCCTGGCGCTGGGCGTGGACGGCTGGTCGCTGTCCAACCGCGCCACAGCGGCCCAGGCCGGGCTGGTAGAGCCGAATGAAAACGTCCGACTCGACCTGTTCAAGCGCGTGCACCTACAGGCCAGCGCGCTGACGCTGCAACGCCCGCAGCTGGCCAACGCGTGGTACTGGCAGGGCTACGCGCTGGCGCGCTATGCGCAAGGCATTCACGTGGCGCGCGCGTTGGCGCAGGGCCTGGGCGCGCAGGTGGGGCTGGCCTTGCGCACCACCTTGGCGCTGGACGCGAACCACGCGTACGCGCACGTGGCGTTGGGCGCGTTTGAAGCGGCGGTCATCGACAAGCTGGGCCCGCTGGTGGGCGCCATCACCTACGGCGTGACGGCCGAATCCGCGCTGAACCACCTGCAGCAGGCGCAGCGCCTGGCCCCCGATTCGCCCGCCGTGCTGCACGAATGCGCGGGCGCCCTGCTGCTGATGGACGGCAGCGCCCGCCTAGAAGAAGCCAACCGCCTGCAGGAAGCGGCCGCCCACGCCACGCCCCGCGACGCGGTGGAGCGCCTGTGGGTAGAGCTAGCACGCACCAGCCTGACGCTGTAGTTGGCATTCGCGGCGCGGCCACGGCCTTCGCTACAGCCTTCGCCACGGCCTCCGTGCCAGCACGGCGCTAACATGCCCGAGCCCACAGGCCGCACCGGCACGGTCGCTTCAAGGCTTCACCGCGCCAATCGCATCGCCCAAGAAAGCCTGCGCCGCGGCCACATTTTTTGCCACTGAACCCAGGAGACTTCCCCATGTCCGATCTCAAAGCGCGCTTTGAAGCCGCCGTTGCCGATTCCAAGGCCCTGAGCGAGCGGCCCGACAACCCGACGCTGCTGAAGATCTATTCGCTGTACAAGCAGGCCACCGAGGGCAACAACGAAGAGGCCAAGCCGGGCATGACCGACATCGTGGCGCGCGCCAAGTGGGATGCCTGGAAAAAGCTGGAAGACACCAGCGCCGATGAGGCGATGCAGCAGTACATCGACTTGATTGACGAGCTGAAGGGCTAAGCCCGCCGGGCGCTGCGCCTTGGCAGCCTTGCGCAAGACGACGCCGGTTCCCGTCGCGGGTTGATGGAACGGCGTTGGCTGGATCGGCGGCCCATCGCGTTGCGGTGCGTGCGGGCCGCTGCAATGAAAGAGCCACCACGGCGTGGCGCACCGCCCTGCCCGCTTGAACAAATTGGCCGCCAGCGCCCTGCCCGCTTGCGCAAGCAGCTAGATTTTCTATAGCGAACGGCTCGCTCGCCACTTCAGACCGGCACCGTACTCAGGCGCGATCCACTCCATTCGCAAGGGCCGCTCATCGGGCCTTCGGCTCAACCGAATCGCTCTGCGCGGTTTGCTCAGCTTGTTCTTCCAGCGCCCGCAGCTTCGCCAACCGCTCTGGCTTGGGCAGCTTGGCCAATTGCGCCACGGCGGCGTGAAAGCGTGGCCAGTTGCCGCCTTCGCGGGCGAACAAGGCTTCAAACGCGGGCACCAGTTCGTCGTACGCGGCCTGCACGCCAAAGAAGGCGTTGTTGGCGTCGGCCACCCAGCGGTCGTAGCCGTCGTACGGCGTTCCGGCGGCGGCCCAGCGGGCTTTCAGCTCGGCGTAGCGTTGGCGAAAGCGCGCCATTGCTTCTGATTTCATAGCTGGCAGCGCTTGTGGGTCGTGCGCCAGCGCCTCTTTTTGCTTGTAGACGGCGCTCAGGTCATCGCGCGTGGCGCGGCTCAAATCGCGGAAGTCCCGGCGGCGTTGGTCGTAGGCGGCGTATTCCTGGCGCGCGGCCTGGCTGGCGTGCGTGGCCAGCCACTGCTGGCCGCCCAGGCGTTCCACGGCGGTGGCGTACGACTCGTTGAACATGGTGTCGTCGTCTACGTAGACCACCTGGTGCGCCAGCTCGTGAAAGACCATGCGCGCCAGCTCGCCCTCGGGGTAGCGGATGAAGGTGGACAGCAGCGGATCGCCGCCCATCCAATTCAGCCAGCCCAGCGTGGAATAGGCTGGGATGCCGTACACGCGCACCTCCAGCCCCTCTTCACGCTGCAGCCGATCGGCCAGCGCCTTGGCGGCCGCCTCGTCGTAGTAGCCGCGGTAGCCCACGCAGCCCACGAACGGAAAGCACCAGCGCTTGAGCGTGAGCGAATCCGCCGGCGCAGCGGCCACGTTCCACACGGCGGCGCGGCGCTTCAGATCGGCGTAGCGGTGGTAGCTGGCGTTGTCGGGCAGCGCCAGATCGGTCACGGCAAAGGCGCGGATGCGCTGCGCCAGCGCCAGCCGCGCCTTCAAGTCCGGCGGCGTGGCCGGGTCGGCCAGCAATTGCTCGACCGGCTTGGCCGCGCCCATCAGCGCCAAATGGCCTTCGATGGATTGGGCGTAGTAGCTGGCGGTGGTGCAGCCGCTGAGCATGCCCGCGGCCAATGCCGCGCAGGCGATGAAGGCGCCGGCGGTTCTCACGCCGCCTTCCGTCCCAGCAACACGGGCTGAAACAGCACGCCGTCGCGCCGCGTCACGGCCACAAAACCGGCCTGCGCCATCAGCGCCATCAGGTGCGCCACCGTCACCGCGTAATAGCGGGTGACGGTGACGCGCGTGTCGCAGCGGCCGTCGTCGTGCTCGGTGGTGAGGTACATGCGCAGGTCATAGTGATCGCCGTCCCACTCCCAGACCTGCACGGCCAGGAAGTTGGCATCGGGCAGCCGGCGAAAACCATAGGGGCGCACATCGGGGCTGATGCGCGGCGTGGCCGCGTAGTCGCGCACCGAGAAGACCGCCACGCCGCCCGGCGCCAGGCAGCGGTGGCACTGGCGCAGCGCCTGCAGCAGCTCGGCGTCGGTCAGCAGGTGCGGCAGCGCGTTGTCGCAGGCCAGCACGGCGGCGTAAGCGGCGTCGGGCGCGCTCAGGGTGCGCAGGTCGTCCACGCGCACCTGGGCAGACAGACCGCGTGCCGCCAGCTCGTCACGCAAGCGCTGCACCGCCTGCGGCGACACATCGCACGCTGTCACGGCGTAGCCGCCTTGCACCAAGCCCAGGGTCTGCGTGCCGATGCCGCAGGCGGCGTCCAGCACCGCCGCGCCCGGCAGCACGCCGTGCGACGCCAGCAGGCTTTGCAGCGCACCGCCCTGGTCGGCCACCGCCTGCGCCCAATCCGCGTACAGCAGGTGGTAGCGCGCCGCCAGGTCGTCGTAG
The DNA here is from genome assembly GCF_003008535.1 of Ottowia oryzae. Classification (NCBI taxonomy): domain Bacteria; kingdom Pseudomonadati; phylum Pseudomonadota; class Betaproteobacteria; order Burkholderiales; family Comamonadaceae; genus Ottowia; species Ottowia oryzae. The sequence continues at coordinate 211,603 of NZ_CP027666.1, forward strand.
AAAGCCGCCGGATCGCGGCCGGCTTCAGACATGGGCGAGCGCCGCCACCTGCACGGCGCAGTCGTAAAACGTCGGCCCGCGGCCGATGTCGGTCAGCTGCTGGCTGGTGACTTCGTTGACGTTGGTGCCCGCCACGCCCAGCTTGCGCCACCAGATGCCCAGGCCGTTGACGACGCCGGGGCGCGCGCGCGTGCTGATGTGCGCCTTCACGCGGTATTCGCCCCGGTCGTTGAACACGCGCACCAGCTGCTCGCTGGCGATGCCGCGCGCGGCGGCGTCGTCGGGGTGGATTTCGAGCAGCGGCTCGCCTTCCATGTCGCGCAGGGTTTGCACGTTGACGAAGCTGCTGTTGAGAAAGTTGCGCGCGGGCGGCGAGATCATGGCCAGCGGGTACGCCGGGTGGGCGCCGGCCACTTCGCGGTTGGGCACGTGGTTGGGCAGGCCGTCGCCCACCGCACCGGCTTCGCCGCTTTGCGCCAGTGCGGCGCTGAAGAATTCGCAGCGGCCCGAGGGCGTGGGAAAGCCGCCGTCGGCAAAGGGCGCGTCGGGTACGGCCAGGCGGGCGAAGCCGCCTTGCAGCAGCACGTCGAAATCGACCTTGTCGCCGTACGCCTGGCGGCACAGCGCTTCGTCGCTGTCGGCAAAGCACGGCTCGTCAAAACCCATGCGGGCGGCCAGGTCGCGGAAGATCTGCGCGTTGGAGCGCGCCTGCCCCAGCGGCGCGATGGCCGGACGGTTGAGCAGCACGTCGGTGTGGCCGTAGGACAGGTGCACGTCCCAGTGCTCCAGCTGCGTGGTGGCGGGCAGCACGATGTCGGCGTGGTCGGCCGTGTCGGTCAAGAACTGCTCCAGCACCACGGTGAAGAGGTCTTCGCGCGCGAAGCCCGCCGCCACCTGGCGCGATTCGGGCGCCACGGCCACCGGGTTGCTGTTGTAGACCACCAGCGCCTGCACCGCCGGGCCGAATTCGGGCGACGCGGGGCGCAGCAGATCGGCGCCGATGGTCGACATGTTGATGGTGCGCGGCGTGCGCCCGGCCAGCAGATCGGGCCGCTGCAGCGCGGCGCGGTCGACCGGGTAGTGGCCCGAGGTAGACAGCAGCAGCCCGCCCGCGCGGTGCCGCCACGCACCCGTCAGCGCGGGCAGGCAGGCGACGGCGCGCATGGCGTTGCCGCCGCCCGCGCAGCGCTGCAGGCCGTAGTTGACGCGGATCGCCGCCGGTTTTGTGGTGCCATAGGCACGTGCCAGCTCGATGATTTGCGCCTCTGGCACACCACACACCTGCGCCACGCGCTGCGGATTCCATAGCAGGGCGCGCTCTTTCAGCGCGGGCCAGCCGAGCGTATGGCGCTCGATGTAGTCGTGGTCCAGCCAGTCGTTCACGATCAGCTGGTGCATCAGGCCCAGCGCCAGCGCGCCGTCGGTGCCGGGCAGCAGGGCGATGTGCTCGTCGCACTTGTCGGCCGTTTCGGTGCGGCGCGGGTCGATGCAGACCAGCCGCGCGCCCGCGCGCCGCGCCTGTTGCGCCAGGCGCCAGAAATGCAGGTTGCTGGTGATGGAGTTGCTGCCCCAGATCAGAATCAGCCGGCTTTCGGCGAAGAACTCGACCTTCATGCCCACCTTGCCGCCCAGCGTGTGCGTCAGGGCCTCGCCGCCGGCGGTGGAGCAGATGGTGCGGTCCAGCAGGCTGGCGCCCAGGCGGAGGAAAAACCGCCGATCCATCGATTCGCCCTGCACCAGCCCCATGGTGCCCGCGTAGCTGTAGGGCAGGATGGCCTGCGGGTCGCGCGCGGCGATGGCGCCTAGGCGCTGGGCGATTTCGTCCAGCGCGGCGTCCCAGCCGATGGGCTCAAAGCGCCCCTCGCCCTTGGCGCCGACCCGCTTGAGTGGCGTCAGCACGCGCTGCGGGTGGTGGGTACGTTCGGCGTAGCGCGACACCTTGGCGCACAGCACGCCGTCGGTGGGCGGGTGCGCCGGGTTGCCGCGCACGCGCACCGCGCGACCGTCCTGCACCGTGGTGATCAGGCTGCAGGTGTCCGGGCAGTCGTGCGGACAGGCGCCCACCACCTCAGCCATGGTGATCAGTCCGCCAAATACAACGAGATGGAAAAATCAAGATGAAATACCTGTAGCAGTATGAAAGATTCTGGCGAGACCGTGTAAACTTTTGGCTACTTCTGACTTTGAGCAACGGGGCCAGCCATGAAGCAGTCATTCTCATTCAATCGGCGTCAGTTTGCTCGAATGCTGGGGGCCAGCGCGGTCGCTGGCGCGGGGCTGGTGCGCGCGCAGGACTCGCGCATCGTGCTCGGCCAGTCGGCGGCGTTTTCGGGGCCTTCCATGCAGTTGGGCACGCAGTTCCATGCCGGCGCGCAGCTCTTTTTTCAGCAGCAGGCTGCACAGGGCGGCGTGAACGGCCGCACTGTGGAGATTCGCCAGCTGGACGACGGCTATGAGCCCGACCGCTGCGCGCAAAACACCGAAAAGCTGATCCGCGACGACGTGTTCGCCCTCTTCGGCTACGTGGGTACGCCCACCAGCGTGGCGGCGCTGCCCCTGGCCAGCGCGGCGCGCGTGCCGTTTTTTGCGCCCTTCACCGGCGCCATGACCCTGCGCGAGCCCTTCAAGCGCGAGGCCTTTCACCTGCGCGCGTCCTACGACGATGAGACCGAGCTGATCGTCAAACAGCTGGTCAACCTGCACCAGGACCGCATAGGCGTGTTTTTTCAGAACGATGCTTACGGCAAGGCCGGCCTGGCGGGCGTGACCAAGGCGCTGGCCGCGCGCAAGCTCAAGCCGGTGGCCGAGGCGACGGTCGAACGCAACAGCGTGGACGTGGCCGCCGCCGTGGCCAAGCTGGCGCCTTCGGGCGCGCAGGCCATCGTGCAGGTGGGCTCGTACAAGGCCTGCGCCGCGTTCATCCGCGCGGCGCGCAAGGCGGGTTTTGGCGGTACCTTCTACAACGTGTCCTTCGTGGGCACGCAGGCCCTGGCGGACGAGCTGGGCAAAGACGGCGCGGGCGTGATGGTGTCGCAGGTCATGCCCTCGCCGTATAGCGCGGTGCGGCCCATCACGCGCGAATTCGTCGCCGCCGCGCGGCAAAGCGGCAAGGTGAACCCCAATTACTCCAGCATGGAAGGCTATCTGGCGGCCAAGGTGTTCGCCGAGGGCCTGCGCCGCGCGGGCGGGCGCCCCACGCGCGACAGCCTGGTCACGGCGCTGGAATCCATCAACGACGATTTCGGCGGCTACCGCGTGGGCTTCGCGTCCAACAACCACGTCGCCTCGCGCTTTGTCGAGCTGTCGATGCTGACGGGCGACGGCCGCGTGCGCGTCTGAATACAAGCCGAATGGGCCTCTGGCGCGCATGGGGTATGCGCTGGTAGCTTCTTTTTTGATAGCGGCCACCAACGGAATGCGTGCCGGGCCCAGTCGGCGGGTCTGCACGCTTTGCACCGGCGCGCGCTAGACTGATTTGTATGAAGCTGATCGACTCCATCCTCACCCAGGCCGCCGGCATTGCCGCCGTGCGGCGCGACATCCACGCGCACCCCGAGCTGTGCTTTGAAGAGGTGCGCACCGCCGATCTGGTGGCGGCCAAGCTGACCGAATGGGGCATTCCGGTGCACCGCGGGCTGGGCACCACCGGCGTGGTGGGCATCGTGCACGGGCGCGACGGCGGGCAAAGCGGCCGCGCCATTGGCCTGCGCGCCGACATCGACGCGCTGCCGATGACCGAGTTCAACACCTTCGCCCACGCCAGCACGCACCCCGGCAAGATGCACGCCTGCGGCCACGACGGCCACACCGCCATGCTGCTGGCCGCCGCCCAGCACCTGGCGCAGCACCGCAACTTCGACGGCACCGTGTACCTGATCTTCCAGCCCGCCGAAGAGGGCGGCGGCGGCGCGCGCGAGATGATCAAGGACGGGCTGTTCACGCAGTTCGACATGGAAGCCGTGTTCGGCATGCACAACTGGCCCGGCATGGACGTGGGCAAGTTCGCCGTCAGCGCGGGCCCGGTGATGGCGTCCAGCAACGAATTCAAGATCGTGATCACCGGTAAGGGCGGCCACGCGGCCATGCCCCACATGGGCACCGACCCGGTGCCGGTCGCCTGCCAGATCGTGCAGGGCTTTCAGACCATCCTGACGCGCAACAAAAAGCCGGTGGAAGCGGGCGTGATCTCGGTGACGATGATCCACGCGGGCGAGGCCACCAACGTCATCCCCGACAGCTGCGAAATTCAGGGAACGGTGCGCACCTTCACCTTTGAAACGCTGGATCTGATCGAGCGGCGCATGCGGGAAATCGCCGAGGGCGTCAGCGCTGCGTTTGGCGCCACCTGCGCGTTCGAGTTCGAGCGCAACTACCCGCCCACCATCAACACGCCGTACGAGGCCGATTTCTGCCGCCGCGTGATGGCCGACATCGTGGGGCCCGACAACGCCATTGCGCAAGAACCCACCATGGGCGCCGAAGACTTCTCCTTCATGCTGCAGGAAAAGCCGGGCGCCTACTGCTTCATCGCCAACGGCTTTGGCGCGCACCGCGGCCAGTACGAAGGCGGCGGGCACGACGCGGGCCCGTGCACGCTGCACAACCCGCATTACGACTTCAACGACGACCTGATCCCGCTGGGCGCCACCTACTGGGTGCGCCTGGCCGAGCAGTGGCTGGCCCACCAGCCGCCCGCCGACCGGCCCATGCCGCAAGGCGCGGGCAAGTAAGCGCGCGCTGTGCCGCCCGGCGCCGTGTCCAACTTACCGGCCGCGGCTTTCGGCCCGGCCACGCCGCTGCTGCGGCAGTTTGACGAGGCACAGGCGCGCGCCTTCTACGTCGATTTCTTAGGCTTCACCGTCGACTGGCAGCACCGCTTTGGCGAGAACTTTCCGCTGTACCAGCAGGTGTCGCTGGGCCGCTGCGTGCTGCACCTGACCGGCCATCACGGCGACTGCTGCCCCGGCGGCGCCGTGCGCATTCCGGTGGCCGACGTGGCCACGCTGCAGGCCTTTCAGCAGCGCCTGCTGGCCGCCGACTACCGCCACGCCAAGCCGGGGCTGCAGGACACGCCCTGGGGCACGCGCGAAATGGCCATCACCGACCCCAGCGGCAACCGGCTGACCTTCTTTGCCGAGCTGCCGCCCACCGCACAACCCTCCACCACCCCGCCGGAGCCCGCCCCTTGATCGCCATCCCCGAAGCGTTTTCGACCAGCTACGCCAAGGCGCGCGTGAAGTTTCTGGAGGCGGGCGCCATCGCCGGCCTGCAGCTGGCGTCGTTCAAGCACCCACTGCCGGGGCGCGACGGCGAACAGCTGGCCACCGACGTGGCACTGGAAGGCGACCCGGCCAGCCCGCGCCTGCTCATCGTCAGCAGCGCCTGCCACGGCGTGGAAGGCTTTTGCGGCAGCGGCGTGCAGGTGTTCGCGCTGCACGACGCCGAGTGGCGCGCCAAGGCCCGCGACGCCGGCGTGGCCGTGCTGTACATCCATGCGCTGAACCCGTACGGCTTCTCCCACGTGCGCCGCGTCACGCAGGAAAACGTGGATCTGAACCGCAACTTTCACGATTTCAGCGCGCCCATGCCCGTCAACGAAGGCTACCGGCGCGTGCACCCGCTGCTGTTTCCGCCCACCTGGCCGCCGGACGCGGCCAACCAGGCGGCCATCCAGGACTTCGTCGCCCGCCACGGCCTGGCCGCCTGGCAGGCGGCCATCACGGGCGGGCAGTACGAGTACCCCGACGGCCTGTTCTACGGCGGCACCGCGCCCACCTGGAGCAACCAGACCGTGCGCGCCATCCTGCGCGAGTACGCCGGGCACGCCAGCCACGTCGCCTGGATCGACCTGCACACCGGTCTGGGCCCGAACGGCGTGGGCGAGCGCATCTACGCCGGCGCGCAGGACGACGCGGCCGTGGCACGCGCGCGCCGCTGGTGGGGCCAGCAGGTCACCTCCATCTACGACGGCACGTCCACCAGCGCCCTGCTGACGGGCCTGATGTGGACCGCCATCTACGACGCTGCCCCGCAGGCCGAATACACCGGCATCGCCATGGAATACGGCACGCAGCCGGTGATGGACGTGCTGCAGGCCCTGCGCGCCGACCAGTGGCTGGCGCTGCACCCCGAGGCGCCACCCGAGCTGGCCGCGCAGATCAAGGCGCAGGTGCTGGCGGCGTTCTACACCGACACGGACGCGTGGAAGGGCCAGATCATCAGCCAGGCGCGTCAGGCGATGTTTGAGGCGGTGGATGGGTTGAGCGGGCGGGCTGGCGCCGCTTGAGCCTGCCGCGGGCGGCGGGATGGGTCGTGCGTCGCCCTCCTGCCTCGCGACTTGGTTTACTGGTCGGATACTGATCTGGCGCAGGTGCTGCTTGCGCTGGCAGCTATCGTTTTTGATATAGAGCGGGCTTGGCAGAGAGCGCAGGCCCGCTGGCCTCGTACCCGGCGCTTTGCAGCGAATCAACTATCAAATGGATAGCTTGTCGCGCGGTGGCGCCAGCGCTGCGGCGGGCTTCTAGTGGGAATCTTGAGTGAGCTGATTCGCTGAGGGCCGCGCCCGAGGAGCTTGTCACTGCTTCGCCAAAGAAAAGTATCGATGGCTTCCATGGTGAAGGATCCAACTGACCAGCAGAAACTTCATGAGCAAGGGCTCCATCCCAAAGATTCCCGTAGCGCACTCAAATTGGATTGTGCAGAGCGCCCCTAGGCTGCCAGCCCCTGCTGGCCAGCGGCCAAAAGCCCAATGCCGCGCCCAAGATACCCATGGCGGCCACATAGTGGGCAGGCGCCATGATGTCCGTCTGCTGCCAGACCGACACCAGCATTGGCGTCAGCCCGCCAAACACCGCGTAGGCCATGTTGTAGGCAAAAGACAGGCCGGTAAAGCGCACCGCAGCGGGAAAGGCGCGCACACCCACCACCGGCAGCAGGGAGATGCTGCCCACGAAGAAGCCCACCAGCGCATACGACCACAGCAGCGAGGCATCGGTGCCCGGCAGGCTGAGGTAGAAAACATACGAAGTGACACTCATGCCCAGCCAGCCCAGCACCATGGCAAAACGAGTGCCCATGCGGTCCGATAGCCAGCCCCAGAATACGCAACCTATCGTCAGCGTGATGGTGGCAAGCGCATTGGCCCGCAGCGCCGCAGTTGGGGCAATGTGGAACACCTTCTGCAGATAGGTGGGCGTAAACAAAACCACCACCACCACTGCCGTGGACAGCACCCAGGTCATCAGCGCCACCAGCACACACGCTGCGCGGTGCTCACGCAAAATGGTCTTCAGCGGCAACTCGCGCCCAGCCTGCTTGCGGGCCTGCAGTTCCTTGAACACGGGCGTCTCATGTAAAAAGCGGCGCAGGTAAACCGACACTAGGCCAAAGGCGCCGCCCAGGATGAAGGGAATGCGCCAGGCCCAATCGTGGATTTCGGCGGTGCTGTAGGTGCTGTTGAGCCACACGCCGATGATGGAGCCCAGGAAGATGCCGCCGGTGATGCCCGAAGTCAGTGCGCCAATGGCAAAGCCGTAGTGACGCGCGGGCGCATGCTCGGCAACGAACACCCAGGCGCCTGGCATTTCACCGCCAATGGCCGCGCCCTGCAGCACGCGCATCAACAGCAGCAACAAGGGTGCCGCGATACCAATGGAGGCATAGGTGGGCAGCAGGCCGATCACCAGTGTGGGCACCGCCATCAAAAAGATGGACAAGGTGAACATCTTCTTGCGGCCCAGGATGTCGCCATAGTGCGCGATCAGAATGCCGCCCAGCGGGCGCGCAAGATAGCCCGCGGCAAAGATGCCCAGCGTCTGCAGCTGGCGCAGCCAATCGGGCATCGTGGCCGGGAAGAACAACGAGCCGATCACGTTGGCAAAAAACACGAACACCACGAAGTCGTAGAACTCGAGGGTGCCGCCCAGGGCAGAAAGGCCGAGGGTCTTGTAGTCACCGCGCGTCAATGCGCGGGGCGCCGCCGATGGGGTGGCGCCTTGGGGAAGGGTTTGCGAAGTCATGTGTCCTCTGGATGAAGACAGCGCAATGCGGCGCAGTTTTGAGCGCAATCGACGGGTTCTGGGATCGCCCGGGATATGGGGATCGGCGCAGGCAAAGCTGGAGGGTGGCCAGTTCGCAAGGAACCGCGACGTGCAGGAAAGGCGCAGTCAAACCTGCGATTCTAGGTAATTACCCCAGTGTTGCCCCGAAATAGCGCGGCGGAGTCAGGTGCGAGGTGCAACAGCAGGACTGTGGCCAAGACGCGGTGTCGGCTCGAGCCCGGGCGCAAGCGGCGTGGGCGAGCGCATCCACGCTGGCGCGCGCGACGACGCGGCCGTGGCACGCGCGCGCCGCTGGTGGGGCCAGCAGGTCACCTCCATCTACGACGGCACGTCCACCAGCGCCCTGCTGACGGGCCTGATGTGGACCGCCATCTACGACGCCGCCCCGCAGGCCGAATACACCGGCATCGCCATGGAATACGGCACGCAGCCGGTGATGGACGTGCTGCAGGCCCTGCGCGCCGACCAGTGGCTGGCGCTGCACCCCGAGGCGCCGCCCGAGCTGGCCGCGCAGATCAAGGCGCAGGTGCTGGCGGCGTTCTACACCGACACGGACGCGTGGAAGGGCCAGATCATCAGCCAGGCGCGTCAGGCGCTGTTTGAGGCGGTGGACGGGTTGAGCGCCAGCGCCGATGATCGATGGACGGCTTGATGCCGGTCGCTTCAGCCCCGGCGCCGGCGGCGCGCCATCACGCCCAGCCCGGCCAACGCGCCCGACAACGCGATCAGCCCGGGCAATGACGTGGCGGGTACGGCGGCCACGGCAGGGGTGGGGCCGTTGTAGGTGATGGCGCCGGTGTTGCAGCCAGACACATTCAGCGTCCAGGCATCCAGCACCGTGCCAACCGGGCGTTCCAGGGTGAAATCAATCTGCAGCGGCGTGTTCTGCGGAATGGGCCAAGTGCCTGGATTGGGCACGGAACCATAGTTGAAAAGGTCGAACAAACCCCAGCTGTCGCTGCTATCGGTGGTGATGGATGCGCTCTCGTTCATATAGACCAGCCCGCCACCCTGCACCACGGTGCGCACCACGTAGCTGCCACCGTCCAGGCCCGCGCGCACGACCGTCATGCGGAAATCGCCACTGTTGCAGCCCAGCGCATCGATGCTCTGAACCTGAAAAGTCTGCGCAGAGGCCGTCTGCGCACCCACCAGCATCGACGCGCCCAAGGCCGCCGCACCTATCCAGCCGATCCAACTTCCTTGTCTCATCACGCCGTCCTTTTAAATCCATTGAGATACCAATGAGTCTAAAGGCTGCATGGCGTGAATGCACTAGGCCATTCGCACTAGATCTTCGACTATCACGAAATCCTGTCGATAGCGTGAAACTTCACTGAACAGCGGCTATCTGGCCGACCCTCCCGCGTGCGCCATCGGCACGGCGGATTGCGATCCAATCAGAGCCGGCGAACCCGCTCGCCACGCTCTTTGGCCACCACCAGCAGGCCGTCAAAAATCATCGTCTCGATCAGCTCAAACGGGCGGGTCATCGCGGGCAGCATCTTCCAGCCCGCGCCGCCGGTCATCAGGCACAGCGGCTCGGCCGCGCAGTGCTTGAACAGGTGCTGGAACATGCGCTCGCACGCGCCGGCGATGGCGAAGGTGCCGCCGCTGGTTAGGCCGTCGCTGGTGTTGGTGGGAAATTCGCAGACGTCGCCCGTCGGCACGTGCAGGCCGGCGGTGCCCGATTCCAGCGCGCGCAGCATGATGCCGTGCCCGGGCAGGATCAGCCCGCCCAGGTAGCGCCCGTGCTGGTCGATGGCCTCCACCGTCACGGCCGTGCCCACCATCACCAGCAGGATGGGCCGCGAGGGGCCGCGGCGCAGCATGTGGTGGCGCGCGCCGATCATCGCCACCCAGCGGTCGGCGCCCAGGCGCGAGGGGTAGTCGTAGCCGTTGGTCAGGCCCGCTTCGGCTTCGGAGGCCACGACCCAGCTGGGCTCAATGCTCCAGCCTTCCATCTGCTCCTGCACGCGGTGCTTGACCGCCTGCCCCGCCACGATGCAGCCCAGCATGGCGTGCGGCTCGGGCAGCGACGCCCATGCACGTTCGCCCAGGCGGTCGATTTGCTCCAGGAACTCAGCGCCGTGCGCCAGCACGCCAGCGCCGGGTTCGGCACGGTCGTACAGCGTCCATTTCAGTCGCGTATTGCCAACGTCGATCGCCAAAAATGTCATGGGGCGCCATTATTAGCGAGTTTGTCCTACAGGGGCTGTCAGGGCCTGACACGCGGACGCGCACAGGCGCGGGGTACATTGCGACTTTCCGCTCTATATCCACTCAGGAGAATGCACATGGGATTGTTCAGTTTCATCAAGGAAGCCGGTGAGAAGCTCTTCGGCGGCAAGGAAGTCGAACAGGCTGCCGCCTCCAGCGCGCCCAACCTGGCCGACCTGAACGCCAAGGCCGGCGACGCCATCAAGACCTACATCGACAAGCAGAATCTGGGCCTGTCCGACCTGGCCGTGACCTTCGACGGCGCCACCGGCAAAGTCACCCTGGCAGGCAGCGCGCCCAGCGAGGAAGCCGCTGAAAAAGCTGGCCTGGCCGCCGGCAACGTGGCCAGCGTGAGCGGCGTGGACAACAACCTGCAATACCCCGCAGGCACCGCTTCGCAGTACCACGACGTGGTCAGCGGCGACACCCTGTCGGCCATCGCCAAGAAATACTATGGCGACGCCAACAAGTACAACGCCATCTTTGAAGCCAACAAGCCGATGCTGAGCGACCCGAACAAAATCTACCCGGGCCAGAAACTGCGCATTCCGGCACTCTGATTTTGATAGCTACTGGCGCTGGCCACACCAGCGCCAAAGGCCAATTTCACTGATGAAAAGCACCCTTCGGGGTGCTTTTTTGTTGGCCCGCCTTGGCGCCAGCGCCCCTGTCGCGCACGCACTCGATTCGCCGCGCTGCCCCGCGTAGAGTGCCGCCATGCCCGACACCACCCACGCCAACGCCCTCGCCGCCCCCGACCCGATCACCGCGCTGGACGCCACGGCGCTGTCCGAAGCCATCCACGCCCGGCGCCTGAGCTGCCGCGAGGTGATGGCCGCCTACCTGGCGCGCATCCACCGCGTGAACCCCACGTACAACGCGCTCGTGTCGCTGCGCCCGGATGACGCCTTGCTGGCCGAGGCGGATGCGTGCGATGCCGAGCTGGCGCGCGGCGCCTCGCGCGGGTGGATGCACGGCATGCCGCAGGCCATCAAGGATCTCTCCAACGCGGCGGGCTTGCCGACCACGCTGGGCTCGCCGCTGATGAAGCACTTCGTGGCGCACGAAGACGGGCTGATGGCCGCGCGCATGAAGGGCGCGGGCTGCATCGTGATCGGCAAGACGAACACGCCCGAGTTTGGCCTGGGCTCGCACACCTTCAACGAGGTGTTTGGCGCCACCGGCAACGCATACGACGCCACCAAATCGGCGGGCGGCAGCAGCGGCGGCGCGGGCGCGGCGCTGGCCCTGCGGCTGCTGCCGGTGGCCGATGGGTCGGACTTCATGGGCAGCCTGCGCAACCCGGCGGGCTGGGCCAATATTTTTGGCATGCGCCCCAGCCAGGGCCGCGTGCCGATGGTGCCCGCGCACGACGTGTGGGTCAGCCAGCTGGGCACCGAAGGGCCGATGGGCCGCACCGTGCGCGACGTGGCGCGGCTGCTGCACACGCAGGCGGGCTACTCGCCGGATGCTCCGTTATCCATAGCTGCTGGCGCAAATGGGGCGGGCGCTGGCACCGCTTTCAACCCTACAACAGCGCGCATCGGCTGGCTGGGCGACTTGAACGGCTACCTGCCCATGGCGCCCGGCATTCTGGCCGCGTGCGAACAGGGGCTGGGCCGCCTTGAAGGGCTGGGCTGCGCCGTGGCGCCCGCCGCGCTGGGCATGGCGCCCGAGCGCGTCTGGCAAGCGTGGCTGGTGTGGCGGCGCGTGCTGGTGGCATCGCGCATCGCCCCGTTTTTGCTGAAGGCCAGCAACCGCGCGCTTATCAAGCCCGAGGCGCTGTGGGAGCACGACCAGGCGCAAGGCTGCAGCGCGGCGGAATTCCTCTCCGCCAGCGTGGCGCGCACGCAGTTCTACCAAAGCATGCTGGCGCTGTTCGGGCGGTACGATTTTCTGGCGCTGCCCACCGCGCAGGTGTGGCCCTTCGACGTCGCCGAGCGCTGGCCGCGCGAGGTGGCCGGCCGCACCATGGACACCTACCACCGCTGGATGGAAGTGGTGATCTATGCCACCTTCGCCGGGCTGCCCTGCATCAGCGTGCCGGTGGGCTTCAATGCCGACGGCCTGCCGATGGGCATGCAACTGATCGGCCGCCCGCAGGACGACGCGGGTGTGCTGGCGCTGGCGGCGGCGTACGAAGGGGCGATTGGCGATTGGCTGGCGCGGCTGCCGCTGGTGCGCGATTCGGCGAACGGAGTAGCAGCGGCTGCACCGGATGCGGATGCGGGCCGCGCGCCACCGGCACGCTGAAGCGCCGCGTGGCACGGCGCTGCGAAATACTCACAAATTCATAGCTGCCAGCGCTGGTGGCGCCTGCGCTGGAGCGGCTTTTTACTTTAGATCAACCTGGGCGCCGGTGGTTGCTCGGCACCGCTGCCTCACCGCACTCGCACTCGCAGTCGCCGCCGCCCAGTTGCACTTTGATCGTCCAGCGCCACCGCCCAAGCCGCTGGCGCCCCAGGCGCGTCAGTTCTGCCGCCAGGGCAGGCCGGCGTGGCGCCAGCCGTTCTGGTGGTTGCGCTGGGCGTTGGCGTCGGGCGCGCCTTCAAAGCCGCCGAGGATGTTGTAGGCCGTCAGGCCCAGCTCGGTCGCGCGCTGGGCGGCGGGCACCGAGCGCACGCCGCTGCGGCACAGCAGCATGACGGGCTGGCCTTCGGCGGCGGCTTCACGCAGCTGCGCGTCGAAGTCGGGGTTCAGCGCCATGCCGGGCCACTGCTTCCAGGCGGCCACCCGGGCGCCGGGCACAAAGCCCACCCATTCGCGCTCGGCATCGGTGCGCACGTCCACCAGCACGGCCTGGCCGCCGGTCATCCACCGGTAGGCGGCCTGCGGGCTGATGTCACCGGCGTAACCGTCGGCGGGCGTGGGGCTGTCATCCTGCGCGCCTGCGGGCGCGGGCGCGCCCAGGCCCGAGCGCTGGTTGGCCGGCACGGCTTCGTCGATACGCTGGGGCTTGGGCAAGTCCAGCTGCGCCATCAGCGCCACGAATTCGGCGCGCGACTTGCCGGCTATGCGCGGGTTGGTGGCTTTTTCCAGCCCGATGGTGGACTGGGTGCGCTCGTTGTAGTCGTGGCCGGGCCAGACGATGGTGTCGTTGGGCAGCGCGAACAGCACCTGCGTGATGCTGTCGTACAGCTGCTCGGCCGAGCCGCTTTGGAAGTCGGTGCGCCCGCAGCCGCCGATCAGCAGGGTGTCGCCGGTGAAGACATGGCGCTCGTCCTGGCGCAGGTCGGGCCGCATTTCGTGGCCCAGCGGCAGCGCCGTCAGCTCGGTGGGGATTTCTTCCTCTTCGACCGACTTGCGTTCCCAGTAAAAGCACACGCTGCCCGCCGTGTGGCCGGGCGTGTGCAGCACGCGCAGCGATTCGCGCCCGAAGCTGAGCACGTCGCCATCGCCCAGCTGCACGGCGGCCGTGGCCACGCCGCAGCCGGCCGGGGCGGCCAGGCGCGCGCCGGTCATCTCGGCCAGCTTGGCGGCGCTGGTGATGTGGTCGGCGTGGGCGTGCGTTTCCACCGCCCATTTCAGCTTCAGGTTCAGGCGCGCGACGGTGTCCAGGTCGCGCTGGAGCTGCTCGGCCACCGGGTCGAGGATCAGCGCTTCGCGCGTGGCCTCATCGAACAGGATGTAGGTGTACGAATGCGAAGCCGGGTCGAAAAGCTGGGTCTGGTTCATGCGCGCAGTTTAGGCGCAAGCGCCCGCACGTGCCGCCTGCGCGTCGCGCCCCCGCGCCCCGGCGGCGGCTGGGGGCCCAAAGCCCCCGCAGCCTGATCAGGCAAAGCGCAGCAGCAGGGCCGCCACTTCGTCCGAATCGACCTGGCCTTCGGCGATCAGCGTGGCGACCAGCGCGAAGAAAGCCTTGTCCAGCGCCTTGCGCGCCGCGGTCATCTGCTGCGCCACTTTTTCGGATTCGGCCTCGGCCTGAATCAGTTTCTGCAGGCCTCGCAACTGCCCCTCCACCCGCGCCAGGCGGTCACACAGTGCTTTCTTCCCTGCCTCGTCCTTCACCATGCTCATGATTCTTCTTTTCTTTAGTACTAAGGTGTCACACCGCACTCATCACAGGGCGAATGTTAGCCGGAATGTAATCAAAGATGCGTATTTTCACGGCCACACCCCTCGCGGCTGGGGCTGGCCGCTGGGCGCACACCCGGCGCGTCGCTGTCGCCCGGCGGACCGCGCCGCGCGGCGTCGGCTGACGCCCCCAACCCCCGTTTGCCCGGAAAATGCCGCACAGCGAGTGCGTGCGCCACGGCGCCCCGCCGCAGCCGATATCCAACCTGAACGAAAGCAGTGAATGGCAAAGAAGAACGACAGCAAGGCGGACACGGGCGCCGCGCCGTGGAACGTGCCGGTGGGCGGCAAGGGCTTTTCGCTGGCGCGCGTGCCCACCAACGCCAAGCCGTTTTCCACCGGCGACAAGGACAAGGACAAAGCCCTGCTGGCCGATCTGGCCAAAGAGGTGGACGCGCTGCAGGACATCTTCTGGGCCGACCAGCGCTTCAAGCTGCTGGTGCTGCTGCAGGGCATGGACACGGCGGGCAAGGACGGCACCATCCGGGCCGTATTCAAGGAAACCAGCCCGCTGGGCGTGCGCACCCACGCCTGGAAGGCGCCGACCGAGCTGGAGCGGCGCCACAACTTCCTGTGGCGCATCCAGCAGCAGTTGCCCGCCTCGGGCGAGATGATGATCCACAACCGCAGCCACTACGAAGACGTGCTGGTGCCCGTGGTGGACGAATACATCAGCGCCAAGACCACGGCGCAGCGCTACCGCCAGATCAACGATTTCGAGCGCATGCTGAGCGAGACCGGCACCGTGGTGCTGAAGTTCATGCTGCATATCGGCTCTGACGAGCAGCGCGAGCGCCTGCAGGCGCGCATCGACGACCCGACCAAGAACTGGAAGTTCAGCGAAGGCGACATCGCCGTGCGCAAGCAGTGGGACGCCTATCAGCGCGCCTACAACGACCTGCTGTGCGCCACGTCCACCGAGTACGCGCCCTGGGTGGTGGTGCCCGCCGACAGCAAGACGCACCGCAACGTGATGATCGCCACGCTGGTGCGCGACAAGCTCCAAAGCCTCAAGCTGCGCTATCCGCCGCCCGACCCGGCGCTCAAGGGCCTGAAGATCGTCTGATCTGCTCGGCGCGCCCGCCCGTGGGCGCGCGAGGCGCCTGGTCGGCGAGCACCATCAACTATCTTATTGATAGCTGCCAGCGCTCAATCCACCTGCGCCAGAGGCCTAAAACACCTCCAAACCAAGCGCCGGCACCGCGCGCCTGCGTGGGAGCGCAACGGTACGCGCCGGCCGGTTATTCAAGCGTCGGGCCTCCGCCAGAGCCAGATGCCCACGGCCAGCATCACCACCGGCACGGCGATGCGCAGCCACAGCGGGATGGCCGGGAAGAACTGCATGCCCAGCGCGCTGCAGGCCATCATGCTGCAGCTCAGCCATTTGATGCGCCGCGGAATGGCGCCGTGCTGACGCCACTGCACGATGGGCGGGCCAAAGATGCGGTGCGCCAAGAGCCAGGCCTCAAACGCGGGCCAGCCCCGGCTGGCGGCCCAGGCGGACGCGATCAAAAACGGCACCGTGGGCATGACGGGCAAGGCAATGCCGATCAGGCCCAGCCCCAAAAAAACCAGGGCCAGCGCGCGCCAGGCCAGCACGGCCATGCGGCGGCGAAACGCCACTTTCTCGGGGCTGGGGATGGCGCGCGGCGGCGGGGGCGATTCCTTCATGCGGGATTCAATGCAGGCGATACGAGGTGATCAAACGGGCAGGTGGCGGCGAACCCAAAGTTTGCAACGCGCGGGGGCGTGGCGCCTTGATTTGGGCGCGAGCAAGCCCGGGACAAGCCAGCCGGCAGCATCGCACGCCGGGCGCTGCCGCGGTGTCAGCCAGCGGCTGAAATGCGCGGGGGCTGGCGCCGCACCGGCGCACCGGCCGGCCAGCGGCTGGCACAGCGGTTCAGCGGCTGGGCGGGGCCAGCCGGTCCAGCCGCAGCCGGTCGCGCGCATCGCTCACGCGCGACAGCGCCCAGAAGCTCACGCCCACGGCGCCCAGCGTGGCGGCCACGGCCAGCAGCATCAGCAGCAGGATCTGGTACTTGGCCGCCTCCAGCGGCGCCATGCCGGCCAGGATCTGGCCCGTCATCATGCCGGGCAAGGTGATGATGCCGGCGGCCGACATCTGGTTGATGACCGGAATCAGCCCCTGCCGCAAGGCCGCGCGCTGCAAGTCGCCCAGCGCCTGCCGCCGCGTGGCGCCCAGGGCCAGGCGCGCCTCGATGGCGGGGCGTTCGCGCTCCACCCCGCGCGTAAAGGCGTTCAGCGTGATGCTCACGCCATTCATCACCGTGCCCAGCACGATGCCCACCACCGGTATCACCGCCTGCGGCGACCACCACGGGTGGTGCGCCAACAGCGCCAGCCCGGCGCCCGCCACCACCACGGTGGCCAGCGTGCTGGTGGCCGCGCCCATGCCCCAGCCCCACCAGCCGGACAGGCGCCGGTCCTGCCGCGCAAAAATCTCCCGCGCGGCCGCGCCCAGCATGAACAACGCCACGGCCGCCACCAGCCAGGGCGACTGCAGGGCAAACACCAGCTTCAGCACCATGCCGACCAGCAGCAGCTGCACCACCGCCCGCACGCCGGCCACCACCAGCGATCGCGCCTGCCCCAGGCCCAGCGCCAGCGTGAGCCCCGCGCTGCACAGCAGCAGGCCGGCCGCCACGGCCAAATCCACGGTGCTGACGACGGCGGCGCTCATCGCGCGCCCCCGGGCGACAGCGCTGCGCCGTGGCGCGCTGGTTGCAGCTGGCCACCCACCAGCTCGAAGTGCCGGTGCGCCAGCCGCTGCGCCTGCGCCGCGTCGTGCGTGACCATGAGCACCGCCACGCCCGCCGCCAGCCGGCTTTGCAGCAGCTGCTCGACCAGCGCGCGGGCCGCGTCGTCCAGGCCCGAGGTGGGCTCGTCCAGCAGCAGCACGCGGTTGCCCGGCTGCAGCGCGCGCAGCAGCGCCAGGCGCTGGCGCTCGCCGGTGGAGCAGCGCGCCACCGCCGCCTGCGCCAGCGCGGGGCTCAGCCCCACGCGGGGCAGCAGGGCCGCGAAATCGGTAACGGGCGGAAAGTGCGCGGCCACACTGTCGGCCCACCATCCGGCTTCGGCCGGCACGTAGGTGACCTGGCGGCGCCAGGCGGGCGCGGGCATGGCGCTGCAGGCCACGCCAGCCAGCCAGGCGTCGCCGCCGTGCGGGTCCAGATCGGCCACGGCGCGCAGCAGCACGCTTTTGCCCGCGCCGGATGCGCCCATCAGCGACACGCATTCACCCGCCGCCAGCGCCAGCGACACCGGCCCGACGTGCAGGCGCTGCAGGCCCTTGAGCGCCAGCAGCGGCGCGCTGCCGGCAGTGGCCAGCGCGGTAGATGGGGCCGGGGATGAGGCAGTGGCGCTCTCAGGCAAGTTAACTCCTGTTTTGATAGCTTCCAGCGCCCTCGCAGCCGGCGCTGGCAGCCTAAATGCCTACGAAACGGTGATGGGCCCTGCCAATGGCTGGCCAAGGCCCGGCATCATAGGCGTGGGGGCGCCCTGGCCCGCGCGCGCAGGCGTCACGCCCAGCGTGGACAATGCGCCATGATTTCGCTGCCGCCCTTCATCGCCCCCGCCTCGTACCACAGCGCCGACGAAGCGCTGGCGCAGGTTCGCCACCTCTACGACACCGCTTGCAGCCATTTGCGCGACGCGCTGGTGGCGTACATCCGCGGGCCCGCCGAGCCCGACGGCCCGCTGACGCGCGTGCGCGCCTTCTACCCCTTCGTGCGCCTGCACGTGCCCGTGGGCCGCCACCCGGACACGCGCCTGTCGTACGGCTTTGTCACGCAAGGCGGCACGTACGAAACCACGCTGACCGACCCGCACCTGTTCGGCAAGTACTACCGCGAGCAGTTCCGCCTGCTGCTGGAAAACCACGGCGTGACGCTGGAAGTGGGCACCAGCCACGAGCCGATTCCCCTGCCCTTCAGCCTGGGCGAGCACGACCACTTCGAAGGCGGCATGAGCCAGACGCAGCGCCTGCGCCTGGCCGAGGTGTTCGACCTGCCCAACCTGAACGCGATGAACGACCGCATCGCCAACGGCACGTACGAACCCAGCCCGGGCGAGCCCGCGCCGCTGGCGCTGTTCACCGCGCCGCGCGTGGACTATTCGCTGCACCGCCTGCGCCACTACACGGGCACGTCGCCCTCGCACTTCCAGAACTTCGTGCTGTTCACCAACTACCAGTTCTACATCGACGAATTCATCGCGCTGGGCCAGCAGGAAATGGCCGACCCGGACAGCCAGTACACCCGTTTCGTGCAGCCCGGCAACGTGATCACGCACCGCACCGGCCTGCCCACGCCGGCAGACGAAGTGCCCGGCGTGCCGCCGCCGCGCCTGCCGCAAATGCCCGCCTACCACCTGGTGCGCGCGGACGGCAGCGGCATCAGCTTCGTGAACATCGGCGTGGGGCCCAGCAACGCCAAGACCATCACCGACCACATTGCCGTGCTGCGCCCGCACGCCTGGATCATGGTGGGCCACTGCGCGGGGCTGCGCAACAGCCAGCAGCTGGGCGACTACGTGCTGGCCCACGGCTACGTGCGCGAAGACCACGTGCTGGACGAAGAGCTGCCGATGTGGATTCCCATCCCCGCGCTGGCCGAGGTGCAGATCGCGCTGCAGCTGGCGGTGGCCGACGTCACCGCGCTCACGGGCGATGAGCTCAAGCGCGTGCTGCGCACCGGCACCGTGGCCACCACCGACAACCGCAACTGGGAACTGCTGGGCGGCGGCGTGCCGCAGCGGCGCTTTTCGCAATCGCGCGCCGTGGCGCTGGACATGGAAAGCGCCACCATCGCCGCCAACGGCTTTCGCTTTCGCGTGCCCTACGGCACCTTGCTGTGCGTGAGCGACAAGCCCATGCACGGCGAGATCAAGCTGCCCGGCATGGCCAACCACTTCTACCGCGAGCGGGTGAATCAGCACCTGAAGATCGGCATCCGCGCCATCGAGCGCCTGCGCGAAGACGGTGTGGATCACCTGCACAGCCGCAAGCTGCGCAGCTTCATGGAAGTGGCGTTTCAGTAAGGCGGCACGGGCGCCATGCCGGCGGCGGGCGCGGTTGCATCCAGCGCCTTGAACCGCGCTGGCGGCGTGCATTGGCACGGGTTCTGCTAGTTGGATGGGTCCTGCGCGGCGCCTGACTCAGGGCCGCGTGGCATCCCACAGCCACCAACCCGGAGCGCCCGTCCCATGCCGACCCTACGCACACTTTTCTCCGCCGCCGCCAGCGCGCTCACCCTGCTGGTGGCCCAGCCGGGCCTGGCGCAAGACGCCTACCCCAGCAAGCCCATCAAGATCATCGTGGCGCTGCCCGCCGGCGGCAGTGTGGACATGGTGGCGCGGCTGATCGGCCAGCAACTGTCGGTGGACCTGGGCCAGCCGGTGTTGATCGACAACCGCGCCGGCGCCAGCGGGCAGATTGGCCTGCCCGCCGTGGCCAAGGCGCCGCCCGACGGCTACACGCTGACGGTGTCGCCCGCGTCCTTCCTGACCACCAATAAAAGCCTGTTCAAGACACTGCCGTACGACCCCGAGAAAGACTTCACTCCCATCACCAAGTTGGTCAACCAGGCGATGGTGATGGTGGTGCCCGAAAAATCGCGCTTTGCCACCGTGGCCGACGTGGTGGCCGCCGCCAAGGCCAAGCCCGGCACGCTGACGTTCGCCTCGTCGGGCGATGGCAGCCCGCAGCATCTGGCGGGGCTGATGCTGCAAAGCCGCGCAGGCATCCAGCTGCTGCACGTGCCTTACAAGGGCGGTGCGCCAGCCATCACCGACCTGATCGGCGGCCAAGTGGATATGGTGCTGGCCCCGGTGCCCGAAGCGCTGCCCCACATCAAGGCCGGCAAGCTGCGGCCGCTGGGTGTGCTGAGCGAGCAGCGCGTGGCGCTGCTGCCGGCGGTGCCCACCATGCGCGAAGCGGGGGTGAACAACCTGGTGCTGTCCGCCTGGATCGGCCTGCTGGCCCCAGCCAAGACACCACCGGCTGTGATCGAGCGGCTGAAGAAATCCACCCTGAAGGCGCTGGACGGTGAAGCCAAGGCCAAGCTGCTGGACGCCGGCATGGTGCCCGCCGGGCACGACGCCAAGCCACTGGCGCAGGTAATCAGCGAAGACATCCGCACGCACGCGGAGCTGATCAAGGCCGCGGGCATCACGCCGCAGTAACGGGCGCAGCGCGGCTCAGTAAGCCGCACCGCCGCTCCCGCAAAGACGCGGTGAGCAGCCCGCTCAGTACGTGGGCTGAAAGCGCCGGATGGCCGCCTGGGTGGCGCCGTCCAGCGCAAAGCCCGCGCCGTGCTTGGCAGCCAGCTCGGCGCAGCGCTTTTCAAACGCATCCACGCCCTGCGCGTAGATGAACTGCATGGCCCCGCCCGTCCAGGCCGGAAAGCCGATGCCGAAGATGCTGCCGATGTTGGCGTCGTGCACGCTGGTCAGCACCCCTTCGGCCAGGCAGCGCGCGGTTTCCACCGCCTGGCGGTACAGCAGGCGGTCTTGCACCTCTTGCACGTCCCACGCGGCGCCGGGCTTTTCAAACAGCGTTTTCAGCTCTGGCCACAGCTGCTTCTTCTGGCCCGGCGGATAGTCGTAGAAGCCGCCACCGCCCGCGCGGCCTGGGCGCTTGAGCTCTTTGACCATGCGCTCGACCAGCCGTTCGCCCGGCGTGGCGGCGTAGGTCTTTCCTTCGGCGGCGAAATCAGCACGCGTCTGGTCGAGCACGTGCACCGACAGCGACAGTGCGGTCTCGTCCAGCACCGCCAGCGGGCCGACGGGCATGCCCGCCTGCACTGCCGCGTTTTCAATCACCGGCGCGGGAATGCCCTCGCCCAGCATCGCCGCGCCTTCCATCACGTAAGTGCCGAAGGTGCGACTGGTGTAAAAGCCGCGCGCATCGTTGACGACGATGGGCAGCTTGCCCAGCGCCAGCACGTAGTCGTAGGCGCGCGCCACGGTTTCGTCGTCGGTCAGCTTTCCCCGAATGATTTCCACCAGCTTCATCTTGTCGACGGGGCTGAAGAAATGGATGCCGACGAACTTCTCCGGCCGCTGGCTGGCCTGCGCCAGGCCGCCGATGGGCAGCGTGCTGGTGTTGCTGGCAAAGAAGCCGCCTTCGGCCAGCATCGGCTCGGCCTCTTGCGTGACTTGCGCCTTCAAGGCGCGCTGCTCGAACACCTCTTCGATGATCAGGTCGCAGCCTTTCAGATCGCCCGCCGAACCGGTCGCGGTGATGCGCGCCAGCAGCGCCTGCTGGTCGTGCGCGCTCATGAGGCCCTTGTCCACCCGCGGCTGGGTGATTTGGGCGCTGTAGGCCTTGCCCTGCTCGGCCTTGTCCAGCGTCACGTCCTTCAGCATCGTGGCGATACCGCGGCTGGCTTGGGCGTAGGCGATGCCCGCGCCCATCATGCCGGCGCCCAGCACGCCCACCATCTGCGGCTTGAAGCGAGGCACATCCTTGGGGCGCGACTGGCCGCTCTTGATGGCATTCAGGTTGAAGAAGAACGTGTTGATCATGTTCTTCGCCACCGGGCTGGCCATCAGGCTGGCGAGGTAGCGGCTTTCGATGCGCGTGGCGGTGTCGTAATCGACCTGCGCGCCTTCCACCATCGCCGCCAAGGCGGCCTCAGGCGCCGGGTAGCGGCCGCGCGTTTTCTGCTTCAGCAACGCGGGCGCCACAGTCAACGCGCCGGCCACCTTGGGGTTGGCGGGCGTGCCGCCGGGCATCTTGTAGTCCTTGGCGTCCCACGGGTGCGCGGCCTGCGGATGCTCGGCGATCCACGCCAGGGCGCTTGGGCGCAGTTCGTCCGCCGTAGCCACCAGCGCATGCACGACGCCGATGTCCAGCCCCTCGCGCGGGCCGAACAGCTTGCTTTCCATGATGTACGGCTGCGCGCCCATCAGGCCCAGCAGGCGCGTGAACTTGGTGATGCCGGTGGCGCCGGGGATCAGGCCCAGCGTCAGCTCGGGCAGGCCCATTTGCAGCTTGGGATCATGAACGGCAATGCGGTGGTGGCCGACCAGCGCCACCTCCATGCCGCCGCCCAGCGCGCTGCCGTTGATGCAGCTCACCACCGGAATGCCCAGTGTTTCCAGCGTGCGAAAGCAGCGCTTCACCCGCTCGATCTCGGCGTAGACCTTGGGCGCGTCGTCCGCCTTCAGGCGCATCACGCCCTTCAGGTCGGCACCGGCAAAGAAGGTGCTTTTGGCCGACGCCAGGATCAGCCCGCGCAGGCGATCCTTGTCCTTCACCACCTGCTCCGTCACGGCGGCCAGGTCGTCCTGCCAGGGCAGGCACATCGTGTTGACGGGCGCGCCCTGTTCATCGAAAGTGATCGTCGCCACCAGGCCCGCAGGCGCGTCTTCAATGGCGTAGCGCAGCGTCTTGAGTTCCATAGTCTTCTATTGATTTGATAGCTACCAGCGCCGTTCCAGCCTGCGCCAGAAGCCGATTTCATTCAAAACTCAGCGGGTCGCTCCAACCCGCCAACCCAGCGACTCAGAGCGGTCACACCCGCTCCACGATCGTGGCAATCCCCATGCCGCCACCCACGCACAGCGTGGCCAGGCCGTAGCGCAGTTGGCGCCGGTGCAGCTCGTCGATCAGCGTGCTCAGAATCATGGCGCCGGTGGCGCCCAGCGGGTGCCCCAGCGCGATGGCGCCGCCGTTCACGTTGACCTTGTCGTGCGGCACGCCGAATGCCTGCATGAACTTCATCGGCACGGCGGCAAAGGCTTCGTTCACCTCGAACAGATCGATCTGGTCGATCGTCATGCCCGCCTTGGCCAGCGCCTTGCGCGTGGCGGGCATGGGGCCGGTGAGCATGATGGTCGGGTCGGCCCCCGACAGCGCCGTGGCCACGATGCGCGCGCGCGGCGTGAAGCCATGCGCCTTGGCCGCCGCCTCGTTGCCGATCAGCACGGCCGCGGCGCCATCGACGATGCCGGACGAATTGCCCGCGTGGTGCACGTGCTGGATGCGCTCCACCTGCGGATAGCGGCCAATGGCCACGGCGTCGAAACCCAGCGCGCCGAGTTGCTCAAACGACGGCTTCAGCCCCGCCAGGGTCTCTACCGTGGTGCGCGGCTTGATGAATTCGTCTTCGGCCAGGATGGTCTGGCCCAGCATGTCTTTGACGGGCACGACCGAGCCAGCGAAATAGCCCGCCTCGCGCGCATGGGCAGCGCGCTGCTGCGAGGTGACGGCAAAGCGGTCAACGTCTTCGCGGGTGAAGCCCGACAGCGTGGCGATCAGATCGGCGCCCACGCCTTGCGGCACGAAATCGGTGGCGCTGTTGGTAGCCGGGTCTTGCGCCCAGGCGCCGCCGTCCGAACCGATGGGCACGCGGCTCATGCTTTCCACGCCACCGGCCACCACCAGGTCTTCCCAGCCAGAACGCACCTTCTGCGCGGCCATGTTCACCGCCTCCAGGCCCGAGGCGCAAAAGCGGTTGAGCTGCACGCCGGCGCACTGCCAGTCCCACCCGGCCTTGAGCGCCGCCACCTTGGGCAGCACGGAGCCTTGCTCGCCAATGGGCGAGACCACGCCCATGACCACGTCGTCCACGGTGGCGGTGTCAAAGTCGTGGCGAAGGCGCAGGGCCTCCAGCGTGCCGGCCAGCAGGTCGACGGGCTTGACCTCGTGCAGGCTGCCGTCTTTCTTGCCCTTGCCGCGCGGCGTGCGCACGGCGTCGAATACGTAGGCCTCGGTCATGGCTGAATCTCCGCAAGTCGGCCGCAGGCGTGCGGCAGCGTTTCGCGCAGTATAGATATTTCACCGAGTGCTTGCTCGGTATAAATAAACCCATGATGGCGCATGGGCGACAGCAACTAGAACCTGCCGTGCCGACCGTCACCCGCCGCGAAGCGCGCCGCGCCCTGCAGGCCGTCCAGCAGGCACGCGCTGCCGGAATTCCATTCGCGCTGCATGGCTTCGCGCCACGGCCAGTCCCACTGCGTGAGCGCGCTCATGCGGTCGGCGCGCAGGGTGGCCTGCGGAAAGCGGGCGATCTGCTGTGCCAGGGCCAGCGCCGCTTCGCGCGCGGTACCGCTGGGCACGACCCGGTTGGCCAGGCCCATCGCGTGGGCTTCGTCGGCGGCGACGGCGCGGCCGGTCAGGATCAAATCCAGCGCGCGGCTCTGGCCGATCAGGCGCGGCAGGCGCACGGTGCCGCCGTCGATCAGCGGCACGCCGAAGCGCCGGCAGAAGACGCCGAAGACGGCGTCCTGCGCCATTACGCGCAGGTCGCACCACAGCGCCAGCTCCATGCCGCCGGCCACGGCGCTGCCCTCCACCGCCGCGATGACCGGCTTGGACAGCAGCAACCGGGACGGCCCCATGGGCCCGAGTGGCCGCGCCACTTCGCCCGGGTAATCGTGCAACGCCAGAAGCGCCGACACCTTCGCGGCCGGATCGCCCGCCAGCGCGGCGCCGGCCTTCAAGTCCCAACCCGCGCAGAAGTGCCCGTGCGCGCCGTGGAACACGGCCACGCTGGCATCGGCGTCGTCGTCGAACGCGATGAACGCGTCGTACAGCGCGCGTGCGGTGGGTGCATCGACGGCATTGCGCACGTCCGGCCTGCTCAGGGTGACGATGGTCACGGCCCCTTCGCGTTCAACAGTTACGGTCATTCGTCAGCTCCAGCGCGAAGCGGGTTTCGCGCGGGCGAAGCTTGCGCTGGCGCAAGCGGCTTTGTCTGCGGGCGCGTATCGCGTTGGTGACAGCGGTAAGGGTTTACCGGGGCTGCGCCGTGGGTACCCCGTCGATAGAGTCTCGGCACGTTCGCGGTGTCGAACACCTTTTTCCGAAGGGGGTATCGCTTGCAGTTCTTGCAGTTGGTCATCAGCGGCATGGCGCAGGGCTGTATCTACGGCCTGATTGCCCTGGGCTTCGTGCTGATCTACAAGGCCACGGAAACCGTGAGCTTTGCCCAGGGCGACCTGATGATGCTGGGCGCCTTTTGCGGCCTGGCCGCCATGAGCCTGCTGGGCTTTCCGTTCTGGTTGGCGGTGGTTTCAGCCATCTTGGCGATGGCGCTCTTTGGCGTGCTGCTGGAGCGCATCGTGATCCGGCCGATCCTGGGCCAGCCGGCGTTTTCCATCGTCATGCTGACCATTGGGGTGGGGTACGTGGCGCGCGGGCTGATCACGATGATCCCCAACTTCGGCACCGAGACCCACACGCTGCCGGTGCCCTACAAAGACGAGATCTGGTCCATCGCCGGGCTGGTCATCAGCGCCGAGCAGCTGGTGGTGATTCTGGTGACGGTGCTGCTCTGCGGTGGGCTGTACGGGATGTTCAAGTACAGCAAGCTGGGCGTGGCGATGCAGGCGTCGTCGCAGAACCAGCTGGCGGCGTACTACATGGGCATCCCGGTCAAGCGCCTGAACGGCCTGGTGTGGGGCCTGGCCGCCGCGGTGGCGGCGGTGGCCGGCCTGCTGCTGGCGCCCATCACCTTCGTGCACGCGAACATGGGCTTCATCGGGCTGAAGGCTTTTCCGGCGGCGGTGGTGGGCGGCTTCGGCAGCCTGCCGGGCGCCATCGTCGGCGGTTTGATCATCGGCGTTGTCGAATCGCTGTCGGGCTTCTACCTGCCCGAGGGCTTCAAGGACATCGCTGCCTACATCGTGGTGCTGATCATGCTGATGGTCAAACCCAACGGCCTGTTCGGCGAGAAGCTGCGCAAGAAGGTGTAGGGCCACGGTATGCGTTTCATCTTCAAGACCAGTTACGACCAGGACATCCGCCTGGCCAAGCACGGCGGCCAGGTGTTCTGGTACGGCCTGTTGCTGCTGATGCTGCTCGCCGCGCCCTGGCTGGTGCCAGAGTATTGGCTGGCGCAGCTCACCTTCGTGTTGATCTACGGCGTGATCGGGCTGGGGCTGATGCTGCTGGCGGGCTTTACCGGGCAGTTCTCGATGGGCCATGCGGCATTTGTCGGCGTTGGTGCCTACGCCCAGGCGGTGCTCACCAACCACGGCATGCCCTTTCCCCTGGCCATGCTCATGTCGGCCGCATTGGCCGCCGCGGCCGGCATTGTCGTTGGCCTCCCGGCCCTGCGGGTCAAGGGCATTTACCTGGGCATCGCCACGCTGGCCTTTGGCTTCATCGTGGAAGAGGTGTTTGCCCGCTGGGAAAGCCTGACCGGCGGCAATGCCGGCATGCACGTGAAGGCGCCCGCCATCTTCAGCTGGAAGATCGAATCCAGCGAGGGCTTCTATTTCATTTGCCTGGTGACGGCCGTGCTGGTCACGCTGGGCGTGCTCAATCTGCTGCGCAGCGCCACGGGCCGCGCCTTCGTCGCCATCCGCGACTCCGAGGTATCGGCGCAAAGCATGGGCATTCAGCTGGCGCGCTACAAGACCTTGTCGTTCGCGCTTTCGGCCGCCCTGGCGGGCCTGGGCGGAGCGCTGTACGCGCACAAGCTGCGCTTTCTGTCGCCCGACCAGTTCAGCATCCTCCAGTCGATCGATTTGCTGCTGCTGGTGGTCATTGGCGGCCTGGGCTCGGTGCACGGGGCTTTCCTGGGCGCCATCTTCCTGATCGCCATGCCGCAGCTGATCGCCATGACCAAGGACTACCTGCCCGACGCCATCGGCCAGGCGCCGGGCTTGCAGACGGTGGTGTACGGCGCGGTGCTGATCGCCTTCGTGCTGTTTGAACCGCTCGGCCTGTATGGTCGGTGGCTGAAGATTCGCACCTGGCTGCAGCTGTTCCCCTTCTACCGCAAGGGCATGTTCAAGCGCCAGAAAACCTTCCAGAAATCGGATCGCCTGAAGTGAACCACGACGTCCTGCTTTCTGCCCGGAACCTGAGCGTGCGCTTTGGCGGCGTGCTGGCCGTGAACGACGTCAGCTTCGACGTGCGCCGGGGCGAGGTGTTCACGCTGATTGGCCCCAACGGCGCCGGCAAGACCACGGTGTTCAACCTGATCAGCCGCATCTACACGCCCACCAGCGGCGAGATCGACTTTGCGGGCCCCCAAGGCACCGTCAAGCTGACCGAACAGCCGCCCTACCGCGTGGCGTCGCTGGGCATCGCGCGCACCTTTCAGAACATCGAGCTGTTCGAGCACGCCACGGTGCTGCACAACCTGCTGATCGGCCGCCACACGCACCGCCAGACGGGCTTTTGGAGCGAGCTGTTCTTCACCCCCTCCACCCGTGCGGCAGAGGTTCACGCACGCGAGCGGGTCGAGCAGGTGATCGACCTGCTGGACTTGCAGCACTACCGCGAATCCACGGTAGCGGGCCTGCCCTATGGCGTGCGCAAGGTGGTGGAGCTGGCCCGCGCCCTGTGCGCCGAGCCGCAGCTGCTGCTGCTGGACGAGCCGTCGTCGGGCCTGAACGTCGAAGAAACCGACGACATGGCGTTCTGGATCCAGGACATCGTGCACGAGCTGGGCGTGACGGTGCTGATGGTCGAGCACGACATGTCGCTGGTTTCGCGCGTGTCCGACCGCGTGGTGGCGATGAACCAGGGCCAGGTGCTGGCCGTGGGTACGCCCAGCGAGGTGCAGGGCAACGCGGCGGTGATCGAGGCCTACCTGGGTTCGATCGACGACGTGGAATCACTGCGGAGGCCGGCATGAGCGAAGCGGTACTGCGCCTGCTGAACGTCGAGAGCGCCTACGGCCCGATCAAGGCCATCCGCGGTGTCAGCCTGGAGGTCAAGCAGGGCCAGATTGCCACCGTGCTGGGCAGCAATGGCGCGGGCAAGAGCACCATCCTGAAGACCATCTCGGGCATCATCGACCCGCGCAAGGGCTCGGTCGAATTCAAGGGCCAGAACATCACCGCCAAAGACCCCGCCTACATCGTGCAGCAAGGCCTGTCGCACGTACCGGAGGGGCGCGAGGTGTTTCCGCTGCTTTCGGTGCGCGACAACCTGCTGATGGGCGCCTACACCCGCACCGACCGCGACGGCGTGGCGCGCGACATGGAGCAGATGTACGCGTACTTTCCCATCCTGAAAGAGCGCGCCAACCAGGACGCGGGGCTGCTTTCAGGCGGGCAGCAACAGATGCTGGCGATCAGCCGCGCGATGATGGCCGCGCCCCACCTGATCCTGCTGGACGAGCCCAGCCTGGGCCTGTCGCCGCGGTTGACCAAGGAAATCTTCGAGATCGTGGTGCGCATCAACCGCGAGCGCGGCACCACCATTCTGCTGGTCGAGCAGAACGCCAACATGGCGCTGAACGCGTCCGACTACGGCTACGTGCTGGAAAACGGCCGCATCGTCATGGAAGACACCTGCGCGCGCCTGCGCGAGAAAGAAGACATCAAGGAGTTCTACCTGGGCATGAAGGACGAAGGTGTGCGCGGCGAACGGCGCTGGAAAAAGAAAAAGACCTGGAGATAGCCCATGTCCAAGCTTTGGGATCTTTCACACATCCGCCCGCAAGCCGACAGCGTGCTCGACGGCGACACCATCTCGGCGATGTTCTGGAACGCCGCCGCGCAGCGTGCCGACAAAGTCTGGCTGCGCGAAAAGCACCTGGGCATCTGGCGCAGCTGGACCTGGGCGCAAGTGGCCACGGCCGTGCAGGAAGTGGGCGACGGGCTGATGGCCCTGGGCTTTGCCGCTGGCGACACCGCGTCCATCCTGTCGAACACCGTGATCGACTGGGTGCTGGCCGATCTGGCCGTGCTGTCTGCGGGCGGCGTGTCCAACGGCATCTACCCCACCGACGCCGCCACGCAGGTGCACTACCTGTGCGAGGACTCGCGCACCAGCGTCCTCTTTGTGGAAGACGACGAGCAGCTCGACAAAGCGCTGGAAGTGCGCGAGCAGCTACCGCTGCTCAAGAAGATCATCGTGTTCGACATGGAGGGCCTGCGCGACCTGGACGATCCGGGCGTGATGAGCATGGCGGCGCTGCGCGAGCTGGGGCGGCGCTACCACGCCGAGCAGCCGCAGGCGCTGGCCCAACGCGTGGCGGCCTGCACGCCCGACGACCTGGCCATCCTCGTGTACACATCCGGCACCACGGGCAAGCCCAAGGGCGCGATGCACACGCACCGTGGGCTCGCTTACACAGTGCGCGGGTACAACGCGCTGCTGCCACGCTACGAAACCGACGAGTGCATGTGCTTTCTGCCGCTGTGCCACATCGCCGAACGCATGGGCGGCGAATACTTTTCGCTCTACACCGGCGCGCGACTGAACTTCGTTGAAAACCCCGACACCGTGCCCGAGAACGTGCGCGAGATCGCGCCCACGGTGTTCACGGCCGTCCCGCGCGTGTGGGAGAAGTTCTATTCCGGCGTCACCATCTCGCTCAAGGAAGGTACGCGCTTGCAGCAAGCCGTGTACGCCTGGGGCATCCGCGTGGGTGAGCGCATTGCCAACCACGTGCTGGCGGGTGAGCCCGTGCCCGCCAGCCTGAAGGCGCGCTTCACGCTGGCGCGCTGGCTGGCGCTGGACAACGTCCGCAAGCTGATCGGCATTCACCGCGCCCGCTTTCTGGTCACAGGCGCCGCGCCGATTTCGCCCGACCTGGTCAAGTGGTACCTGTCGCTGGGCGTGCCCATGCTGGAAGTGTGGGGCATGACCGAGACGTGCGGCGCCTCCACCGGCATTCCCGCCGCGCGCATTCGGCCCGGCTCCATCGGGCCGGCGGCCAGCTACAACCAGGTTCGTATCGATCCGGCGTCGGGCGAAATCCAGGTCAAGGGCACTAACGTGTTTGCCGGCTACCTGAACCAGCCCGAGAAAACAGCAGAGACCTTCACCGAGGACGGCTGGCTGCGCACCGGGGACGTGGGCGCGGTGGACGGTGACGGCTATTACCGCATCACCGACCGGATGAAGGACATCATCATCACGGCCGGTGGCAAGAACGTGACGCCCAGCGAGCTGGAGAACGAGCTGAAGTTCAGCCCCTACGTCACCGATGCGGTGGTGATTGGCGACAAGCTGCCCTACCTCACCGTGATCATCATGGTGGACCAGGAGAACGTCGAAAAGTTTGCCCAGGACAACGACGTGCCCTTCTCCAACTACGCCAGCCTGACGCGCGCGCCAGAGGTGCAGGCCTTGATCCAGGACGTCATCGACCAGGTGAACAAGAAGTTTGCGCGGGTCGAGCAGATCAAGAAGTTTTTCCTGCTGGACAAGCAGCTGACGGCCGAGGACGAAGAGCTGACGCCCACCATGAAGCTCAAGCGCAAGATGGTGGCAGAGAAGTACGCCACGCAGATCCGGGCGATGTACCAGCCTTGAGGCCACCCTCAGGGTTAACACCGCGGCCTGTGCGCGGGCCGCGCCAAGACAATGGCCCTGCGACGCGGGGCGCCTTCCCTAGCGTTTCACACACACCATAAGGAGACAACATGCGACTGAAGACTGCACTTATCGCCACCGCCTGCGCGGCCGCATCCAGCATGGCGCTGGCGCAATCGCAAGGCGTGACCAAGGATCAGATCCAGCTCGGGTCTATCCAGGATTTGTCCGGCCCGCTGGCGGGCTTTGGCAAGCAGGTGCGCATGGGCATGCAGCTGCGCGTGGAAGAGCTGAATGAGCAAGGCGGCATCAACGGCCGCAAGATCAACCTGAAGGTGGAAGACTCGGGCTACGACCCCAAGCGCGCCGTGCTGGCGGCGCAAAAGCTGGTGAACCAGGACAAGATCTTCGCCATGGTGGGCCACATCGGCACGGCGCAGAACGTGGCCACGTTCCCGGTGCTGTTCGACAAGAACGTGATCAACTTCTTTCCGGTGACGGCCGCGCGCGAGATGTATGAGCCGCTGAACCGCCTGAAGTATTCGTTTGCCGCCACCTACTACGACCAGATGCGCCTGGGTGTGCCCAAGATGGCCAAGGAAAAGAACGCCAAGAAGGTCTGCGCGATCTACCAGGACGATGAATTCGGCCTGGAAGTGCTGCGCGGCGCCGAGGCCGGGCTCAAGGCCGCAGGCATGGAGATGGCCGAGAAGACCAGCTTCAAGCGCGGCGCCACCGATTTTTCTTCACAGGTGGCGCGCATGAAGGCCGCCAACTGCGACTTCGTGGTGCTGGGCACCATCATCCGCGAGACGATCGGCACCATCGCCGAGGCGCGCAAGACCGGCTTCAACTCTACGATGATCAGCTCCAGCGCGGCCTACACCGACCTGATCCACAAGCTGGGCGGCAAGGCGATGGATGGCCTGTACGCCACCATGACGGTGCAGAACCCCTACCTGGACGAGGCCTCGCAGCCGATCCGCTTCTGGGCGAACAAGTACAAGACCAAGTACAACGAAGACCCGACCGTGTTCTCGGCCTACGGGTACACGCTGGTGGACGCCTTCGCCAAGGGCGCGCAGAAAGCCGGCGCCAACCTGAGCACCGACAGCTTCATCAAGGCGATGGACAGCATCACCATTCCGCCCGACATCTTCGGGTCGGCCCAGATGACCTTCTCGGCCACCAAGCGCCTGGGCAGCGATGCGTCGCGCATCTCGCAGATTCAGGACGGCAAGTGGAAAGTGGTGTCCGAGTACATGAAGTAAGCGCCGCGCGTTCAACGCGCGTCAGGCGCGTGGGATTCAGGGCCGCCTTCGGGCGGCTTTTTTGCGTGCGAGCGCGGCGCCTGGCGTGAGTGCCGTGGTTTGAGGCAGCCTGCCCGGCTGCGCCACAGCGAAACGCAATAACTACTTTTTTGATAGCTGTCAGCGCCCTCCCATCCTGCGCCAGAGGCGGATTCTTCTCAAAGCCGCCACTGCCGCGCAGCCAGGTCCTTCATGATTTCTTCGGTGCCGCCGCCGATGGTCAGCACCTTCACCTCGCGGTAGAGCCGCTCGCACACCGTGCCGCGCATGAAGCCCATGCCGCCCAGAATCTGCACGCCCGCATCGGCGCAGAACGCCATGGCCTGCGTGGCGTGGTTCTTCAGCACGCACACCTCACCCACCCAGTCGGCGCCGGTGTCGCCCGCGTCGGCGCGCGCGGCCAGTTGCTCCAGCCACGCCTCGGTGGCACGGATGCGCTGCTGCATGTCCACCAGCTTGTGGCGGATGGCCTGATGCCCCGTGAGCGCACTGCCAAAGGTGCGCCGCTCGCGCGCCCAGGCCAGCGCCTCGTCGTAGCAGGCTTGCGCAAAGCCCAGCGCGGCGCAGGCGATGCCGAAGCGCTCGCCATTGAAGTTGCCCATGATGGCCTTGAAGCCCGCGCCCTCTTCACCCAGCACGTAGCGCGCCGGCACGCGCACGCCGTCAAAGCGCAGGTGCGCGGTGTCGGAACACAGCCAGCCCATCTTGTCCAGCCGCGTGCGGTGAAGGCCCGCACTGTCGCCCGGTACCAGCAGCAACGAAATGCCGCCTGTGCCATCCCCCGTGCGCACGGCCGCGGTGATCCAGTCGGCGCGCATGCCGGAGGTGATGAACACCTTCTCGCCGTCGATCACGTAGTCGTCGCCGTCGCGGCGCGCGCGGGTGGCCAGCGCCGCCACGTCCGAACCGCCACCCGGCTCGGTGACCGCCAGCGCGGCGATCTGCTCGCCCGCCAGCACGGGCGGAATCACCTCGCGCCGCACCGCCTCGCTGCCCAGCGCCAGCACCGGCGGCAGGCCGATGTTGTGCGACAGCAGGCTGGCCAGCACGCCGCCGCTGGCGCCGTAGCGACACAGCGGCACCCACAGGCTGATGCGCAGGGCGTGCGAGGCGGGCGTGCCGCCGTACGCCTCGGGGTAGCCCAGGCCCAGCAGGCCCAGTTCGGCCGCCTGGCGGTAAAGGCGGCGCGGAAACTCACCGGCAGCGTCCCACGCGGTGACGTGCGGCGCGATCTGCTCGCGCGCAAACCGCGCCACGGTGTCGGCCAGCAGGGCGCGCTCTGCCGCCGTGGCGGCGGGTATGCCGGTGCCCGACGCGGCGGTCATGCGGCCACCTTCTGCGGCGGCGCAAAGCGCAGCAGCACCTGCCCAGGCGTCACCTGCTGGCCTTCGCTGACCAGCACCTCGGCCACCACCGCGTCGGCGCGCGGCGCCAGGCTGTGCTCCAGCTTCATCGATTCGATGACCAGTGCCGTTTCGCCCGCCGCCATAGTCTGGCCGGGCATCGCGTGAAGGCGCACCACCTTGCCATTGAAGTTTGCTCTCAGTTCTGTAGCTGACAGCGCTTGCCCCGCCTGCGCTGCAGGCTCATAAGACACATCATCCACCCACCAGTCGACGCCATCCGCCTGCAGGTGCCAGCGACGGGCCACCTCTGCGGTCGGCACGGGCACGGCGGCCACGCGGTGCGACGCGTGGCCCGTCACCACCTGTCGAATGCCGGGTGCGCCTTCTTGCACCTGCCAGGTATCGGCCTCGCCATCGGCGCTGCGCAGGCGCCACTGCCCGTCGCCCAGCGGCTGCACCGCCACATCGCGCGTGTCGCCGCTGTGCCGCAGGCGGCGCGGCGCCGGGAAGGTACAGGGCAGCGCGCCATTGGCGCCCAGCGTGACCACGGCGCCCCAGCGCGCATCGGCCAGCCGCTGGCGCGCATGCAGCTCGGCGCGCAAGCCGTCCGCGTCCGTGCTCAGAAAAGAGATCAGCGCCTGCCCGCTGCGAAAGCGCGGGCTTTGCAGGCACTCGATCAGAAAAGCGCGGTTGGTGGGCACACCCAGCACCTCCAGCCGGCGCAGCGCGGCGCACAGCTGGTCAATGGCGGCGTCGCGCGTGTCGGCGTGCACGATCAGCTTGCCCAGCATCGCGTCGTAATAGGGCGAGACTTCAGCGCCCGCCGCCAGCGCATGGTCAAAGCGCAGCGGCGCGCGCTGAAAGGCGGCCGCGGGCGGCGCAGCGAAGTGCGCGATGCGGCCTGTGTGGGGCTGGAAACTCTCGTCTTCGGCGCACAGGCGCACTTCGATGGCGTGGCCGGTCAGGCGCACCTGCTCTTGCGTGAGCGGCAGCGGCTCGCCGCGCGCCACGCGAATCTGCCATTCCACCAGGTCCAGCCCCGTCAGCGCCTCGGTGACCGGGTGCTCCACCTGCAGGCGCGTGTTCATCTCCATCAGGTAGAACGCGCTTTGGCCGTCCTGCTGCGCCACCAGAAATTCCACGGTGCCCGCCCCCACGTAGCCGGCGGCCTTGGCCAGCGCCACGGCGCACGCGCCCATCTGGTCGCGCGGGGCGCCGTCCAGCGCGGGGCTGGGCGCTTCTTCGATGATCTTCTGGTGCCGGCGCTGCACCGAGCAATCGCGCTCGCCCAGGTGAATGACGCGGCCATGCGCGTCGGCAAACACCTGCACCTCGACGTGGCGCGGCTGCAGCAGCGCGCGCTCGATCAGCAAATCACCGTTGCCAAAGCCGGCCAGCGCCTCGGCCCGGGCGCTGGCCAGCGCCGCGCCCAACTGCGCCGCCTCAGTGACCAGGCGCATGCCGCGCCCGCCGCCGCCCGCCACCGCCTTGACCATGACCGGGTAGCCGATGGCCGCAGCCTCCGCAGTGAAGCGCGCTTCGCTCTGGTCTTCGTCTGCGTAGCCTGGCAGGCACGGCACGCCGTGGTCGCGTGCCAGCGCCTTGGCGGCCGCCTTGCTGCCCAGGGCGCGAATCGCTTCAGGCGGTGGGCCGATCCAGGTCAAGCCGGCATCGCGCACTGCCTCGGCAAAGCCAGCGTCTTCGCTCAAAAAACCGTAGCCGGGGTGCACCGCGTCGGCCCCGGTGGCGCGCGCCGCTTGCAGCAAGGCGTCGGCACGCAGGTAGCTTTCGGCCGACGCGCGCCCGCCCAAGGCCCAGGCCAGCGTGGCTTCGCGCACGTGCGGCGCGTTGGCATCGGGGTCGGAATACACGGCCACCGTCTCGATGCCCATGCGCTGCGCGGTGGCGATGACGCGGCGCGCAATTTCGCCCCGGTTGGCAATGAGGATGCGCTTCATCACCGTGGGGGGCGTTTGGCGATGCCCATGGTCTTGGCGATGATGCCGAGCATGACCTCATCGGCGCCGCCGGCAATGCCGGTCAGGCGCGAATCGCGGTACATGCGCGAGACCTTGTTCTCCCAGGTGTAGCCCATGCCGCCCCAGAACTGCATGCAGGTATCTGGCACCAGGCGGCCCAGGCGCCCGGCTTTCAGCTTGGCCATGCTGGCCAGCTCCAGCACGTCTTCGCCGGCCACGTAGCGCTCGCACGCCTGGTAGATCAGCGCGCGCAGGCATTCCACCTCGGTCTTGGCTTCGGCCAGCTTGAACTGCACCCACTGCTGGTCGGCCAGCGTGACGCCAAACAGCTTGCGCTGCTGCGCCCATTCCACCGTCCATTCGATGGCGTTGGTAAAGCTTTGCACGCAGCTGGCCGCGCCCCACAGGCGCTCTTCCTGGAACTGCTGCATCTGGTAGATGAAGCCCTGGCCCTCAGTGCCGATCAGGTTGCGCTGGGGCACGCGCACTTCGTCGAAATAGATCAGCCCCGTGTCGCTGGCGTTCATGCCGATCTTCTTGATCTTGCCGGCGATCTCGATGCCCTTGGTCAGCTGGCCGTTGCGGCCGTCGCGCATGGGCACCATCACCAGGCTCTTGTTCTTGTGCACCGCGCCTTCGCCGGTGTTGACCAGGATGCACATCCAGTCGGCTTGCAGGCTGTTGGTGATCCACATCTTCTGGCCGCTGACGACGTAGTCATCGCCGTCCTTGCGGGCAAAGCTCTTGATGCCCGCCACGTCGCTGCCCGCGCCGGGCTCGCTCACGCCGATGCAGCCGACCATGTCGCCCGCCAGCGCCGGTGCCAGGAATTCGCGCCGCAGCTCGTCGCTGCCATAGCGGGCCAGTGCGGGCGTGCACATGTCGGTCTGCACGCCAATGGCCATCGGCACGCCGCCGCAGTGGATGTGGCCCAGCGTTTCGGCCATCAGCACCGAATAGGAATAGTCCAGCCCCATGCCGCCGTATTCCTCCGGCTTGGTCAGCCCCAGCAGACCCAGGTCGCCCAAGCCCTTGAAAACCTGGTGCGCCGGGAAGATCTCGGCCGCCTCCCACTCGTCCACATAGGGGTTGATCTGCTCGTCGATGTAACGCTTGAGGGTCTTGCGGATCTCCTCGTGCTCATGGGTCCATTGCATGGTCTTTGTCTCCTTGGTTTTCTCGAATCAGCTTTGCATGGCGCGCTGCGTCAACCACAAGGCGCCCGCGCCGCAGTACCAACGAACGCCGCGCCCGGACCCGCGCCGGGCGCTGGCGTTGTCCCCCCTCCCGCAGCGCGCGGCGCGAAGAGCGAGGGGGGAAGGCGCCGCAGGCGACTCAGGGGGTGCCTCATGGCCTACATCCGCGCCACGCCAAACTGCATCGTCCGCACTTCGCGCGCCGCGCCTTCGGTAATGGTGTCCAGGCAGAAGCGCAGCACGGCGCGGGTGTCGCGCGGGTCGATCACGCCGTCGTCCAGCAGCAGGCCACTGGTGGTGAAGGCGTCGGCCTGCGCCTCGAACATGGCGACGATCTTGTCGAACTGCGCCTGCGATTCGGCCGGGTCGGGCGTGATGCCTTTGCGGGCCAGCGCGGCCTCGGTCACGATCTGCATCGTGCGTGCGGCCTGCTCGCCGCCCATCACCGCCGTCTTGGCGCCGGGCCAGCTGAACAGAAAACGCGGCGCGTAGCCGCGCCCGCACATGCCGTAGTTGCCAGCGCCAAAGCTGGCGCCGCACTGGATGGTGATCTGCGGCACGGTGGCGTTGGTGACGGCCTGAATCATCTTGCTGCCGTGCTTGATCATGCCGGCCTGTTCGCTGTCCTTGCCCACCATGTAGCCCGTGGTGTTCTGCAGGTAGAGGATGGGGTGGCCCAGCTGGCACATCCACTGGATGAAGTGCGCGGCCTTGTTGGCGCCGGCCACGTCAATGGGGCCGTTGTTGGTGACGATGCCGACGCGGTGCCCGCCCACGCTGGCCTGCGCGCACACGGTGGCACTGCCAAACAGCGGCTTGAATTCCAGCAGCTCGGAGCCGTCCACGATGCGGGCGGCCACCTCGCGCATGTCCACCGGTTCGCGGTGGTGCGGCGGCATCAGGCCCAGCAGATCCTGCGCGCTCAGCGTTGGCTCGGCCGCGCCATTTGCTTTGTTTTTGATAGCTGCCAGCGCACCATGCACCTGCGCCGGCGGCCCAAAAGCATCTGAAAACCCACGCACCACCTGCCGCGCGATGCCCAGCGCGTGGCGGTCGTCTTCCGCCAGGTATTCGCCCAAGCCAGAGACCGCGGTGTGCATTTCGGCGCCGCCCAGCTCTTCTTCGGTAGCCACCTCGCCCGTGGCCGCCTTCAAGAGCGGCGGCCCGGCCAGGAACGCGCGCGAACGTCCGCGCACCATGATGACGATGTCCGACAGCCCCGGCATGTAGGCACCGCCAGCCGTGCCCGAGCCGTGCTGCACCGTCACCACCGGCAGGCCCGCCGCCGACAGCCGCGCCAGGTTGCGAAACAGCGCGCCGCCGTGCACGAAGCCTTCGACGCGGTAGCGCATCAGGTTGGCGCCCGCGCTTTCCACCAGGTGGATGAAGGGCAGGCGGTTTTGCAGCGCGATTTCTTGCACGCGCAGCATCTTTTCCAGGCCGCGCTCTTGAATGGCGCCGGCTTCGATGCCCGAATCGCTGGCCACCACCATGCAGCGC
This sequence comes from Ottowia oryzae, assembly GCF_003008535.1. Taxonomy (NCBI): domain Bacteria; kingdom Pseudomonadati; phylum Pseudomonadota; class Betaproteobacteria; order Burkholderiales; family Comamonadaceae; genus Ottowia; species Ottowia oryzae. Next base: position 249,540 of record NZ_CP027666.1, read on the forward strand.
ACGCCTTCGATGAAGCCGATGCCCGCCAGCATGCCGCCGCCCGGCACCGACTTGGCCGCGTCGCGCGTGTCCTGCAGGTAACCGGCCAGCGTGCACAGCGGCAGCCACGGCGCACCCGCGTCCAGCAGCAAGGCCACGCGCTGGCGCGGCAACAGTTGGCCGCGCTTGTCGAACAGCGGCTGCGCGCGCGCCGATGCATCGGCGGCGCGCGCCTCCAGGGCGCGCCAGGCGGCGATGCGCGCCAGCGCGGCCTCGCGCCGGCTGCGGGCCAGCTCGCTGCCGGCGTTCCAGGTGGAATTGAACGCAGTCATGGGTTGAAGAGCTTGGGAGCGACGTAGCGGTGAAAACCGTCGAACGGCCGGACGGCGGGGCGCGCCTGCACGTCGGCCGGCGCCGCCACCTGGCCCCAGCCCATGCGCACCTGTGGGCGCGCGCCGTCGATGCGCAGCACCGTGCCGCTGATGAAGCTGGCCGCCGGGCTGATCAAGAAGACGATGCCGGCCGACACCTCGGCCTCGGTCGCAAAGCGGCCCAGCGGCACGGTCTGGCGCATGGCGCGCAACATGGGCTGCGCTTCGGCCGGGTAGTGGTCCATGCCGCTAGACGCGATGTAGCCCGGCGCAACCGCGTTGACGCGCACGCCGCTTTGCGCCCATTCGGCGGCGGTGGTTTCGGTCAGGCTGACCATGCCGGCGCGCGCCGCGCCGCTGTGCGCCATGCCTGGCATGGAGCCCCAAATGTCCGCAATGATGTTGACGATGGCGCCGCCGCGCGCCTGCATGCTTTGCACGAAGCATTCGCGCGCCATCAGAAAGCCGCCGGTCAAATTGGTGTCGACCACCGCCTGCCAGCCCTTGGCGCTGATCTTTTCTGCGGGCGTGATGTACTGGCCGCCCGCGTTGTTGACCAGCGCGTCGATGGCGCCGTGGCGCGCCACCACGTCGGCCACCGTGCGCTGCACCGTGGCTTCGTCGCGGATGTCGCACACGGCGTGGCTGGCGGCGCCGCCATCGGCCTCGATCTCGGCCTGAACGGCGCGCAGCTTGTCGGCGTTGCGCCCCACCAGCACGACGTGGGCGCCCAGCGCGGCCAGCTCGTGCGCGGTGCAACGCCCGATGCCCGAGCCGCCGCCCGTCACGATCACCACCTGCCCGGCCAGCAGCCCAGGCGCAAACACACTGCGGTACATCACTTCTCCCGGGTGAACAAAAGCATGGCCTGCTCGGTCAGCTGGTCCAGCGACAGCGCGCCCTGCGGGCGGTACCACTGCACCGCCCATTGCAGCGCGCCAAAGATCAGCAGGCGCGCAGCCTCGGGCGTGGCCTTGATCTGCCCCGCGCGGTACAGCGTGCGGATGGCCGGCATCCACGCCGCTTCGTAGGCATCTTTCTGCGCGGTGATGTCCACGCGCTGCACGGGTGTGAGCGATCGCCATTCGTACAGCATCACCGGGATGAAGTCGCTGTGCGGGCCCAGCAGCACCTCCAGGTGGTGGCGCGCCAGGGCGCGCAGCCGGGCATGCGCCGTGGCGCGCCCGCCCAGCGCCTTGAGCACCTCGGCCTGCGTGGCGATGACGCGCGCCATGCCCTCTTGCATCACCGCGTGCAGCATCGCCTGCTTGTTCTGGAAGAAGTAGAAGGGCGAGCCGCTTTGCATGTCTGCCGCAGCGGCAATGTCGCGCGTGCTGGTGCCGTCAAAGCCCTTGGTGCGAAACAGACGGGCGGCGGCGGCGATCAGGTCTTGCCGGCGGTTGCCCTCGTCGCGCTCGGCCGCGGTCTTGGGCGGGCGCCCGCGTCGCACGCGCGGCGGTGACTGAGCGTCGGCATCCAGGGTCATGGCCGCCAGCATACGCGCGCCCAACATTTTTGCCAAGCGCTTGCTTTGTGAAAAATGAAGCCGCGCTTGACCGACGCCCGCTCACCCTGCCACTGCATGCGCAAAGCGCTGCGCACGGCGGCCTGTTGAGCGGCTGTGTGAGCGATGCCAACGACCAGCCCCACACCACGCGCGCGATGGTGGCCTGCACCCAACCAGCGGGCAGGAAGGTGATGCGCTGGACGATGGACGATGGCCGATGCGCCCACAATGGCCAGCTGGATGCACGCGGGCGTGGACGGCGTTGTCGCCGATCCGCCGGCGATGGGCTCGCCATGCCGCTGATCTCCGCGTGGAAACGCTGCCTTCGTACGCCGATTGAACAAATCGGCGTCTCAAATTGAATCTTTTGGCACCAATTAGGTGCACCCCTAGGGCGAACCCCAATAGGACAGGCACCTTGGCGGTGATAAATTTGCAGCACTTGGGGGCCGCAGTCAATGGTTGCGACAACCGAGGGGCCGAGGAGACACAAGCGAGACCACCGCGACAAACAGAATTTCAATCCGATCCGTCACATTTTGTTCTTTAAAGGGCGCCTCCAGCAGGCGCCCTTTTTTTCTTGGGGCGACCCAAAACCGTGCGCAGCGGCTTTCGGCCCAGCCGCACGGTGCGCGCATAATGCGGGTCTTTTCGCACTCCAGCGCCCGCGTGACCTGCGCTGGCAGCTACTTTTTCAATAGCGCACTGCCCCATGGACTTGATCCTTGCCTCGATGGCGTCGCTGCTGGCCGGCACCATCGATTCCATCGTGGGCGGCGGCGGCCTGATTTTGGTGCCCGCCCTTTTCGCCATCTACCCCAGCGCACCCCCGGCCACGCTGTTCGGCACCAACAAGAGCGCTTCGGTTTGGGGCACCAGCATCGCCGCCTGGCAGTTCAGCCGCCGCGTGCAGATGCGCTGGGCGGTGATCCTGCCTGCGGCGCTGGCGGCGCTGGTGGGTTCGTTCATCGGGGCGTGGGTGGTCACGGTGATCAACCCGGACTTTCTGCGCCGCCTGCTGCCGTTCGTGCTGCTAGCCGTGCTGCTGTACACGCTGGCCAAGAAGGACATGGGCCGCACGCATGCGCCGCGCCACGCGCAGGGTCGCGAAACGCTGCTGGCCTGCCTGATCGGCGGCACCATCGGCTGGTACGACGGCTTTTTTGGCCCCGGCACGGGCAGCTTCTTCATCTTCCTGATGGTGCGTGTGCTGGGCTACGACTTCCTGAACGCCTCGGCCGCGGCCAAGCTGCTGAACGTGGCCACCAACGTGGCGGCGATCGCGCTGTTTGCCATGAAGGGCCACGTGTGGTGGCACATCGGCCTGACGATGGCGGTGGCCAACGTGATGGGCAGCCTGATCGGCACGCGCCTGGCGCTCAAGCACGGCGCGGGCTTTGTGCGGGGCGTGTTCATCGTGGTGGTGAGTGCGCTGATCCTGAAGACCGGGTACGACGCTTTCTTGAAGTAAATAGTGCTCTGGCGCACGCTGCACCAGCGCTGACAGCTATCAATTCAGCAGCAAACCGTGCGCCCGCTCAGCGCACACGCAGCAGGCGCACGGCTTGCGGCAGCGTGTCGGCTTGCGGGATGAAGTGGTCGATCAAGCCGCCCAGCAAGGCGGCGCACACCAGCGCGCCCAGCATGGGCTTCCACGTCAGGCGCACGGCGGCCAGCAGCCAGCCTTCGCGCTCAACGCGCACCACGGTGCGCGCGGCGGTGTAGGCAAAGGCCAGTTCGACGGCCGCTGCCAGCAGCGCTTCGGTGCCAAAGTACGCCAGCAGCAGCCCGCCCGCGCCCAGCAGCACCGCCACCGCCGCCAGAAACACGGCGACCACGGGCACGACGACGATGGCCGCTTCGTCGGTGCTGGCCGCCGCACCCAACGCCCCGCTGGCCACGTCGCCCAGCGCATGGCTGGCGCTGTCCACGCCCTGAGCCGCGCCATCGCCATCCCAGCCGCCCGTGGCGCCGCCGCCACCAAAATCGCCGCCGCGCCCGCTGGAAAACGAGGCGCCGTTGCCTGGCCCGTTCGGCCATGGGAAAACGTCCTGCGCCGCATCAAGCACATCGCGCTCCTCACGGCGCACCAGCATGCCCGCCCAAACGCGCACGATCAGCAGGTAAGTGACGTAGCCCACGCCCAGTGCGACGACGTAGCGCCCCGCCAGGGTGTCGACACCCGCGCCGCGCAGCGCCGTATTGGCCAGCGCCATGGCGCCCAAGGTCAGCAAGCCCATCGCCCACCCATGCAGCCACAGCACGTGGCGTTGGCGCAGGTGGCGAACCAGGCGCCCCTCTTGCGCACGAACGCTCCTGAAAGTAGAGCGCACGGCGCCCGTCCTGCCAGCGCCAGAGGGCGATTTGGCCATCAATAGTCGCGCTGGCCGCGCGCCTCAGCCCTGCACCACCACCGGCACTCGGCGTGCCAGCGCGGTCATCAGCTCGTAGCCCACGGTGCCCGCCGCGTGCGCCACTTCGTCGATCGACAGGACTGCGCCGTTGGCGGCCACGCCCCACAGGGTGACTTCGCTGCCCAACACGGCGTCGGGCACCGGGTCCAGATCGACAGCCAGCATGTCCATGCTGACGCGGCCCAGCGTGCGGGTGCGCACGCCGTTCACCAGCACGGGCGTGCCAGTGGGCGCAACGCGCGGGTAGCCGTCGGCGTAGCCGCAGGCCACCACGCCCACGCGGGTGGGCTGTTCAGCGGTGAAGGCGCCGCCGTAGCCGATGCGCCCACCCGCCGCCACGGTGTTGACGGCCAGCAGCCGCGCGCTCAGCGTCATGGTGGGCCGCAGGCCCCACTGCTCGGCGGTGTGGGCCGGGTAGTCGGGCGACGAGCCGTAGGTGGCGATGCCGGGGCGCACCCAGTCGCCGCGCAGGGCGCCGTCCTGCCCGTAGCGCAGCACGGCGGCGCTGTTGCACACGCTGCGCTCGCCCGGCAGGCCTTGGGTGGTGCGATCGAACACGGCCCACTGCTCGGCCACGCCGCGGTCGCCGTCGGCATCGGCAAAGTGGGTGATCAGCGAGATTTCTTCCACCTGCGGCAGCGCGGCCAGGCGGGCGTAGGCGGCGCGGTAGCGCTCGGGCGAGAAGCCCAGGCGGTTCATGCCGGAGTTCATCTTCAGGAAGACGCGGTGCGGCTGGTGCGTCTTGTGCATGGCCAGCCAGTCGATCTGCTCGTCGCAGTGCACGGCGTGCCACAGGTTCAGGCGCGAGCACAGCTCCAGGTCGCGCGGCTCGAACACGCCTTCGAGCAGCAGGATCGGCCCGCGCCAGCCCAGTGCGCGCACGCGCTCGGCCTCGGCCAGGTCCAGCAGGGCAAAGCCGTCGGCGCCGCGCAGGCCTTCGAAGGCGCGTTCGATGCCGTGGCCGTAGGCGTCGGCCTTGACCACGGCCCACAGGCGCGCGCCCGGCGCGGCTTCGCGCAGGCGCTGCAGGTTGTGGCGCAGCGCGTCGGTATGAACGGTGGCAAGGATGGGACGAGGCATGACCGGCTGGGGCGCGCCCAAGTGCGCGCGTGAGTGATGGATATCACGGATTCTGTCACCTGCGCGCCCCTGGCAAACCCGTCACAGTAGGCGCAGGGGCGCATGCTATAACCCCCGATCCGCATCGAGTTGCAACAACGTTTGTTTTCACACCACTCGGATCCGGCGCGCCGGATTACGCACCTGACACCCCCATGAAGCGCGGCTTCTACACCATCATGGCCGCGCAGTTCTTCAGCTCGCTGGCCGATAACGCGCTGTTCGTCGCTGCGGTGGCCCTGCTCACCGCCGACGGCGCCGCCGAATGGCAACGGGCTGCGCTGGTGCCCATGTTCGCGCTGTTCTACGTGGTGCTGGCGCCCTGGGTGGGGGCGTTTGCCGACTCCAAGCCCAAAGGCCTGGTGATGCTGATCAGCAACGCGATCAAGATCGTCGGCTGCCTGTTGATGCTCTTTGGCGGGCACCCGCTGCTGGCCTACGCCGTGGTGGGCCTGGGCGCGGCGGCGTATTCGCCGGCCAAGTACGGCATCCTGACCGAGCTGCTGCCGCCGTCGCAGCTGGTCAAGGCCAACGGCTGGATCGAAGGGCTGACGATCGGCTCCATCATCCTGGGCGTGCTGCTGGGCGGCCAGCTGATCGGGCCGCGACTGGCGCCGCTGCTCCTGCAAATCGACCTGCCCTTCATCGAGACCGGCATCAGCACCCCGCCCGAAGCGGCCATTGCCACGCTGGCGCTGGTCTACCTCGTGGCGACGATCTTCAACTTCCGCATCCCGTGCACGGGTGTCGAGATGCGCCCCCTGCCGCGCAACCTGTCGGCCCTGCTGCCGGATTTCTGGCGCTGCAACTCGCGCCTGTGGCACGACAAGCTGGGTCAGATTTCGCTGGCCACCACCACGCTGTTCTGGGGCGTGTCGGGCAACATGCGTTACATCGTGCTGGCGTGGGCGGCTGCGGCGCTGCACTACAGCACCACGCAGGCGGCCAGCCTGGTGGGCGTGGTGGCGCTGGGCACGGCCGTGGGCGCCATCGCCGCGTCGGTGCGGGTGCGCCTGGACCGCGCCACCGCCGTCATGCCGCTGGGCATGATGATGGGCGCGCTGGTCATCGCCATGGTCTTCGTGCGCGATCTGTGGGTGGCGGTGCCGCTTTTGATCGTGATGGGCGGCCTGGGCGGCTACATCGTCGTGCCGATGAACGCGCTGCTGCAGCACCGCGGGCACAACCTGATGGGCTCTGGCCGCTCCATCGCGGTGCAGAACTTCAATGAGCAGGCCTGCATCCTGGGCCTGGGCGCGCTGTACAGCTTCTCCACCGGGGTGGGGCTTTCGGCGTTTGGCGCCATTGCGCTGTTTGGCAGCGTGGTGGTGGGCGCCATGCTGCTCATCCAGATGTGGTACCGCTACAACCTGCGCCACCACACCGCCGCCATCAAACAACTGATGCGCATCGCCCGCGGGCAACGGCAAGAGCCATGAGCCAGCCCAGCGCAGCCGGCAACGCCGCACCGGCGTTGGCGCTGCTGTTCAACGCGCTGGTGTGGGGCTTGTCCTGGGTGGCTTTCAAGGCCTTGAACGGCGTGGGGCTGCACCCTTTGTGGACCACGGCCATGGTGTACGGCGGCGGCTTGCTGATCCTGCTGCTGTGGCGCCCGCAAGGCCTGCGCGACCTGGTTCGCCACCCGCACCTTCTGCTGCTGGCGCTCGCGGCGGGCATGACCAACCTCAGCTTCAACTGGAGCGTGACGATTGGCGACGTGGTGCGCGTGGTGCTGCTGTTTTACCTGATGCCCCTGTGGTCCGTCGGGCTGGCCTGGTGGCTGCTGGGCGAACGCCCCACGGCCGCCGCTGCCGTACGCCTGGGCCTGGCCCTGGCAGGCGTGATGCTGGTGCTGTACCGCCCCGGCGCCGTGGGCGCCACGCCCACCGGCCTGGCGGATGCGCTGGCCTTGCTGGGTGGCTTCTGCTTTGCGCTGACCAACGCGCTGCTGCGCCGCTGGCGCGACACGCCGCAGACGGCGCGCGCCACGGCCATGTTTCTGGGCGGCGTCGGCACGTCGAGCGCGCTGGCACTGCTGATCGGCGCCGGCGCCATGCCGCAGGCGCCGCTGGGCAGTTGGCTGCCCTGGGTGCTGGCGCTGACGGCCGCCTTCCTGTGCGGCAACCTGGCCTTGCAGTACGGCGCGGCGCGCCTGCCCGCGCAAACCACCTCGCTGATCATGCTGTCGGAAGTGGTGTTTGCCAGCGTTTCGGCGGTGCTGCTGGGCGCGGCGCACCCCGGCGCGGCCACCTGGGCCGGCGGCGCGCTGATCATGACAGCAGCGTTTCTGGCCGTGATCCGGCAGCGTACGGCCTGAAGTGGCTCAGCGCCCGCCGTGCGGGCGCGGCAAGCCACGGCGCGTGAGGTAGCTGGCCAGCCGGTCGCCGTCGATCGGCACCTGCATCCACCCGCAGCCGGCCATGCGCGCGCGCAGGCGGTCGAAAGCCGAGCCTTCCCGTGCCACCACGATCAGGTGCGGCGGCCCGGCGGGCGAACGGCGCAAGGCCGCAATTTCGCGCGCCAAAGGCAGCGCCGATTTGCCCAGCGAATGCTGGTCCAGAAACACAAAGGCAGCGCGGTGGCGCTTGATGGCCACCACCGGGTCTTCCTGCGGGCCCACCGCACCCACGGCGTAACCCATGTCGCGCAGGCCGCGCACCATGGACGGCATCTGCCCATCGCGCCGGCTGTGCACCACCAGGACGTCGGCGCGGCGCGGCGACGGGGCCGGCGCCACCGGGTCGGCCACGGGCAGCGCATCGCCAGCCGTAGCGGCCGCGCTGACATCGTCGTCGGCCGCCAGCACCGTATCGGCCGGGGGCACGGACAGGGGTGGCATGGGCGCAGACGCGGCCATGGGCACGGATGGCCGCGGTGCGTGGTGCGCAGGCGACGAAGCCGGACCCTCGGCCGCCTCTCTTTCCGACATGGCCCAGGCGGCGCGTGCCGACAGGCCCGGGGGCGGCGCTGCCGGAGCGGCTGCAGACATCGGCATGCGTGCCGTGGTGGGCGCGAAGGCCGAAGACATGTCTTCAGAAGAAAACGTGGTGGGCGGAGGGCGGCTGCTGGGCGGCTGCGAGGGCTGCGAGGGCTGAGAGAGCTGAGGCGGTTGATGAGAAGGCTGCCCGCCGTCGCTCACCTGCACAGTGGCTTGCGGGCGCTGCCGAACCGCCACACGGCGCTCCAGCGGCGTATCGGGCCAGTCCAGCTCGCCCAAGACGCTGACGGCGCCGTGCAGGTCCAACGGCCGGCGCATCACCGGCCAGCGCACGCCTTGGCCGCCGGGCGGGTGCCCCACCAGCACCAAAAGCGCCTCGGGGTGGGTGGCGTGCAATTGCTCCACCACCTCCAGGTCGTCGCCGTTGACGATCAGCAGGTCTACGGGCACCTTGTCCACGCCCAGCCGCACGGGCATCAGGCCTTCGTCGCCCAGCTCGTCCGCCGAATCGTCGGCGTCCATGGCGAAGATCGACTCCAGCAAGGATCGCTCGCTGGGCGTCAGACCGACAAAAGCGTAGGTATGTGTCACGGCAGGGTGGGTGGCGGGCTGCGCAGGCCCGTTGCGCGCTGTTTCAAACTTGAATTGTGTCTCTGCCGGCGCCGCCTGGGTAGGACCTGCGTCATAAGGCGCGCGGTCTTTCACCTCACGCGCAGATTCGTGCAGCGGAACGTGGCAGACTGGCCGCACCCCCGTGACGAATTCACGCCTTTCCCTATGCCCGGCACCGCCCTACCCGACCTCACCTTGACCACGCTGGCTGGCCAGGCCGTGCCGCTGCGCCAGTGGGCGGGCGACGTGTTGCTGGTGGTCAACACGGCGAGTGCGTGCGGCTTCACGCCCCAACTGGCGGGCCTGCAGGCGCTGCACGCGCGCTATGCCGCGCAGGGCCTGGCAGTGATCGGCTTTCCGTGCAACCAGTTCGGCCACCAGGAGCCCGGCAGTGCGCAAGAGATCGGCGCGTTCTGCACCACGCGTTACAGCGTGGGCTTTCCGCTGATGGCCAAAACCGACGTCAACGGCCCGGCCGCGCACCCGATCTACACCTGGCTGAAGCAGGCCGCGCCCGGCGTGCTGGGCACGCAGGCGATCAAGTGGAACTTCACGAAGTTTCTGGTGGGGCGCGACGGCCGCGTGCTGGCGCGCTACGCGCCGCAGCGCAAACCGGCCGCGCTAGAAAACGCCATTCAAGCCGCGCTGGCGGCGTGATGCGCGCGGGCCGGGCCGCGCGACGGGGCATGGCCCGACCTAGCGGCCGATTGAGGGCCATTTAGCCCCCTGGCGCACGCTGCGCCTGCGCCGGCAGCTATGCTTTTTGAAGCGCCTCGTCCAGCACTTCGATCCAATGCCGGACGGGCACGTCGGTGCCCGCCTGCAGGTGGGTGATGCAGCCAATGTTGGCCGACAGCACCGCTTGCGGCCGGTCGGCCTGGCGCTCGCCCAGCAGGTGGCTCAGCTTGCGTTCGCGCAGGCGCTGCGACAGCTCCGGCTGCAGCACCGAATAGGTGCCCGCCGATCCGCAGCACAGGTGCGGCTCTTGGAGGGCGGGGCGCACGTCAAAGCCCAAGGCGCGCAGTTGCTGCTCGACGTTGGGGCCCAGTTTCTGGCCGTGCTGCAGCGTACAGGGGGCGTGCCAGGCCAGGGTGCCCGCCACCGGGCGCACGCGCGGCGCCAGGGCGACCACCAAGTCGGGCAGCAGCTCGCTCACGTCGCGCGCCAGTTCTGAAATGCGCGCGGCCTTTTCGGCGTAGCGCGCGTCGTCCTTCAGCGCGTGGCCGTAGTCCTTGACCATCACGCCGCAGCCCGAGGCGTTGACGATGATCGACTCCACGCTGCCAGCATTCACGTACGGCCACCAGGCGTCGATATTGGCGCGCATCTGCGCGCGCCCGCCTTCCAGGTCAGCCAGGTGGAACTTCACCGCGCCGCAGCAGCCCTGCCCGCGCGCCAGCACGCACTGGATGCCGGCGGCGTCCAGCACGCGCGCGGTGGCGCTGTTGATGTTGGGCGCCATCGACGGCTGCACGCACCCGTCGAGCATGAGCACCTTGCGCGCGTGCTCGCGCTGGGGCCAGGTGCCGGGGTCGCGCCGCACGGGCACCTTGGCCTGCAGCTTGGCGGGCAGCCAGCCGCGCACCGACTGGCCCAGGCGCATGGCGGGGCCGAAGAGGGGCGAGCTCAAACCCTGGCGCAGCCAGCGGCGCTCGCGCGCCTCGGCGGCGGGGCGGGGCACCTTGCGTTCGACGACGTCGCGGCCAATGTCCACCAGCCGCCCGTAGCGCACGCCGCTGGGACAGGTGGTTTCGCAGTTGCGGCAGGTCAGGCACCGATCCAGGTGCAGTTGCGTGTCACGCGTGGGCGCCTCGCCTTCCATCACCTGCTTGATCAGGTAGATGCGGCCACGCGGGCCGTCCAGCTCATCGCCAAGCAGTTGGTAGGTGGGGCAAGTGGCGGTGCAGAAGCCGCAGTGCACGCATTTGCGCAGGATGGCTTCGGCTTCGATCCCTTCGGGCGTGCCGACAAACTCAGGGGCCAGGGTAGTTTGCATGGCTACTTCACTTCATTTTGAATAGATTGCGCAAAGCAAGCGCTGTCAGAAAAAACGCGGCTACCGCGAGAGCTTTTTGCACCATCTCAAGCACCAGTGCAACGAATGCGACGAATGTGCTGCTGCCAAAGAGCTGAGGGCGAAGCTCCTTCGCCAAATCGATTCCTGGTATTGGCATCAGGTTCGTGAGAGTGAACTGTGCCCACTGGATCCCTTTGCTCGGCGCAACCTTCCAGATCGGCCCCGTCCAAAGAACCGGGTCATGCGAGGCCATCAGGACCAGATACACCACAGACAGAACTGCGGACGGAAGCAACCCCAGCCTCAGCAAAGGGCGTGCAATTTCAAACCCAAAGCCCGAGGTCCATTCGTACGCCTTGATCAGCCATTTTGAAAGGGACTGAGATATTCAGAGGGCAGGCGGTGCGATAAATTGGGATTCGATGGCACGTAGCCGGCATGTGGTGGGACAAACTCTGCAACGCCGTTGCCACTGTGGCAAAAAATCGCGTCGATGAATTTTCGCGCATCTCAGGCGTCGTTCAGCCACCCCTGCAGCAGGTCAAGCACCAGCCGCTCGTCTTCAGCGCCCAGCGTGCCAGCATCCGGCACCGAGAACAGCATGCCACGTCGGGGCATGTGTTTGGTGCCCCACTCGGGATAGGCCGCGTAGGGTTGTCCAAACCCCACGGTGACACTGGTGCTGTCTGCCGACCAGCTCAGGCTGCGCAGCATGTCGCCATAGCGATCAAGCAGGCGGTGGTTGCCGTCCTCAGGGTAGTTCGCACGCGTCGACGGTGCCCACGGGTGCCAAGCGATGCCGTTCGGGTCCGTTTGAGTCTCGAAGCGCCCCTGAATCCGGCTTTCCAGTACGGCGCCGATGTCCGACATGGGCTGGCTGAGATCCGTGGTGCGGTCGAACAGCCGCACCAGATAGTCGTTCAGCTGCTGGCTTTCGATCGTTACAGTGATCATCAGGCCCCCAGCAACAGCAGAAGTTCAGCGAGCAGCTTTACGCGGCGCCCTGCCAGCTGGCCCAGGAAGCGCTCGGCCGCGTTGGCCAGGTTCGACACCTCGACGCGCGTCAGGTTGTCGGCCTTCACCTTGACCGTGTAGTCGGCGCCCGAAGAATCGGGCCGCTCCAGTGGCTCAATCCACACCTTGGCACCGCGTTGTTCGGGCAAATCGTTCAGGTACACACGCACCTGGCCGGTCTTCGGGTCTGTCCAGGCTGTTGCAGTGGTGGCGGTGCCGCCCAGCCCCCGAAGCGGCGCTGGGCTCAGCCCCGCGGCTTGCGCGGCGGTGCGCATCGGCGCGGACAAGCTGGCCAGTTTGCGCTGCACCAGGTTCGTGAGCAGCGCCTGGCGCGAGTCGCCCACGTTGAAGTCGAAGCCAGGGTCGATGCCGGCCGGCACGTCGGTCACTTCGCCCGTGCGCCGGTTCACGAATTCGCTGGTCACCACCTCGGGCCGCTGCTTTTTCAGGGCCGGGCCGCGCGGCGTGTTCCCCCGGTCATACTCAGCCTGGGTGACCTGAATCACGCTGCACCGGCAGCGGTAGCCGTTCGGCGGGAAATGGGTCTGCCAGAACGGATCGTCCACCGGCAGTGTCACGTTGTCCCAGAGCGCGTGCAGCGGGCGCACCCGGTCATCGCGTTTGGTCACGTACCGCAGGTAGGGCAGCGCGCGCTTGGTGCGCTGGATGCGCTGCCACTGGCCTGCCGCATAGGCCTGGCGCGTGTTGGTGTCGTAGATCAGCTTCAGCCGCGCCGGGTCGAAGCGTGTCATTACCTTCTCGCCGGTCACCGGGTCGGTCACAGCCTTCGCGCCCCACCAGCCGGCGTCGGCCAGCAGCTTCTCCGCGTCGCGCATCCAGTCTTTGCGCGTCAGATCGCCGGCCACGGACTTCGTCAAGCCGTCGCGCAGCGCGTCCAGCAGATCCACGCGCGCCAGCCTGCTGACGGTGAACTGCTGCGCATGCTCGCGCTGCCACAGGTCCTGCCAGCTGTACGTTTCGGTCAGCTGGCCACGCCCGCGCATCCAGGCGATGGCATCGGCTGGCGGCAAGCTACGCAGCTTGGCGAATTCGGCCGGCGTCAGCGCGCTGCTTGTGGCCATGATCAGCCCTTGGGCACGCCCGCAGCGCCCGCCAGGTGCGCGGCAAAGGTGGTGCTGGCCAGAGAGGTGGACAGCGCAGACGCATCCATTTCACCCAGCAGCAGCGGCAGCTGGTCCAGCAGCTGCGCTGCCGTCCAGCCTTTGGCCGATGCGTGCTCTAACAAAGCGCGCATTGGGGCCACCAGGGGCTCCATCGTCGTTTGCCACTGCGACAGCTCGTCGGTCACCAGCCGGTCGATCGCGTCGGCGTCTGCCGGGTTGCCTTCCGCAAAGCTCGCGGGCATGCGGCGATCTTCCTCGCGCAGATCGGGCAGCACCAGGGCACTGGCTCCAGGCTGGACAAGGCCAGGCGCTGGCGCGGCCTTGCGCTTCCAATGCTCGCCGTACTTGGCCTTGACGCCTTCCTCGGTCATCTGAAAGCCCAGCTCGCTGATGTTCTTGTCGGTCTCCGACTCGGCCTTCAGGTCTTCCTCTTTCTCCACCCGGCGCGACACCAGGCAGCGCTGCAGGCCGTTCAGCTCGCAGATCCAGCGCAGCAGCGTTTCGTTCAGGGTTTCGCCCAGCAAATCACTGTCGGCCTGGCTCAGCTCCAGGCGCACATCCTCGCGCTCGTTCGATGCCGCCGCCATCGCGCCACCGCTCTTGCCGCGCGGAGACTGGCCCAGGATCACTTCCATGATCCAGTCGTCCATGAACTCCACATGCGCCTGGTGCGGCGTTGCGCTGCCCGACAGCTTGCTTTCCAGCAGGTCGATCATCGTGCCTTCTGGCGTCATCACCAGGCCGTCGTTGCTCAGCGCGCGCAGTGCCTCAAACAGCGTGCTCTTTTCGCGCGGCTGCGCCGATGCCGGGTAGCGGCCCCACGGAATAGGCAGGCCAAAGCGGTCCAGGAACTTCGTCCAAGCCAGCACGCCCTTGCGCTTAAAGAAAACCGGCCAGTACAGCTGCAGGCCCAGCCCTGTGCCATAGGGGTTGTCGTCCTCAGCGTTGACCCTGTGCACGATGAACTTGCGATCCGGCACCGCAATGCCGCGCTGCATGTTCTCCCGCGTCAGCAGGCGCAGCTCGAACGGGTTGCCCTCATCCTGCGTGTACACGAAGCGGCGGTGCGAGCGCTTCACCACGCGCGCCGGCACCACCATCTGCCGGGTCATGCCATCCACGGTCACATCGCGCAGCGTCCAGACCACCTCGGTCGGCTGCCAGCCCACCAGCAGCGCATCCAGCAGGTCGTTGCACAGCTGGTCGAAGGCAAACCCGGCCAGGATGTCGTCCACCACGGCCGCGTCCTTGGTGCCCTGGTCCGACTCCACCGCCGGCTCCACCGTCCATTCACGGCTCACCACCGCCAGTTTGCGCTTTTGGAAGCCTGAGAACACCTTGCCATCACGGCGCAAGTCGCGATACAGCTCGTGCGCCTCGCTGCCAGGCAAGCCGCGTTCAATGATCAGCGGATCATTCGAGCGCAAGATGCCCATGAACGCCGTCGAAAACGGGTCTTGCGCCTGGTTCGCCACCTCGCTGTCAAGCGGCGGCAGCGGCGGCTTTTTGGTCTCGTCGCTCATAGGAAGCCCTGGTAATCATCCGGGCTGCTGATCGGCCCGTCACTTTGAAACTCGATCGGCGCGGCCGCGTTGCGCGAGGCGTACCAGGCCAGCGCGCCCGACACGGCCGAGTCACCGTGGCGCTGGCCGCCATCGGCATCCTTGGCCTTGGCCCCATCCGGCACCTTCGGCACGCCCTTGATCATCTGCACCGCGCGGTGGTCGGTCAGCACGCCGTCGTCCCGCGGCAGCGTGATCTGCCCGTCTTCAAAAGCCGCCTTGTAGCGCGGCATCTCGTCGATGTACCACTGCTGCGTCAGCATCACACGGTGAATGCGCGTGCCGCCGTAGCGCTGCGCTGCCACCTCACCCAGGTACTGACCGTTGCCGCGCACGTCGTTGGCGCCACAGGCAAAATTCGGCAGGTTGTCCGCCACGCAAAACAGCACCTGCTCTTGCTGCTTGAACGGCACGTTGCGCATCTCCAGGATGAACGGCGCCTTGCGGTGCAGGCCCTGGTCTTCCACCAGCGGCGTGATCACCGACAAGTCGCCAGAGCGCGCAAAGTCCATGCCGTAATAGCTGCGCCCCGTGGCGGGCAGCGCCTTCAGCAGCGGCATCACGTTGGCGGCCAACCAATCGCGCACCACGCTTTCACGTTCATGCTGGCTGCGCAGCTCAAAGCCCTCGGGCAGCGTCAGCCGCACCACCGGCAGGTACGGCGACATGCGCGCCTCCACCAGCGCCCGGCTGAAATAGGCCCCGCTGCTCTGGCTGGGAATGCAATCCAGCTCTTCGTCAGCGTTGTCGCGGTAGTAGTCGTAAATGCCCTCGACCCAGACATCCTGCTCGGCCTGTGTCCACACCTTGCCCATGCGCAGGCACACGCGCTGGTACAGGCCTTCCATCACAGCCTGGCGGAACGTGATGCGGTGCACCGTCCCCTTTTGCTTGCCGGCGCGAATGTCCTGCACCATCGTGTTGAAGGCGTTGTCCACACCAAAGTGCGTCGAAATCAGACGCACCTTGCCGCCCCAGATCAGGAAGGCCATCGCCGCCTTGATCAGCGCGTCCAGGTCGTCCTGAAACGCCGCCTCGTCACCCACCAGCACACCCTGGCGCCCGCGCAGCTTGCGCGGGCGCGACGCCAGCGCCGTGATGCGGTGCTTGGCCTTCGGAAACCGGATGGTGTAGACCAGGATGTTCTTTTTCTCGCCAAACTCGCCTTCGTCTTCCCACAGGCCCTGGTCAATCTGGCCCGCCACCTGGTTGAATTCCCTGGCCCACATCGCGCACGCGTCGATGTACTCCTCGGTCATGTCCTTGTCCTGGCCGATGTAGTACACGTTCTGGCCGCCCGCCGCCTTGTCGGCGGCAGCAATCAGCACATCGTCCGCCGCCTCGGCCCACGTCAGGCCCGTGCGCCGGCCCTTTTCCGCCACCTTGAAGGGCGAAGGGTCGGCGATCCAGCGCTGCTGGTAGGGCAGCAGGACGGAAGGGAGATCGCTAGGGTTCACAGCAGCGGCTCTCCAGAGTAAACGTGCCATGCGCGTCGCGCGCGCGCCCAGGCCCCCACAAATTGAGCCACGGGTACGGTTTGATCCGCGGCGTAAAAGCCGCTGATCGCAGCGTCCAGCTCATCGGCAAGTTGGCGCAGCCGGTTGTCAGGCGCAAGGCCGTCCTGGTCGGCGCGGGCACGCATCCTCGCCGGCAAATCGCGCGTGTGATCGGCGTCGGGCTTCACGCCTGTTCCCCCACACCCAAAATCCGCTGCTTGATCTGCGCCACCGTGTCGCCCGACAGCCCCGCCGCTCGCGCCGTGTTCTCCACGTCCTTGGCGGCGGCCTTCAGCTCCGCGCGCATGGCACGCAGCTGCTTTTCCACCTCCAGCTGGGTCTTGGCCGTGCCCGCCACGTCGCGGATGGCCTTGGCCAGCAGCATCACGTCCATGGCCTTGGCCGGCTTGTCGCTCTCGCCCATGGCCGACAGGGATTGGAAGGCCACCACGCGCAGCATCTCAGGCAGCAGCCGGCCCACGTCGCCATTGGGCTCGGCCTCCAGCTTGTCCACCCAGACCTTGGCCACCTCTTGCGCCTGGCGGTACTTGTCCAGCGACTCCCGCGCGCTCTTCACGTAGCGACCCACCGCGCTGCGCGACACATCGGCGCCCAGGCCCTGCAGCGCGGCCAGAATGTCGTCAATCGTGCGCCCGTCGCGGATCAGGCCATTGCAGGCGTCGACCAGCTCTTTGGGCAGCGTGGCAACGGTGGACTTGCGGGCCATGGCTTCAATCCGGCTGCGGGCGCTTCACGCCCGGCACCACCGTCTTGCC
Organism: Ottowia oryzae; assembly: GCF_003008535.1. NCBI lineage: Bacteria > Pseudomonadati > Pseudomonadota > Betaproteobacteria > Burkholderiales > Comamonadaceae > Ottowia > Ottowia oryzae. Next base: position 266,469 of record NZ_CP027666.1, read on the forward strand.
GCGCGCGGTGTCCAGTCCGCGCTCGGTGATCTTGGCGATCGTCACGCCGCCCACCTGGGTGGTGGTGGCCAGGCCTTGCTCCACCAACCAGGCAATGTCACTGCGCACCCGGTCCGTGCTGACCACGTGGCCCATGTCGCCCAGCACCGCTTCCACGGCGTAGGCGTTCGCTGAATAGCCCATGCTGTGGGCCAGCATGCGCAGGATCACCAGGCGGCGGTCCTCGGCCAAGTGGCGTTCAAAATTTTGAGTCATGGTTGATGCTCGACTTCAGTAAAAAATCTTCCACACGCCGGATCGCTGCCCGCGCGCCGTGCGCCTCGGCCAGCACCGCTTCCTGCTTGCCTTCCACGCTGGCCAGCTGCACCCGGATATCGGTGAACTCCTTGGTTGACGGCACCTGCTGCTGCCGCAGCTCAATCGCGTTCTGCCGCAGCAGCAGCGCGCGCGTGGTCAACAGCGTGTAGATCAGCGAGCAGATCGAAACCACCAGCGCCAGCACCATCAAGCCTTCCGTCAGGTTCATGGCGCAGCTTCCTCCAGCAGCGCCGCCGCCTCAGGCTGCACAACGATCACGTGGTCTTGCAGATCGTTCACGGTGGCTGCGAGCTCTGCAGCGTCTTTCGCCACTGCTCGATATCGGTCTGAGCACGATCCAAGTAGCGCTCGGGCTGTTGCCGCTTCATGAGCTTCGGCGTCGGCAGCGGCGCACGTGCCGGCGGCACGTCTTGCGCTGCTGTGCCCGTCTGCGCCGGCAATGTCGCCGCGCAGCCCATCAGCGCTGCGCTGCACGCCAGCGTTGCCAGCTGCAAGAGCCTGATCACGTTTATGTTGCGCACGCGCGTTCTCCTCGGCCTTCCTGGCCTTTTGCTGTTCCTCGGCACGCGCGCTGGCCTGTTTGGCAGCGCGCGCGTTGGCGGCCAGGCGCTCGTCTTCCGCCTTGGCCTTGTCCCACTTGTCCTGCACCTCGGTGCGGCCCTGCACGCGGTAGTGCTCCTGGCACCGGGTAACGCCCAGCGCCAGCACGCCCGCCAACACACCTGCGGCAATGGCTTTGGCTACAACGGCCCACGCTGCGGCGGTCATCTCAGTCCTTCCAGGTCAGCGCTTTGACGGCCCACATCTGGGCCGACTGCGCCTCGGTAATGGCCAGGCTGGCCAGCCGCTTCTGCTCGGGGCTGCTTGATGCCGCGCGCAGCCGATCCATCTGGTCGATCGCCTGCGCAAAGGTCATCTTGCTGGCCGCCACGGCAGCGTCGCCATTGGGGTTGAAGCCAATGCCCACGGCGCGCTCGCCATACGTCAGTTCACGGGTGCCCATGTGCTTCGTCCTCAGGGTTGCCAGGCCGCGCCCCATGTGGCGTAGCGTGGTTGCAGGTCAATCAAAATCCGGCGCGGGTAACCCAGGTTTTCTTTGCAATGCACCGTTGCGCGGCGTGCGCGGCCGCAGGCCGCATCAATCTGCTGGCGCGTCGGCGCCGCCAGGCCGGTCGTTCGCCCCTCGGCCTGCCAATGCCCCTCGCCGCCGTTGTAGCCGCGCAGCGCCAGCCACAGGCGGTCGTACCGGCTCATGCGCGCTGGCGTTCGGTCGTACAGGTGCTTGTCGTAGCCCACCATGGCGCGCAGCGCCCAACTGGGGTTGTGCGGCAGGCAGTCCGCAGCCGCAGTGCCCTCGCGCGCGCACCACCAGGTCGCCGTCGCCGGCATGAACTGCGCCAGCCCGCGCGCCCCCACGTAGCTGATCGCCTCCGGCCGCCAACCGCTCTCTTGGTGTACCTGCGCAGCGAACGCAGGCACCGGCGCATCCAGGCCCCACTGGCTGTGCGCTTCACGCAGCAGCGTCAGCTTGTAGCGTGCCGAAGCGGGTGGCACCTGGGCATGTGCCTGCGACGCCACCATCACCAGCGCCGCCGCCGTGCCCAAGGCGATGGCGACGATGGTTGCCAGCATCGCCAGGGCAGCGTCACGCAACCAGCTGTGTCGCATCATGCCCCCAGGCTCACCGCCAGCATTGCTGCAGACACGATCACGGCGCGCCGCACCATCGCCACCGCCGCCAGGCGCGTCAACTGGTCGGCCGTCGCACTTTCCAGGTTGATGGATGTCGCCTGTTCGGCAAAATTGATCACGCCACCCAGCTGGGTAAACGTGGTTTCCTGCGGCGCTTCCTCGCTGCCGTGCCGCAGTTCAAAGAACAGATCGGGCCGCGCGTACGGGAACAGGCTTCGGTCAATCCAGTAGCCCGCCACGGCGGCCAACGCCACCAGGCTCAGCTTGTACACCGTCACCGGCACCTGTTGCGGGGCTATCAGCCACACCAGCACGGTCAGCAGCGCCGCCGCAATCACCCAATCCGCCATCCGCACCCGCGCCAGCCGCATCAGCCAGCCCGCAGCCTTCTTTTCGTCCTGCATCGCCATTGCTCCATCGACAGGGGTTGAACGCGCACCGGGCACTGCGCGATACCTGCCTGTAGATGGGCATGTGCGCGCAGTTCCCGAAGCCGTAGTCCCTCAACGAAGCGCGCTCGTCCGAGAAGCGCGAGCAGCTCGCGCACCGCATGTCGGCAGGCATCGTCGGGGGCATGCGATGGATGTTCGCGCGCACGCACGCGCGCGCGTAAATGACCGCCGTCAATGGTGGCCAAGGAGATGGGGTAGGGGTAGTGCTGTGCGCGTGGTGAGCGCAGATCGCGGCGCTTCAAGACGACGGCAAGAGGGCTGCCAGCCCTCCGGAATTTATATGCTCACGACTATCCTGCGGGCGCTTTGCCGTCGCGCAAGGCATCCCAGTCGAATCCAACGATGGTGGCGTTGGTTACGTTACCGCGGAGAGTGCGCGCATTTATGGACAAGTACAACGGAGTCCGGTTCCATTCAGCCGCAGCCAGAAGATCCTTGTCGGCCTGAATCAGTGATCTCGTGTCCAACGAGGCTTTGAATTCAAGCGACCGCTCGGTTGACCGGAGTTCCAGGACGGCGGAGCCATCGCGTGGCCAGGAGACCTCCGTAATTAGGTAGACGCCATTGAGCTGAACTTCCTGTGAAGTGGCTCTTGGCTCTCTTGTCAGCCGCCGAGCCTGCTCGCCCGTCAACTGTATTCCGTCGAGCCGAATGGTCGTTGCATCGGAGGCGCTGCGCAAAATGGCGTCCCGCGCATCGTCAAAATCGTCGCGAGCCGAAACCAACGCCGGTTGACGAGCCATAGCCTCCGTGACTACTTTCAATCGTTTGGTTTCTTGTTCAGACAGCGCCACTTGAGTGGCCAACTCCGTCGACTTGCCAGCGGCTTCTGCCCGCGACTTTATAAATTGCTTGGCTACCACCGTTGCGCCAGCAATGATGCCTAGCCCAAGCACCGTGATCACAATGTCCATCGGACTCATCTTGCCCGCCAGTTCCGTTGTCAATTGGGTCAGCGCACCGCTGAAGTCGACTGTTACCACAGAACTGCCACGTTCGACGGTAGCAGTGACTGCCATCTTATTTTTCTCAGCGTCCGTCAGGCGCCGGCCATCGGGTCTAACTAGGCGCAGGTATGCCTGATCAACTGCATGTTGAACCTCTACCAGCGCTTTTCCGGTTGCCGCAGTAATGGTCCCGTCGTAGTGTGCGCCGGTAAGTGTGATCTCTACAGTCGGCCATTTGGATAGGTCAAGCGATTTGCCAGGATGCAGCGTCAATTCGCGCGCGAGGGCCTGTCGAAGTACTTCTTCTGCTGTCGCATCTGAAGCGATGACTATTGGTTGCTCGGCTGCCATCGTTCAGCGTTCCTCTGTTCTCGCCGCCATCCGCACCAGCGCATCGCTGGCATCGGCCACCATCAAGGACATCTCCTTGCTCATACGCGTCACCACCACCAGGAAGATGGCAAACGCCAGCCCAAGCAGGCCTGCGCCAATGTTCACCTTGACCAGGCTGAACAGCGCGCCCAGCGCGACCAGTGCGGCCAACACATAGCCCACGATCGCAAAGATGTTGACCACTTGCCGGAAGGTCGGATAGATGCTGTTTTCTCGCAGCTGGGTCACATAGGCTCCAACCTGCACCGGCCGGCGTGGTGACGCTGCAGGGCCGGCACCTTGCGGGGTAGGCAAAACACCACGCGCGGCGGCTGCCGCTGCCGCCACCCGGCTGTAAATGGCGCCACAGCCTGGGCACGCCTCCAGCTCGTCGCCGGTCGCGTTTTCATTCACCAGACCGCATTTCAAACACTGCTTTTTCATCCCTCACTCCTTCGTTGTCAATGGGAAATCTCTGGCCTGAGCTGCCGCCTGAGCTGCCTTTCATTGCCTCCCGGGCAATCGGCTCCAGGCGCGCCCTGATCGCGCCATAGCGCTCGGCCAGGTGTTCGTGGTGTGCCTGCAGATCCGCGCGCCCCTCGCGCTTGCAGATCAGCGCCGCAGCGCGATGCACCTGCATGCAGTGCACCGCGCGCGATGACTGCTGCACGCTGGCGGGGCGGTGACCCAGCAGTTGTTCCACATATCGCTGTGAGTTGTCCAGCAGCCACTGAATCTCTGCCATCGCCTCGTCGAAGCGCCCGGCATGCTGCAGGTACTTCGCCAGCTTGTCGTCAGTCCAGCCCACGCCCATCAGCGCCTTGCGCTCGTGCAACGCCGCAATGGCGCCGCTCCAGTCGCCTGCTTTCTTCAGCGCGCTGGCCCGGCGGTCGAGCCCGTACTCCTCGGTCTCCATGGGGTTGACCCCGATGCGGCCGATGCGAACCGTCAAAACCACGGTCATGGTGCGCCCCTTCTCTGGCGCGCCATCCATCGCGCGCGGGTCAGCGTGGTGCGGGCATAACCCCACGTGCGCCTTAGCGCCAGCGCGTCCAACTCCACGACGCGCCGCGTGCCAAATTCAGTTGCCATGAAGTCCAGCAACGCGCCGCGCTTGCCGTAGGGCTCCAGCGCATCGAGCAGCGCCAGCACGTCCGCCACCGTTGGCTGCGGCGGCGCCGTTCGGTCGGGCTGGGCATGGAAGTGGTTGATCGTCACATTGCCACCCACGCGGCCGACTTGCGTGCCGCTGCCGTGCTGGTGCATCCGCCAGCCCAGGCGGGTCAACAAGCCGTTGACCGCGTTCACCAGGGCTATCAGCACCTTGTTGTCTTTGCCCCCCCCCATGGCGCCCTCAGTTTTTAAGTTTTCGGCTTCCGATGTTCACGTCGCCAGTCACGTGGCCCAGCTGTGTGCCACTGCCGTACTGCGTTTGCGTCATACCGCCTGAGGGCGCGCCCATCAATGCGCCGATGGCTGCGCCACGCACAGCTGGCTGCGCCGCGCGAAACAGCGTCAAGAGCGCCTCCTCCTCGGCCGTGATCGTGGGCGCCGGCTTGACCCCGCCAGCGTACACGCCCGTGATGACATAGAGCACGTCAACGCCAGAGGCCGCGAACCGCGCCAGTTGGGCCGCAGTCGGAGACGACACGCCCTTCTCCCAATCGATCTGCGTGCGCTTGCCCGCGTCGGCTAGCGCAGCAAAGGCCGTCTGGGCCAGACCAATGCGTTCGCGCTCCGCCTTCAGTCGAGCGCCGATGGTGAATAAATCCGCATTCATGTGTTGACAAGGTGCGGATATCCGCACCATAATCGCTTCAACAAAACCCAACAAGCCCAAGCAGGTTGCAGCCTGCTTAAGCACTACGGAGCGCACCACATGCCCCTCAAAACCCGCCAGCAGATCCGCGCCGACTTCGCCCACAAAGGCGTTTCCGTCTCGGACTGGGCGCGCAAGCGCGGCTACAGCGTCACGGTCGTCTGGGCCATCATCAACGACAAAGAGGACAACCCAAAGTACAAGTGCCTGCGCGGCCAGGCGCATGACATCGCCGTAGACCTGGGCTTGAAGCAGGGCACCTCGCGCCCCGTTGCCACCCGCCTGCAGCTCGCCGCCTGAACGGCCCGCCATGTCGCAGCGGCATCCTACACCGGCGTACGACGACTATGGTCGCCCGCTCAGCGCCCCCGTGATTGGCGCGTCGCGCGCGCCTGATCAAGCCCATTCGCCAGCTGTCCCATCGTCCGCAGCAGCGCCGCAGCGTGCGCGCCGCTGGCGTCCGCTGGTGCCCGCCGCGCGCGCCACGCTGCACACAGTCCGGGGCCGTCAATGATTCCCCTGGCCTCCAATTGTGCGGTCAAGGTCAGCAAGGCTTGTGCTACCGCGTCCAAGGTGCCTGCCAAGTCTTCTGCACTTTCGGTCATGTTGTTCCCTCTTCATGTGAGGTCTGAATCCTCTCAGGCCAGGCCAGTGCGCACCAGCCACAGCGCCGGCATTTGTTTGGAGGCTCTGTAAGCCATGGCCGTCAAGCTGTCTCCAGCCCGCCGCGCCTTCTGGAAGCGCTATCAGCCCAGCAGCTGCAGGGACGCGCTGCACAAGTGCAAAGAGCACGCCCGTGAAGTGCTGAACCTCAGCGTGGAACGCATCGCCGACTTGATGGGCCTGCCCGACCACTGGAATCTGTACAAGTGGATCGAGTCCGGGCGCATGCCCTTCGTGCTGCTTCCGCTGTACGAATCGGTGTGCGGCATCAACCTGGCCAGCCGCTGGATGGCCGCCACGCAAGGCCGCCTGCTGGTGGACATGCCCACGGGGCGTGGCGCAGACACCGCTGACCTGGTGCAGCTGGGCGGCGGCTTCCAGCAGGCCGTGCAGCTGCTCAGCGACTTCTACAAGGCCAACGGTGGTGCGGACGCAGCCCCCGTCTTGGATGCCTTGCGCGCCCACCTTCAAAGCGTGGCCTTCCACCACGCCAACGTGGCCGGCTTTGCAGAGCCGGAGCTTCCCTTCAACCAAACCCAACCGGAGTAAAGCCATGGAGATCAGCCTGATCAAGCGCATAGAGCAGCTGGCCGGCCCCGCCGTAGCAGCGCAGCTGCGGGCGGAATACGGCGGCGCCACGCACTACGTGCCCAACCTGCGGCCGGTGCGTACCACGCCCGCCTTTGAAGCCAGCGACCAGGCCCTGGCCGAACAGATCACCCATCTTGAGGCGGCGAGATTGTTGGCGGCTCGGGCTTCAGGGAGGCACCCCGAATGCGGGCGGCCAACACCGACGCAATGTCCGCTGCGCCAGGGATCAGCTGGCAAATCTCTGGATTTCGGTGCGCATATTCAAGCCGATCGGCCAGCTGCAGGGCATCTGTCAGGCCACGTCGGTGGAGATCACCAATGAGCAGCGCCAACGCTTCGTGCAAGACAGCCGACCGTGCGAGCGCCTCGTCGGCGCGGCTCTTCGCGTCAATCAAGTGTGCGGCGATGCCATGTGGAATTAACTCAGCCATGTGTGTGCCTCCTGTGGCGATTGTGAAGGTTGCCCCATGAGCGCCGACGACCGCAACCTGACCCTGCGCACGCTGGATGTGCTGGAAGTCCTGTGCGGCTACGCCGCCTCCGGCGCCACCAACAGCGAGTTGGCTGCCGCCGCCAAGACCACGCCGCCCAACATCACCAAGGTGATGGCGCAGCTGATCGCCAAGGGCTGGGCACGCAAGAGCGAAGAGAACGGCCGCTTCTTTCCAGCGCCCGCCTTCACGCGCCTCACTTTCCGCGTCACTGCCGACCTGGATCGCCTGCAAACCCGCCTGGACGACCAGCGCCGCGCCTTCACCGGCGCCTGATCAGCCCCTTTTCCTCAACCAACCCGACCGATACACCATGGCCCGCACTGCCACCACCAAAACCGCCCCTGCAGAGTCCCAGGACATCCTGCCCGCCATTGTTGAGCGCACCGAAGCCGCCCAAGACCAGGCCGCAGCCGCAGCCGAGTCAGCGCGTGCGCTGGCGGCGCAGATCGGCTACGAGGGCGCCATCACCGTGGGCACCATCGAAGACGAGATTCGCTTCTACCAGCGCCGCAGCGTGGAAGCCCTGCTGGAGTGCGGCAAGCGCTTGCTGATCCTGAAGGAGCTGACGCCGCACGGTGAATTCGTTCAACGTTGCGAGCTACTTGGCTTCGCTGACCGCACAGCGCGCCGATTCATGCAGGCTGCAGCTAAGACCGCCAAATCGGCCAATTTGGCCGTTTTGAGCACACAGGTCAAATCTGCCAGTGCCTTCCTTGAGCTGGTCACGCACGACGACGATGAGCTGGAAGCGCTCAGCGACATGGACGAAATCGACCGCATGTCGGCGTCCGATCTGCGCGAGGCGCTCCGAAAACAGAAGCGAGAAACGGATCGGCATCAGTCCGTCAGCGCCGAACTCAGCCAGCAGCTGGCCGGCGAGCGCGCGGGCCGCAAGAAGCTGAGTCAACGCGACTGGCCTCAGGCGTTTGAAGGTCTGCGCAACCAGGCCCACGTGGCGCTGGGCGACATTGAAAAGTCCATCTGCCTGCTGGACGGCATCCGCGCCGAGGCCATCAAGGACGAAGCCGCAGCCGGTGCCGATGAGGATTCGTTGACGCAAGCACGCGAGGCGCTGGCCGATCAGCTGGCCGCCGGCTACCGACGCGCGCACCAGGCGCTGGACGGCTTCGCCACGCTGTTCAACCAGACGCTGGGTGCCTTCGGCACCACCGAAGCGCTGTAAGACCGCCGCCGCTACAGGACACCCGATGCCCGCCGCCCTGCCGCCCGACGAGTTGGTACAGCTGTGCGCTTTGCGCGACCGCCTGGCCGCCGCCGCGCATGGCGAGGCCACGGCTCTCAAGACCGCCTATTTGGCCGACAAGACCGACAGCCTGGCCACGCTGCACCGCAAGCTGCGCGTGTACGCCGGCTACCGGCCGGAACGCAAGGTGCGCAGCGACAAGGGGCGCACCCGCCTGCCGGCCGACACGCTGGACTTCATCGCCAGCACGCGGCTGGCGTCCCAGCGGCAGAACGCCCACGGGCATGCCACCAAGCCGATCGGCGTGGCCATGAATGTGGCCGAGCAAAACGGGTTTGAGGTCAATGTCACCCCGGGCCGCGTGGCATCGCTGCTGCGCAGCCGGCAGATGGACATGAAGACCCAGGCCAACGCGCGCAACCACCTGCGCCTGCGCAGCCTGTTTCCCAACCACGTCCATCAAATCGACCCGTCCCTGTGCCTGATGTACTACATGGGTGGGCGCCAGGTCATCATGAACGAGGCCAGGTTCAACAAGAACAAGCCCGTGGCGATGGAGCGCGTGAAGCTGAAGGTGTGGCGCTACACCCGCTACGACCATGCCAGCCGCTGCATCGACGTGCGCTACTACGAGGCCGCTGGCGAAAACCAGGCCAGCCTGTTCGACTTCCTCATGCACACCTGGGGCGCGTTTGAAGGGCGCCTGTCGCACGGCGTGCCGCAGATGCTGCTGTGGGACAAAGGCAGCGCCAACACCAGCACCGGCGTGCGCCGCCTGCTGGATGCGCTGGGGGTCAACCATGAAACCCACGCCGCTCACCACGCCTGGGTCAAGGGTGGCGTGGAAAGCGCCAACTACATCGTTGAGCGCCAGTTTGAAAGCCGCTTGCGCGCCGAGCCAGTCACCACGGTGGAACAGCTGAATGCCGCCGCCGCCGCCTGGGTGCGCGACTACAACGCCAATGCCATCGCCCACGTCGATGCCCGCGTGCGCTGCGACGATGGTGAACAGCGCGTGCGCGATGACCTGTGGAGCCTGATTCTGCAAACGCCGGGCGCGCTGGTTGAGCTGCCCGCCCGCGATGTGTGCGCGTGGTTCATGACCGGCAAGGAACACACCCGCATGGTGCGCGACAGCCGCATCACCTTCGTGCACCCGCAATCTGGCCGCAGTGAGCTGTACGACCTGACGCCCTGGGCGGGCGAGATCTACAACGGCCAAAAACTGGATCTGGTGCCGCTGCTGATGGCGGACTGCGCCCTGCGCGTGATGCTGCCTTCGGCAGACGGGAGCGACCGATTCATTGAAGTGGAGCCGGTGCGCGAGTTCGACGCCTACGGCCGCCCGTTGTCTGCGCCGGTCATTGGACTGGAGCGCCGCCAGGCGCCGCACACCGCTGCGCAGGAGGTGGCCAAGCGCCTCACCGAAGTGACCTGGGGTGCGGGCACGTCCACCGCCGAGGCTGAAAAGCTGCGCGACAAGAACGCGCGCCCATTCGCCCACCTGAATGACGGCAAGGGCGCCGTGGCGCATTCCCACCTGGGCAAGACAGAACTGCCCGCGCGCCTGCTGCCCGATGCCGAGCAGGTGCAAACGGCCGCCATTGCGGGCCGCCGAGCAGCAGAAAAGGTGGCCCCGCTGCTGAATCACTTCCAAGCCACGCGCGCCCTGAAAGAGCGCGGCGTGGCGATGAACCCCGAGCGCGTTTCCCAGCTGCGCGCCTGGTACCCCGACGGTGTGCCAGAGAACGAGCTGGACAACCTGCAACACCGCCTCACGGTGCGCGCTGGTCTGCGCGTTGTCGGCGGCGGCGGTGCAACCGAGTGAAGGAATTTCCCATGGCCAGATCAGAACTCAGCCCTGTCGAGCTCAGCCTCGTCGGCGCTTTCATGGACACGCTGGAGCACGTGCTGGGCGACAAGCCCAGCGCCGCCCAGCGCGTCGAAGCGATCAACGCCGGCGTGTATTTCGTGGTGGCTGCTGCCCGCGCCTGCGGTGTTCAGGCGCTGACCGCCAAGAGCCTGCGCGCCGCCGCCGATCTGTTGGACGGTGCCGCGTGACGGCCCGCGCCCCAAAAGAAAACGCCCCGCAGGTTGCAGCCTGCAGGGCGCCTGCCAACGACGCCATCGCGCCGCTGGCCATTCCAACCCCAGCCGAAATCAACCAAAACCCAACCGAAGAGGAAGCACCCATGTTACTCCAGTACACCCCCGTTCATCAGCCCGCGCTGAAGCACTTCGGCCTGCCCCGGTCGCCCTTCGTGGACGACGTGCAGTCGCTGAATGATGTGTTTGAGTCGGTCAGTTCGCGCTACGCCCGCGTCGCGCTGATGGACGCTGCGCGCAACCACGGCTTCATGGCACTGATCGGCGAGTCCGGTGCGGGCAAGACCACGCTGCTGGAGGCGCTGGAACAGCGGATCATCGATGAGGGCCAGGACATCGTGCTGATCAAGCCCTACACGCTGGCCATGGAAGCCAACGACAGCAAGGGCAAGACGCTGCGCTCCACGCACATTGCCGAGGCCATCGCCTACCAGCTGGACCCGCAGCTGAAGATCAAGAGCAGCCCGCAAGGCCGCTTCGACCAGCTGCACAAGCTCCTGCGCGATAGCTGCCGCGCCGGGCGCCGCCACCTTCTTGTGATCGACGAAGCGCACTGCTTGCCGATTGCCACACTGAAGCACCTCAAGCGCTTCATCGAGCTGAAGGACGGCCTGCGCCGCGTGATGGGCGTGCTGCTGATCGCCCAGCCCGAGCTGCGCAACCTGCTGCACAGCCAGAACCGCGAGGTGCGCGAGGTGATGCAGCGGTGCGAGCTGGTGGAGCTGGACCCGCTGGACAACGACCTGGAGGGCTACATCGCCCACAAGTTTCAGCGCTTTGACCTGCGGCCAGACGACGTGTTTGAGCCAGACGCCTTCAACGCCATCCGTGAGCGCCTGATTCATGTGCCGCGCGGCGTGAAGGCCGGCGAGAAAGGCTCTGTCAGCACCTGCTACCCGCTGGCCGTGCACAACCTGATCGCTCGCGCCATGAATGCCGCCGCCGATGCCGGCTACCCCAAGGTGGACGCCGCCGTGGTCGCCGTTTGCTGAGCGAGGGCAACTGACATGCGCACCTTCCTGATCACTGTGACGTGCCTTGGCCGCGCGTACGTGTACTGCCGCCTTCTGCCCGAAGCTGCCGACGCAGCCGCGTGGGCGATTCGCAAGTTCCCGCAGCGCTGCGCCGTTTCGGTGCTGGCGCTGACACCGCCCGCGCCGTTGTCGCGCGAGTTGCTTTGAAAGGGCTGACATGGCTTCACTTCATCCCAACCGGGGCCTGCGGGCTGCCGGCCCAGTCCTGCCAGCGCCCGACATCAACGATTGCGGTCGCCGCACGCCGCGCACCCTGCAGCAGGCGTTTCCTGAATCCGAGGGCTATCGCTTCGCGTTTCACGGCCCGTACGGCCTAACGCTGAGCGAGCGCCTGGCCGCCCGCTTCTGGCGCCTGCTTGGAGCGCAATCATGAGCGGCGCCAGCCTGAACCCGCGCGACGAAGCCATCGTCCGCATCGTGCACGCACGCGGCACAGTCAACCTCAGCGAGCTGCTGACAGACTTCCGCGCCCGGCCGATGTGCGTCGACACCGCCCGCAAAGCGCTGGCCCGCCTGGTCACGCTGGGCTGGCTGGTGCGCTTCGGCCATCGCGGCACGCTGTGGTCTATCAGCCGCAGCGCGCAGCCGCACGTCTCCGAAGGCGCCCGCCTGCCGACCAGGCCGGGCAACCAGCGTGCCGCTGCATGCGACGCGCGCTCGCCCATGTCCAGGCCCTGCTATGCGGCGGCCTGCAGCGCCCCGGTGCGGGCCGGCGCGGCCGACTTCCTGGCCGTTCCCTCGCTGGGGCCATTCCGATGAGCCGCGGGACGCCTGACCACGCGGCAGATGCCGACGCACGCGAACGGGCCGATCTGGCCGCCGCGCTTATCGATCAGGGCTTCACCGCCGGCGCGTCGCCCGAGCGGCTGCTGGAGGCGCTGCTCGCCGCCTACGTCGCTGTTGCCGAAGTGCACCCCTGCTGTACCGCTGCGGGGGCCGCTGCCTTGCAGCGCTATGCCTTCCGACTGTGGCGCACCGCAGAGTTCGGATCGGCTGCCTCACACCTTCACTGACCCACCGGAGCACACCCATGACAACACTCGAAGAAATTCAAAAGCGCGCCGCCACCCTCAGCGAAGCCCGCGACAAGCTGAGCGAGCTGCTCGCCACCATGCAGGCCGGCATCGACGTGGTCAAGAACGAAAACTTTGCCGGCATTCGCGGCCTGGCACGCCGCGTTGCCAAGCAGCACAACGACCTGGCCGAGCTCATCCAGGCCAACCCCGCCTTGTTCGAGAAGCCGCGCACCTACGTCGTCGACGGCCTGAAGTTCGGCCTGCAAAAGCAGAAAGGCAGCCTGTCCTGGGACGACGACGAGAAGCTGTGCCAGCGCCTGCGCAGTCTGGCCCGTAGCGGCGCTCTCACGCCCGAGCAGGTGACCCTGTGCATCCGCACGAAGGAAACGCCCGTCGCCGCTGCGCTGGAAAAGCTGGACGCGAACATCATCAAGCGCCTGGGCATCACCGTGGCCGCCGACACCGACGCCACGCTGATCAAGAGCGTGGACAGCGAGATCGAGAAGGCCGTCAACGCCGTGATCCGCGAGGCCACCAAAGACGCCAATGCAGAGGTGACGCCATGAACCGCGCGGCCACCGCTGCGGCCCTGGGCGCCACTGCGGCCGACCTTCTCAGCCTGGCGCGCACGCTGGAGACGGTGGTTCAACCGCCCGGCGATCCGATAGATCCGAGCGAGGCCGATCACCTCGCGTGGGCCGACGAGGCCCGTGTGTCTGCAGGCGCGTGCGTTGCAGCCATCAACCACCTGAACGGCGTCAGCCCCGAATGAGCGCAGACCGCTTCGCCCAACGCAAGGCCGCCCAGGGCTACCGCAGCCCCGGCATGCGCGATGCCTGCTGCAACTGCGTCCATCGCAGCGCCGGCGCCATAACGTTCGACGGCGGCCGAGCCACGGGCTACGACTGCACGCTCGGCAAGTTCCTCGTTGTGCCGCAAGGCATCTGCGACCGCTACGCACCCGCCGTCATCGCCCGCAAGCCCACACCAAAGAAGGAGAACGACCAATGAAAAGCTACGAACAGATTGCCGAGGCCATGTACCGGGCCTGGGTGAAAGAGCGCGAGAGCCGAGAGGTCGTCCTCGGCCGCTACCTTGCCTGGAGTGCGCTGAGTGACGATGGCAAAGCCGCCTGGATCGCCGCCGCCAAACAAGCCGCCGCCGAGCTGGCGCTGGTCCACTGAAAGGGCCGACATGTTCAAGCAACTCAAGCTCTATCAGATCGGCGCCGCATGGCCCACCGCCGCCGCCCAGCTGGAAGAAGCGCTGGCGCAGGAGCCCTTCACGCCCTGCACGGCCACCCAGCAGCGCAGCACCGGCTGGATTCCCCCGCGCGGCGAAGCGCACGGCGCCCTGGTCGAAGCGGTGGACGGCGATTGGATCGCGCGCTTCCAGATTGAAACCAAGTCAGTGCCCGGCGACGCGGTTCGCGAGCATGCCGAAGCGGCGGCCGCTGAGATCGAGAAGACCACCGGCCGCAAGCCGGGCAAGAAGGAGCTGCGCGACCTGCGTGACGACGCCCTGCAGGCGCTGCTGCCCAGCGCATTCCCACGGCGCACCGTGGTCACCGCCTGGATCGACCCGGTTCGCCGCTGGCTGGTGCTGGACACCTGCACCGTCAGCAAGGCCGATGAGCTGGTGACCAGCCTGGTGCGCGTGGCGGGCAAGGGCTTTGAAGTGCGGCTGCTGCACACCCAGCAAACGCCCCAAGCCGTGATGGCCGCGTGGCTGGCCGCCGATTCGGCCGACAAGCTGCCGGATGCCTTCCACGTTGAGCGCGAGTGCGAGCTGAAGGGCAGCGGCGACGAGCCAGCGCTCGTTCGATTCAGCCGCCACGACCTGGCGACCGACGAGATCCGTCAGCACATCGCCGAAGGCAAGCTGCCGACCAAGCTGGCTCTGGGCTGGCAGGGCCGCGTTGCCTTCACGCTGACCCACACGTTCGACCTGCGCCGCATAGCGTTTCAAGAGGGCGTGTTCGAGAAGACCGACGCCAACGCCGACGCAGACCGTTTTGAAGCCGACGTGGCCTTGGCTACGGGCGAGCTGGGCGGGCTGATCACCGACCTGGTCGACGCGCTGGGTGGACTGGAGCGGCTGACATGAGCGCGCCCACAGCCAAGCAGTTGTCCTCCCGCCATGTGCGCACCCTGCGCACCTTCCGTAAGCGCGTGATTGACATGGCCGCGCAGTGGGAGGACGTCGATCAGTTCTGCCTGAACCGCTTGAGCGAACTGGTCGACGAACTGGAGCAAGCCGCAGTCGATATCACCCCCGACGACGCGCCCAGCGCGCGCGACCCCTACGGCACCGGGGGCGAGTAGCCGCAACGCATCGAACCCGGCTTCCGGTGTCCGTCAACACCGGGCTTCAACACCAACCATCGAAAGAGCTAACCGTGAACAAGACTGAACTGATCGAACACATTGCCAAGAACGCCGACCTTTCCAAAGCTGCGGCCACCCGCGCGCTGGAGGCGACCATGGGCGCCATCACGAGCACGCTGCGCAAAGGCGGCGCCGTCACGCTGGTGGGCTTCGGAACCTTCGCTGTGGGCAAGCGCGCCGCGCGCACCGGGCGCAATCCGCGCACCGGCGCCGCCGTGAAGATCAAAGCCGCCAAGGTGCCCAAGTTCAAGGCCGGCAAGGGCCTGAAAGACGCGGTGAACTGAATCGGGATGTTGACCATGCATGCACACGGCTGCCTGGACGATTTGGGACGGGGTTGCGGCGCTGATCGGTGCCGAGCAGGTACCGATGCCGCACCTCGGCCAGAAAACGGCGCCAGCGGCTCGGAATCCGCGCCGGCCGATTTGATGGAGTTCGTTCGCGGGCTGCCGGTGCGAGAAGCCGCCGATGCGCTGCGCCTGTCCAGGGGTTCTGTCGGTCGGCTGCGCCAGGGCTACTGGCCAGACGAGCCGCGCAAGGTTCTGCAGGCATGGGAGGCGTACAAGGCCAGCAGGGGCGTGGTGGCTTCGGGCTGGTTTCTGCGCAAAGTCTACGCGGGCGGTCAGGTGCGCCACGCCGGCCAAGCCTACACGGCCAGCGGGCTGGCCGCGCGCACCGGCCAGCTGCTCGCGGTGTCGCGGGCGGCGGACGGCGGCCTGCTGGCGCAGACGCTTGACCTGCCTGCAGAGCGCGTGTCGCTGTCGCCTGCGCCGTTGTTTGGAGCGTAGCCGATGGCCAATCACGTCGCTGCAATTCATGCCCTCAAGGGCAAGCTGCGCTTGTCCGACGACGACTACCGTGTGTTGCTGCACCAGCTGACCGGGCACACCAGCAGCAAGGACTGTTCGGCCGCGCAGCAGCAACAGGTGCGCGATCACATGCAGCGCCTGGCCGAGCGCATGGGCGTCGCTGACGCCGGACGCCGGGCGCGCTTTCAGGAAAGCTACAAGCAGGCGACGCCGCGCGAGCGCAAGGTCTGGGCCATTTGGAAAGACATGGGCCGGCGTGGCATGGTGCAGCATGCCACCGGCCAGGCGCTGGACAGCTTCGTCTACCGCCAAACCGGCATGAGCGCCCTGCGGTTCTGTACCCCGGCCCAGCAGGACAGCGTCATCGAAGCGCTGAAGCTGTGGCAGCGCCGCGGCCACGAGGTGCGCTGACATGAGCGGCGATCTGCTTGCCGATGACCTGGACCTGCTGGCGGCCGCACGGCCTGACCTGGCAGAGCTGACGGCCGAGCAGATCGCCCCTATTGAAGCGCGCACCGCCGGCTGGCCTGAATCCTGGCGCGATATCGCCCGCTCGCTGTACGTCACGCTGGTGTCGCGCGGTGAAGCGGCCCGCGCGCCCGACGCCGCGCAGGCCGCACAATTGGCTGTCGAGCTGATGCTGGGCGTGGCCAGCGACCTGGGCGGCACGCAGCCCTATATCAACCAGGGCCGCGACATGAAGCTCAGCGGCATGGCCGCCCGCGTGATTGAGCTGATCGCCAGCAGCCGGCAAGACTACGCACGCGTGGCGCAGCTGCTGAGCATCAGCGAGCGCCACGTACGCCGCATTGAGGCCCGCTGGCTGCGCGCCGAGCGTGCGCGGCGGCAGGGTACCCTGGCCCTCGAATAGGCTGAATCACTGACTCTGGTCATTTAGGCCGGCCAGGCTCGTCGCGCGACGATGCCGGCCATGAGTTCAACGCCCGCAATCATCGCCGCCCCCAGCGCCGCCGCCTCCGCCGCGCAAAGCGGCGCGGGCGCCACTTCAGCGGAAACGGCAGCCCAACTGCCGGGCGGCATCGAAATCTTCCGCGCTGGCACGCACCGCGACGACGCGGGCAATTCCCACACCTTCACGCGCGCCCAGCTCGAAGAGATGGTGGCCACCTACAACGCGGCGCTGCGCGAAGCCCCGCTGACGGTGGGCCACCCCAAGGACAACCTGCCCGCGTACGGCTGGGTCAAGCGCGTGTTCATCAACGACGCCGGCAACCTGGCTGTCGATCCGCATGAGGTTGACCCCGCCTTCGCCGAGATGGTGAAGGCCAAGCGCTTCAAGAAGCGCAGCGCCAGCTTCTACCCGCCCGGCGCACCGCACAACCCGACGCCCGGCAAGTGGTACCTGCGCCACGTGGCCTTCCTGGGCGCGCAGCCGCCCGCCGTGGCTGGCCTGAAGGACATCGATTTCATGGACCACGCCACCGAAGCCGTGAGCTTTTCAGAAACCGCCGACGCGCCTGCGCCGGCTCCCGCCACCACTCAACCACAGGAGCAAACCATGAGTGATGCAGACAAGGCCGAGCTCGAGCGCCTGCGCGCTGACAGCAAGGCCAAAGACGATGCCAACGCCAAACTTCAGAACGATCTAAAGATCGCCAATGAAGCGCGCGCAGCCTCTGACAAGGCCGCAGCCAGCTTCGCTGAGAAAGCCGCAGCCGACCGCCGCGCCGGCTTCGTCGCGTTTGCCGAGGGCGAAGTCAAGGCCGGCCGCTTGCTGCCCAAGGACAAGGCCACCGCCGTTGCCACGCTGGAAACCCTGGCCGCCGTCAGCGAGCCGGTCAGCTTCAGCGAGGGCGCCAGCACCACGCAGATCACACCGCTGCAGATGTGCGCCTGGCTGCAGGGCCATATGTCCAGCCGCACCGCCGTGGTGTCGTTCGGCGAGATGGCCACTGCCCAGCTTGGCCAGGGCTTTGACGCCCGTGGCAAGACCGACGAAGAGATCGACCAGGCCGCGCGCCGCTACCAGGGTGAACACCCCGAGGTGAGCTACGCCGAGGCGCTGGGCAAGGTGACCAGCTTCACCAGCTGAGCGCGCCGGCACCCGACACGCACCGCACGAGAACCCCCGTCATCCATCCATTCAAGGAATCGACATGACCCCGAAGAACATCCGCCTGGCCAACCCGATCCTGGGCGGCCTGATGCTGGCCGCAGGCACCGCGCAGGCTGCCAGCATGGCGGCGCATTCGCTGTTCCCCATGCTGCCTACCGCGCTGCGCGGCTTCCAGCTGGGCCAGCTGGGCGACGAAGCGACCCGCGCCTACAACACCCGCCGCGCGCCTGGCGCCGCCACCAAGCAGGTGACGATCAAGTGGGAAGGCAAGGCCTACACCATCGACCAGCACGCGATCGACGTGCCCATTCCGCGCGAGCTGATCCAGGAACAGGACGAGGCTGCGCGCCTGAATGTGGGCCTGAACATCCCCATCAGCCAGATCGCGGTGAACACCGCGCTGCAGATCCTGACGCTGAGCTTCGAGATGGAGGCCGCCGCCCTGGCCACCGACAGTGCGGCCTACGCCGGCAACGTGCTGGCGCTGTCCGGCGGTACGAAGTGGAGC
The DNA here is from genome assembly GCF_003008535.1 of Ottowia oryzae. NCBI lineage: Bacteria > Pseudomonadati > Pseudomonadota > Betaproteobacteria > Burkholderiales > Comamonadaceae > Ottowia > Ottowia oryzae. The sequence goes on from NZ_CP027666.1 coordinate 284,958, forward strand.
GCGGCCACCGGCACGCCTGTGACCGATGTGCGCGCCAAGAGCGAGGTGATTCGCCAGAAGACGGGCCGACGGCCCAACACCCTGGTGATTCCGTCTGCCGTGCTGAACGCGCTGGCCATGAATGCCGAGGTCAAGAGCTACCTGCCGACGACGATGCTGGGCCCGGCCACCATCGACCAGCTGAAGTCGATCCTCAATGTGCCCAACATCGTGGTGGCCGATGCCGTGTGGACGTCGGACGCCGACGTGGTGGCCGACGTGTGGGGCAACAACGCCATCCTGGCCTACGTGCCCAACATCGGCGCCAGCGGCCAGAACCTGAGCCTGGGCGAGCCCGCCTTTGGCTTCACCGGCACGCTGGAAGGCCACCCGTTCGTGGAGACGCCGTACTACGACCGCGGCACCAAGAGCTGGATCTACGGCGCCACCTATGAGCGCAAGCCCACGCTGGTGCGCGGCGCCGCCGGCTTCCTGTTCCAGAACCCGGTCTGAGCGGAATAAACCCAAGCCGAGAGAGCTGAGCAGAACCCCCCGCGGCGCACCCAAGCCTGGCATTGAATTGCCGCGCCGCCGGGCCTTCGTGAACCCATCTGAAAGACCTGCATGAGCACCACAAAACGCAACCTAATCGCCTTGGTGGCCACGGCGGTCATCGTCAACGGCGAGCGCACCGTGATCAACGCCGGCGAGCCGCTGCCCGAGCTCAAACGTGAAGACGAAGACGCGCTGATGGCCGCCAAGGCTGCCCGCGAAGCAGAACAGGCGCATGCCGCTGACGCTGCCGCTGCGCCGGCAACCGACCAGCCCGACACCGCTGACGTGCCGACCGCCGACCCGGCGCCAGAACCCGCCGCATCGCCGCCCCCAGCGCCCAAGCCCAAGCCGAAGCGCTGATCTTGATTCCCTCCTCTGGGGCGTTGCACGCCTCCTTAGCCCACCCGCTTCACAGCCGGTGGGCCTTTTGGGTGAAAGCACCGCATTCACGCACCTCAACTTCACAGGAGCACCGACAATGACCCGTCAGTTCGACAAGCGACACGCCGAGACCGTGGTAGCCACGGCCGCCGTGGCCGCCAACCGCTTCGTGTGCCGCGCCGGCACCCACGCGCCCGCCGCGCCCGCCAATGGCAACCAGGACAGCATCGGCGTGTCCGAAGACGCCGCCGCGATCGGCGAGGCTGTTGCAGTCGTCACCGATTACAGCTACCTGGTTGAGGCCAGTGCAGCCATCACCAAGGGCGCCTACGTGAAGCCGGCGGCAGATGGCTCGGGCAAGGCCGCTGTCGGCACCTTGACCGACAACTGCGCCGTGGCGATGGATGCCGCAAGCGCCGGCCAGCTGGTCGAAGTGCAGATCGTCAAGCACGCCCACGCCTGATCGCCTGCAAGCCGCCATGCGCTACGCCACGCCCCAGGACATGGTTGCCCGATTCGGCGAGCCGGAGATGATCCAGCTGACCGACCCGGACAACGCCGCTGTGCAGGTTGCGCGCGTCGAGCTGAAGCTGGACGACGCGCATGCCTTGGCAGACGGCTGCCTGGGCGCAGTGTTCGCGCTGCCGCTGGCAGGCTGCGCCAAGCCGGCGGGGGTGGGCGCCGTTGAGTACGTGCCGCCGCCCCAGCTGACGCGCATCGTGTGCGACATCGCGCGCTACTACCTGTACGACGACCTGGCGCCCGAGGCAGAGGTGTACCGCCGCTTCAAGACGGCCACGGCCGAGCTGCAGGCCATCGCCGAGGGCAAGGCCAAGCTGGTCTGCCCCTGGGGCGGCGAGCCTGGCGCCACGGCCGCCAGCGGCCCTGCGTCGGGCGACACCTTCCACGACTTTGCACCGCGCCAGATCGGGCGCGATGTGGACGGGGGCTACCGATGAGCACGGCAGGCATGACGGTTGCGCAGAGCAACAACTTCTTGGCGATCGAGCCGCGCCTGGTCGAGCTCGTCAAGGCCGCGACAGCGGGCCTGAAACCCGCCGTGCATGTTTTGGCCGCGGCCGACCTGGCCGACGTAAAGGTGGCCAAACAACTGGCGCCCGCCGTGCACGTGATCTACGGCGGCGCGCCGCAGGTAATTGAGAACCAGGGCACGCGGGTGCTGCTGCTGCACAGGTGGCACGTGGTCTGCGTTGTGCGCCACGTGGGCAGCACGCGAACCGGCGAGCAAGCCCGGGAGGCGCTAGGCCCGCTGGCCGGCCTGGTGCTGTCTGCACTGCTGCATGCGCGCGTCGAAGGAGCGACGTTGCCTGTCGCCCTGAGCGACCAGCAGCGCGCGCCGTGGTTCGACTCGGGAACCCAATTTTTGCCATTCACGTTTGACGTGAGAACAGTGTTTCACAAGCAACCCCAACCCTATTGAGCAGGAGTGACTCATGCCCGCAGAGAACATCGTCAAGCAGATCTACCGTCCCGTGGCCATGGTCGGCCAGGTGTACGCCAAGCCCTGGAACTCAGCCGCCGGCCTGGCGCCGATCGGCAACGTGCTGGAGCTCGTCACCGAGTACAAGGAAGATGTGGAGACCCAGGACGACATGACGGTGGCGGGCGGCGCGATCCACGCCGAGCGCCGTCGTGTCACCGGCGCCACCGTGAAGGCCAAGTTGGCCGACATCAGCATCGTCAACCTGGCGCGCGCGGTGTACGGCGTCATTGATGAAAAGGATGCGGCGACGATCACTGACCGTGAGTACACCGCCTACCTGGGCGCGCTGCTGCCGCTGCCCTACATCGGCATGACGGGCGTGACCCTGAAGACCGGTGCGGATGTGGCCACCGCCACCGCAGTGACCGCCCCCGGCAACTTCGAGGTGCGCCCCGAAGGTATTTGGTTCCTGCCCACCGCTTCCGGCCTGACCAACGGCGCGAAGATCTGGGTCAGTGGCAGCCACGTTGACCAGGTCGTGGTGGAGCACCTGGTCACCAAGGCGCCCGAGCTGCAGATGCGCTACGCCGGCATCAACGAAGTGATGCAGGGCGGCGCGGCGGTGGTGGATCTGTGGCGCGTCAGCCAGGGCGTCACCAAGCAGCTGGCGTTGATTCAGCCCAAGGGCTTTATGAACCTCGAAGTGGAAGGCTCTTTGCTGCAAGACCCGACCATCACAGGCGCGGGCGTCAGCAAGTTCATGCGAACGACCTGGCTGTAAACGCGGGCGCTAGCGCACGCTGCGCAGCGCCCAGACCAGCAGCAACACCGGCGGCGCCACCAGGCCCGCCAGCAGCAGCAGCGGCAGGCCCTTGTACAGGCCAGCGCTGACGGCAAACACCATCAACCAGAAGGCGAATACCGGCAGGGACGGCGGGCGGGAGCTTGCGCGTTTCATGGGTGCGGATCATGAACGATAAGGTCGTTGGCGTCAAAATCGCGGTGGACAACGCTGAGGCCAAGCCACGCCTGAGCGAGATTGCCGCGGCCATCGACCAGCTGGGCCGCAAGCAGGGCCAGATGGCCCAGTCCAGCGTTCAGGCGGGCGGCCTTGTCAACAGCACCAGCCGCTCCATCAAGTCGGGCATCGAATCGATCAGCGAGCAGCTTGATCGTGCGCGCGGCCAGTTGCTCGGCTTCCTGGGTGTACAGCAGGGGATAGCGGGGGCGCAGGAAGTTGCCCGTCTGGTCGGCGAGTACCGCGACCTGGAAGCCCGCATCGGCCTGGTGGTGGGGCGCGGCCAGCAGCTGGCGGGCGCCATGGACGACGTGCAGGGCGTTGCCCTGCGCACCAACAGCGCCTTGGAGGAAACGGGCAATCTGTTTGCTCGCATTGCCAAGGTAGGAAAGGACGCCGGTCTATCCACACAGGACGCGTCAGCGCAGTCGCTGCGGCTGACCGAGACGATCAACCAAGCGATCCAGATTGGTGGCGCAAGCGCCGAGGCGTCGAAGGCGGCCATCACGCAGCTGATCCAGGGCCTGCAGGGCGGCGTACTGCGCGGCGACGAGTTCAACAGCGTGATGGAACAGGCGCCGCGCCTGGCGCAGGCCATGGCCGATGGCCTGGGTGTGAACACCGGCGAGCTGCGCAAGATGGCCGAAGCCGGCCAGTTGACATCAGAGACGGTGATCAGCGCCCTGCGCAAGCAGACCGACGTGGTGAAGGGCGAGTTCGCGCAGGTGCCCGTCACGGTCGGGCGCGCAATGGAAAACCTACGCACCAGCTTCCAGCGCTACCTGGCCGACACCGACCAGGCCAACGGTGCAACGGCTGCCGCTGCCAAGTCGATTGGCTTGTTGGCCGACAACATCGGCACTGTCGCCAGCGCCATGACGCACGCGGGCATGACCTTCGGCGCGTGGAAAGCGCTGAACATGGCGCGCAACTGGCTGGAGATCAAACTGGCCGTGGAAGCCGATACGGCGGCCACTGTCGGGAACACGACCGCCAAAGGCGCCAACACAGCGGCTACACGTGGCGGGGCCACCGCAGCACGCGATGGCGCGGCAGCGGCTGGCGCCCACGCGGCTGCGACGCGCGAGAGCGCAGCCGCGCAGACGGCACATGCGGCGGCATCCCAGGCCGCCACAGCTGCCATGCGAGCCCAGCGTGTCGCGCTGGAGGCTGAGCGCGCTGCGGTGCCGTCCAACGCCAAGGCATGGGGCGAAATGGGCGCGGCGCTGGGTAGCGCGACCGCCAAGAAAGAGGCCGCGGGCGCTGCCGCTGCGGCGACCACAAGCAAGCTGGGCCTGCTGACCGGGGCAGTGGGCGGCCTGGTGCGCGGCTTCGGGCCTTTGCTTGCGCTGGACATCGCGCTGAACTTCAAGAGTTACGGCACCTGGATCGGCGAGGCTGCGGCCAAGCTGATGGGCTACAAGGACCGCAGCGCTGAGCTTGCAGAGCAGGAGAAGCTGAACGCACGCATTGCTGCGGAGTCCGCAGAGATGCGCCGGGATCTGGCGCTGAAGACGCAAGATGCCATTGAAAAGCAGTTCGAGCTGAGCAAGGCCGCACGGGCCGCCTCCGCCGAGTTCGACAAGCTCACCAAGGATGGCAAGACCGCCGCCGAGGCAGTGAGCGAGATCACGAAGGGCTTTGACCTCACCAAGACCGACGGCATTAAAGACTTCGCATCGACGCTGGACAAGCTGCTTGCCGACGGGAAGATCGGCGTCGGCGAATTCCAGGCCGCATGGGCATCGGCGCTGGACGGCAAAGACCTTCTTCAGTTCGAGACGATGGCGCGCGCCGCGTTCATGGGCAGCCAGCGCGAAGCCGAGCGCCTGGCGCAGCTGACCGACTCCACCCTGCGCGAAGCCGTGAAGCGCACAGGCCTGGATTACGACAACCTGCGGGGCAAGATCAGCGCAAGCGCGCGCGGGGCCATCAACGACACGGATCAGATCATTGATGGCCTGGACCGATTGAAGGCCCAAGGCGTGGACACTGGCCGCGCTTTGGAGGCCAGCATTGCCAAGGGCATCAACGCCGCCGACAGCCAGCAGGCAATTGAAGCAGTGCGGGCCCAGATCGAATCCATGCGTCGCGTGCTGGGCGACAAGGTGACAGACGGCCTGCTCGACCAGGCCAAGCAAAAGGCCCGTGAGCTGAGCGACGAGCTTGATCGGTCCCGCCCGGGTGTGAACAGCCTGCGCGAGGCGTTTGCCGAACTGGGCATGAAAAGCCGGGACGAACTGTCGAAAACCGCGCGCCGGGCAGAGGACGCCTACGCCATGATGGTGCGCGCCGGTGCACAGGAGGGCGAGAGTTACGTGGCTTGGCAAGAGCGCAAGCGCAGAGCGGCTGAAGTGATGGTCGAGCGCATGATCGCCGCCAATGGCGGCATCGCCAGCACCGCTATCCAAGCCCGCGCCGCGCAGGAAGGCGTCAAGCTCTCGATCGACGACGTCGGCAGGGCCACTGTGGAAGCCGCCTCCACCACGAAGGGCGCAACGGCGCAGATGGCTCAGAGTTGGCGCGGTGTGGGCGGCAGCATCCGCGACGTTCAAAAGGAGGCCGAGAAAGCCGCCAAGTTCCAGCAGTACCTGCAAGACAAGTATGGGCGCCCCGGTGAGAGCGCCGGCCAGAAGAAGGCCGAGGCTGACCGCGATCGGAAGAAGCAAGAGCAAGATGATGCCTTCATGGCTAGCCGCTTTGCGCAGGGCTGGGCCAAGGATGGCGAAGGCAAAGTCATCAGCGCGGTGGAGTCTGAGGCCCAGATGAATCAGCGCGTGGCCAAGCTGTTTGGCGACGGCGCCATCGGTATGAAGGAGGCGATCGACGCGGCCAACATCAAGATCAAGCTGGACGAGGCGGATCAATATGGCGTTGCGAATCTGCCGGGCAACGGCGAGTACTACGCGAACCTGCGCCGCGAGTACGCGCGCCTCGAGGCACTGGTGATCGCCAGCGGCAAGAGCGGAAATGGCACCGCTGTCACCCGGCCAGCGCAGGCCGATGCGCCCAAGTCCAGCGCCAGCGGCACATCGTCGGGCGGCAGCGGCATCAGCACGGGCACCGGCAATGGCTCCGGCGGCGGCAATCAGTACGTCACATACCTCACGGTGGACGGCACGCAGCGGCGCGCCGACTTTAAAGACGCCAAGAGTCAATCGAACGTGGACGACTTCCTGCGCCAGGCCGTGGACGCGCAGCGGAGGGCCGCGTAATGTCGATCACGCTGACTCGCCTGGCCACCGGCGACGCGCTGGCCCTGTCAGACCGCCTGCAGTGGACGGACGAATACAAGCAGTGGCGCCGCGCCACGCAGACGATCACCGGCACCAACGGCGCGCTGCACATGCACGAGCGCCTGCGCCTGGCCGGCCGCGCCATCACGCTGGACGGCCGTGATTCGCAAGCCTGGACCACCCGCGAGGACTACCAGCAGATGCAAGCCTGGGCCGAGCTGCCCGGTGAGACCTTTGCCCTGCTGCTGCGCGGCACCGTGCACAGCGTCGCCTTTCATTCACCCAACGGCCCCTCGGTGGACGCCTACGACCTGTGGAAGCTGGTTGATGGCGAGTACACGCCCAGCGAAATCGTGCGGCCGATTTACAGCTTCATCGAAGTCTGACCCATGCCCCTACTTCAACACGACATCCGCTTCGCCAAATCGGCCAATATGGCCGATGTGCCCGAGGGCGGCGGCCCGCCCGCTGCCGCGCTGCTGGTCAGCGGCCGCAGCAATGAGCTGCTCAACGACATCTCCGAAGAAACGCGCACCACCGGCCGTACCGAGATCGTGCAGTTCCATAGCGTGCTGCTCAACGGCGATCAAGCCCCGCTGCTGGGCGCCAACGTCATCATCGCCGACCCGCCTGCGGATGAGAACGTCAGCATCGCCATGCTGTCGCTCAAGAACCCCTTCGCCACGCGCGCCGAAATCGCCAAGCGCATAGAAGGCGGCATGGCCGATGCGGCCGAATTCAACGGCTACCTGCTGGGCAACCATTTCGCCACCATGCGCAGCGCGCAAATCTTCCAGCGCGAGGGCGCGGCCCTGCCCGCGCTGGGCAAGACCTTTGTGCTGATCTACAACGAAGGCATGCCCGGCGAGCGGCGCCAGCGCGTGCGCATCAAAACCGCCAGCAGCGAGGTGCGCACCTTCACGCAAATCGTCAACGGCACGCTGACCGATTTCAAGGCCCAGCTGGTCACGTGCGAACTGTTCGACGCACTGCTGTACGACTTCCCCGGCAGTGAACCCTCGCGCCTGTTCGCGCGCGAATCGAACAAGACCAAGATTCGTGAAACAGTCTACAACGATGCCGGCCTGTTCTACAGCGCCACCCGCCTTGCCGATCCCTGCGCCATCAACGACACGTGGCTGCAGCTGGACAGCATCTATACCCGAATCGTGCCCAACAGCCGCACCGAAGCGGCCAGCGTCGATCAGCGGCCGGCATCGCGCCACAGCCTCGTGCTGGCCGAATCGCCGCGCCGCGTGGAAGTGGGCATCACGCCGCACACCCAGCGCATCCGCATCGATGAAGTCAACGCCACGCTCACGCAGGTGTTCCAGCTCACACCGCTGCCCGCGCCCGGCACGCTGGTGATCGACTACTGGTCGCTGGGCAACCGCTACACGCTGACCGACGATGGCGAAGGCAAGCTGGTGGGCAGCGGCGGCGGCGCCGTCAGCTACACCACGGGCGCGGGCACCCTCACGCTCAAAGCCATTCCCGACATCGGCAGCCTGATCACCATCAGCCACGGCGAGCCCACCGCCTACACCAACCGCAGCACGCAGGGCGCCGCCGTGCGCGCGCCCGAATACTGCTGGGTGATTGAAGATGAGAGCGACGCCGCCCGCGTCGTGCCCGGCTCGCTGACGATCGGCTACACCAGCGCCGGCGTGGTGCGCACCGTCACCGACGACGGTGCGGGCAAGCTCGCCGGCGCGGCCACCGGCGTCATCGACTACTTCAGCCGCACCGTGCTGCTGCGCCCCACGCACATGCCCGACGCGGGCGCTCAGCTGCAGATCGATTGCCAGACCGAGACCCTCGTCACCGAGATCATGGCCGCCCCCACGCCCGATGCGGCCGGCTTCATCGCCCTCAGCCTGGCCAGCGTGCCCGCCGCCGGCACGCTGCAGATCCAGTGGGCCACCGCGCGCGAAGTCAGCAACAGCAGTGGCGGCAACCTCACCACCACTACGGCCAGCAAGACCGCCGATGTGACCTACACCATTCGCACGGTGCCCGAATACTACGAGCCCGCCGCCAGCACCGGCACGGGTGGCACCTACGTCAACTGGCCCCGGAGTTCCTGAACATGGCCATCCGATATGTAGCACGCCCCTTCGCCATCACCACCACCGTGGGCAGCAGCTCCACGCTCAGCGAAGAGACCGGCGCCACCAACGACAACCGCATCATCGCGCTGCGCACCATCACCGACGACGGTGCGGGCGGCTTCCTGAACAGCATGGGCACCGTGTCCTACGCGGGCAAGGCTGTTTCACTCAAGGTCGTCTCGCACAACCGCAGCACCAGCAGCTACAAGAGCGACCACGAAGATGCGCGGTCGTTCGACCGCGCCGTCACCGATGGCTCAGGCAGCAGCAGCGGCACCGCATTCAAGGGCGGCGAATACGGTACCACCGCCGTGGGCGAAGAAATGCTGGGCGGCGCCTCCGTCGTGGCCCGCTACCGCGTCGGCGCTGCGGCGCCCACCTCGGTCAGCCAGACCTTCACGCCCCCCGCCGTCGTGATCGACCTGTGCCCCTACACCGCGCAGCGCATCATCCCCGGCAGCGTGCGCTTTCGCTGGATGGGCACCGTGTACGACGATTTTGAGGGCGTTCTCTACCGGGGCCGCACCGACACCAACCCAGGCATCGCCAGCGGGCGCATCGACTATGAGGGCGGCACCGCCCTCATGTCCGACTATCTGGTCGGCGGCACCGGCCCGCAAGACTTCCAGCTGCTCAGCCTCTGGACGCAGCAGGGGCAGTGGAGCACCGCCAGCCTGTTCTTCAACACCGAAGCGGCGCCCCTGCGCCCCGGTGCGGGCGGCTTCGTGCTCACCGTGGTCGATGGCAAGGGCGACACCCTCACCGCCAACGTCGATGTGCAGGGCAACATCACCGGGCTGCACATGTGGGGCAAGATCGACTTCTCGCGCGGCGGGGTCGAACTACAGTTCGGCGACTTCGTGAACGACGTCGATTTGACCGCCGCGCAGAAAGCCGAGTGGTGGTACAGCGCCGCCGACGTGGGCGCGGTACATCCCGGAAAAATCTGGCGCCCCTGGCCCGTCGATCCCACCACCCTGCGCTACTCCTGCGTCAGCTACATCTACCTGCCCGTCGATGTGTCCCTGATGGGCATCGACCCCGCCGCGCTACCCGCCGATGGCCGCGTCGCCTTCGCCCGTCCCGGCGACACCTGCGTCGTGGGCGTCAGTTACTCCGGCGCGCCGTTCGCGCCATCCAACGGCATGACGTACAACGTGGGCCACACCCGCCTGTCACTCATTCAGGTGCTGGGCCCCGACGGCGCGCAAATCAGCACCGGCTACACCGCCGATCTTGACGCGGGCACGGTCACTTTCACCAACGTCACGGGCTACCCTGCCACCGTCAGCGTAATGGGCCGCACCGAGGTGTACCGCCAGATTGCCGAGGTGCGCATCGATGGCCGCGTGCGCCTCACCCAGCCCGTGGGCTACGCATTCGATGCGGGCGCCGTATTCAGCACCGCGCTGCGCCAGGGCGACCGCTTTGCCCGCGTCACCCGCGTGTACGACCAGTTCACGTGGAACGGCACCACCTGGGCCGATGGCCTCGCCGGCGACCAGGCCGTGGGCCAGTACGACACGATCAATCACCCCGTGCAAGTCAGCAACACCGGCGCGATCACCGAGCGCTGGGCGCTGCGCTTTCGCGCGGGCGGCACCGTGTTCGACCTGATCGGCCAGCACCTGGGGCAGATCGCCAGCGGCACCGTCAACGAGGATTTCAGCCCCATCAACACCGCGCGCGGCGCGCCGTATTTCACGCTGGCTGCCGCAGGCTGGGGCGCCGGCTGGGTGGCCGGCAACACCCTGTTCATCGACACCACCGGCGCCGAATTCCCCATCGCCATCGCCCGCTGCACGCAGCCCAGCACCCCTGCTGGCGTGAGCGACAGCGTGCAGTTCATTCAGCGCGGCGATGTAGATACGCCGCCTTCTGCCCCCTGACGCCGCCCGACTCACCCGAGACCTGACCCATGGACTACCCCGTCAAATACATCACCAGCACCATGCGCGGCGCGCCAGAGCTTCCTGCCACGGCAGGGTCGATGATCGCGCTACTCGACGCTTTTCTGATCACCGGCTTCGGCGCCACCACAGCGGCCAGCGTGACCGTCGCGGGCGGTATCGCCACCGCCACGCACAGCGCGGGCCAGGGCTTTACGCCCGGCTGCATCGTCCTTGTTGCAGGCGCCACGCCTGAGGCGCTCAACGGTGAGGCCCGCGTGCTCACAGCCAGCAGCACCAGCATCACCTGGGCCACGGCTGCGCCAAACGGCACGGCCAGCGGCACGATCACGATCAAGGTGGCGCCGGTCGGCGGCTGGGAAAAGCGCTACACCGGCACGAACAAGGCTGTCTACCGCAGCGTGGCAGCCGGCGCCAGCGGCGGGCACTTGCGCGTGGATCACACCACGGGCAACCAGGCGCTGGTTATGGGATACGCGGGGATGACCGATGTAGACACCGGAACGGCGCCATTCCCCACTGCCGCACAGCTTGCCACGCCGGCGTGGCCGATTTCGCCGGACGGCAGTTCTCTAGCGACCGCGCGCCGATACTTCCTGTTCGCGGACGCGCGCTTCATTTCCATCGCCATCACGCCAGGCACGAACACAAGTAACGTGATGACCGCCGAGGCCCGCGGCTTCGGCGACCTGCTGGGCGACCCCTATTGCTGCGTGCTGTCGGCAGCCCTGGGAGGCAACCTTAGCGTGCAATACAGCGGCGCCTTTAATGCCATGGATCCAACGCAAGCCTACGCGGCCGTGACCAGCATGCGTGACGCGGCGGGTGTCGGCACGTCGGCGCGCGGGCGGGTGCTGTCGTATGTGGGCGCGCGCACGCCGATTCGCGCCTCTGGCAACCAGGACGGCGCCCTGGGCCCCTTCCCCTCGCCTATCGACGGGCGGCTTCGGCTGAGCCGGATGTTTTTCACTGACACCGACAACTTGACGCCTCGCGCCGACGTGCCCGGCATCTTCTTCGCCCCACACAGCGGCCTGGCCTCGCGGTTCTCACCCGGCGATCTCATCGCGGGAGAGGGCGACCTGGCCGGCAGAACGCTCATGGCTGTTCCGTGCGGAAACGGCAATTTCAGCGATGTAGCGACCGGGTACTACTTCGTTGACACCACGGGGCCGTGGCGATGAGCTACACGGCTGTCACCGTGGGCGCGAGCGGCTGGGCGGGGCGGCGCGACCAGCCGCTGCAGGGCGCACTCGTTCCTCTGCGTAACGCGAACGCCGCGCGTTTCAACTGGCTACGCACGCCGGATTTCAGCGGCACCATCGTCAACAACAACCGGGTGCTTTACAAGGCCGACGCCAGCTCACCGGAGGCGCCGTTTGCCGGTGCCCTGGTGCGTGTCCATCGGCTGTCTGTTGACGGCTGGTGCGCGTGGCAGGGCTTGTCGGACGCCAGCGGCTACTACTGGCCCGTGGGCCTTGAAGTGGGCCTTGCGTACTACCCCGTTGCGATCGATCTGACAGGCACGCATGAATGCGATGCGGCCGGCCCCGTCATCGCCGTGAAGGCAGATTGATGCGCGACCTCTCCCTTTCCCAAGCCAACCGCGCCGCCCGCAACGCGGCCACCATCGCCCGCGCTGACGATGGGGCGGGCAACGCCGCCATCCGCCTGTACACCGCGCAGGGCGGCGCCCTGCTGGCCACGCGCACGCTGGGCAAGCCCTGCGGCACGGTGCGCCCTGCCGACGGGCGCCTGCAGCTCGCGCCCGGTTCCGCCGCCGATCTCGTGTCGGCCACCGGCGCGCCCACCTGGGGCGTACTGCACGCCGCCGATGGCGCGCCGCTGTACGAAGGCCCGGTGACCGATGAAGCGGGTTTTGCCGGCCCAGCAGGCGCCGCCGCAGACACGGGCAACATCGGCCCCTGGGTGCTGCGCGGCACCAGCGGAACGCAGCTCTACGAAGGCGGCGTGGTGGCCCTCACCACCGGCCTGATCGGGTGACCATGTGGCAGACGGCAAGCTTGTTTTTCTGCGGCCCGCTGACGGCAGCGGCAAGCTGGTCTTTGGCGACACCGGGGGCGCTGTCGTTGTGCCGCCTGCCGAGCTGTCGGTCGATTGCGGCATTGCCGGCGAAGGCGCGGCAGCGCTTGTCCTGCGCACCGGCCCTGCGCTGCACATCGATGCCGGCGTGGCCGGCGAGGGCGCCTGCAGCATCGCGCTGCAGTGGGACGCCAACGTCAGCCGCGTCACACGCGCCGGCCTGCGCAGCCACTGGCAAGAGTCCGCGCCCGTGGCCACCGCGCTGCGCAGCCACTGGCAGGACAGCGACAGCATCAGCGTGGGCCACATCGCCCGCTGGCAGCTCGCCCGTCCGCTGCACACCATGTTGCGCGCGCACTGGCAGGCCACCACGCCCTACCGTGGCGCGCTGCTATCACGATGGGAGCAGGGCACCGTCGCCCGGCGCGCTTTGCAATCCGGCTGGCAAGAAACCACGCCGCGCCGCGCCGCCGTCATCGCCCGCTGGCAGCAGGCTGCACCCGCGCGCCACGTCATGCGCCCACGCTGGGAAGAAGCAACCCGGCTGCGCAACGTGCTGCGCAGCCACTGGCAAGACGCCACGCCGATCCGGGGCCGGTTTCAAACCAGCTTCACCACCGGCGCGCCCATCCACGTGCGCCTGCGCAGCCACTGGCAAGAGGCGCGCAAGCCACCGCCCGGCAAGTGGGCGCCGCCCCCAGGGCCACCCATCCGCCCGCCGTGCTATGACCCGGCCCGCCTCGGCCTGCTGGTGTTTGACACGGCGTTCACCGGCAGCGGCAAGCTGGTTTTCGTGTGCCACCGAGCCGGGCCCGGCCCTGACCCGGGCGGCACCATCATCGTTCGCGCGCGCGAGGTCTACCGCATGCTGAATACCATCGAACTGCGGCGCGTGGACACGGGCGAGCTGCTGCCCACGCTGGATGGCTTCAGCATGGCGCTGGACCGGGATTCGTACACCTGGTCGTTCTCGGTCAGCCTGCTGGCCAGCGCCTTGCCCCGCGTGCGGCCGGGCCCGGATCGCCTGCCGGTTGAGCTGGAGTTCATGGTCAATGGCCAGCCCTACCGCATGTTGGCGCGCCACTGGCGCCGCAGCACCGTTTTCCCGGCGTCGGTGGTGACGATCAGCGGGGGAAGCCCCAACGTGCTGCTGGCTGCGCCTTACGCGCCGCTGCAGAGCTTCACGCAGGCGAGTATGCGCACTGCGCGCCAGCTGGCCGAGGACGTGCTGGCAGCCAATGGCGTGTCGATGGGCTGGGCGCTGGATTGGCAGATAGCCGATTGGCCGATTCCTGCCGGCACCTGGCTGCACCGTGGCACTTGGATGACGGCCGTCAATGACATCGCCAGCGCCGTGCGCGGCTACGTGCAGCCGCATGACACTGCCCGCACCTTGCGCGTGCTGCCGGACTTCCCGCACGCCATGTGGGACTGGGGCAGCGTGACGCCCGACATCGAGCTGCCCAACGGCGTGGCCACGGTGGAAGAGGTGGAATACGACCCACGGGCCGACTACAACGCTGTGTACATGCGCGGCGAGCCGGGCAACTACCTGTACCACCGCTACAGGCCCGGCACGGCGGGCGACCTGGTCGCGGCGCCCGTGGTGCATCCGCTGCTGGTGCACGCCGATGCAGCCGCGCAGCGCGCGATCGCCGAGTTGTCGGACACAGGGGCGCAGCTGCCCCAGTCGCTGACGCTGCCGATCTTGCCCGAGACCGGAATCATCAAGCCGGGCCTGTACGTGGGCTACACCGACGATGCCGGCGAGCGCCGCGTGGGCCTGGTGCGGCGCACGCAGGTCAGCGAGGCTGGCGAGGCCGCTGTTCAACAAACCATCGGCGTGCTGACCTATGAGTAGCCTGCGCAACCCATTCAAAGAGCTGCAGGAGCTGTTCGCTGGCGGCGCTGTGCTGGTGGGCACCGTGACGGCGTACAGCGGCGGCATGGCCACGCTGACGATGCACGGCGGCGGCCAAATGCGCGCACGCGGCGAGGCCACGGTGGGCGCCCAGGTGTACGTGCAGGACGGCGTGATCCAAGGCCCGGCGCCTGAGCTGCCGGTGGACAGCGCCTCGCTGTAGGAGAGCCCACAACGAAAAAAGACGGGCGACTGCCGAAGGTGTTGGAGCACCAACGACAGCCCCATTCCTGCAGAAACGGCCTGCAAGTCCGGCGAAGACCCGCCACTCTCGCGAGAGCGCGTCGAGCCTACCAGCAATTGCTGACTGTGAAAGAGGCTTGCATCCATGGCAACACCCATCATCCCGTGGATCGGCGGAAAGCGCCGCCTGGCCGCGCGCATCCTGCCGCTGTTTCCCGCCCACACCTGCTACGTCGAGCCCTTCTGCGGCGCAGCCGCGCTGTACTTCATGAAGGAGCCGGCCAAGGTGGAGGTGATCAATGACATCAACGGCGAGCTGGTCAACCTGTACAGGGTGATTCAACACCACCTGGAAGAGTTCGTGCGCCAGTTCAAGTGGCGCTGTCCAGCCGCCAGATCTTCAAATGGCTGCAGGCCACGCCCACCGAGCCGCTGACCGACATTCACCGCGCCGCGCGCTTCTACTACCTGCAGCGCTCGGCATTCGGCGGCAAGGTCGACGGCCAGACCTTCGGCGTGGCCGCCACCGCGCCCCCACGCCTGAACCTGCTGCGCCTGGAAGAAGACCTGTCGGCCGCCCACCTGCGCCTGGCCAGGACGTACGTCGAGCACCTGGACTGGGCCGAGTGCATCCAGCGCTACGACCGGCCCAGCACGCTGGTCTATTGCGATCCGCCCTACTGGTCGACCACCGGCTACGGCGTGCCCTTCGAGCTGGCCGAATACGACCGCCTGGCCGCCCTGGCCGGGTCGATGGCCGGCAAGATGATCATCTCGGTCAACGACATTCCGGAGATGCGAAAAGCCTTCGCCGGCCTGGAAATGCAGCGCGTGGAGCTGACCTACCAGGTGGGCGGCGCCGGTAGGTCTGCTAAGCGCTCAGGCGAGCTGATCATCCGCAACTTCTAGCGCGCTAGGGTCTGGTGTGTTTCGGAATCGGCAATTCCTTTGCTTAAACTGCAACGCTTCCAAACCCCAAATATCGCGCTCGAACCGGCTCAAATATCGCGGCGCGCTTCACCATTTACGCAACCCTTCGGCAGTAACCGCCTCCTCACGCATCTCGAGGCGAAAGAACAATTGCTCCTCGCGCACTGCTTGTTGCTGGGCAAAAGCCAGTTTAAGTGTTCGATAGGACTGCGCCGCATTTTCCGCTTCATCTGGCGCGGCTGGAGCGACAGGAAAACCCGCCCCCGCAAAGGAGGTTTGCTGCGAAATCTTCGCATCTCGAAAATCAGGTGCCTTCTGGAAGATCACATCATCGAACGATACCTCACCTTCGAAAACGCGTTGCGTGAATTTGGCGCCACCGAATTTTGCCCCTCGAAAAGATATGCGACCCAATCGATCCGGCTCCATACCAATGGATACGCATCGCTGTCGCCAAGTCGCCATGTCTTGATAAAGCGACTCCGACAATTGGGCCCATCGCACGCCGTCAAAGTGAGCCATCTTAAAAGTGCAATATTCAAAATGCACCGAGAGGTCAAACATCGCCCCGATAAACGTCACCAAACCGAAACTCGAACGATCGAACCGCGCCACTGATCCGATGCATGCGCCGTTGAAACTCACTAGATGAGTAGCACTGACATTGGTGAAATCCAAAGATCGGTCGAACCAGCAGCAACCAAAAACAACCTCGGCATGGAACTCCGAGCAACTGAAACTTACCGCCTCACCAAAGGCCGAATCGTTAAAGTAAGCCGAATGCAGGAATTTTGAATACGAGAAATCAGATTTATGACCAAATTCGCATGCACGGAAAGCAACCCACCTCTTGAATATAGAACAATGAAAAATTGCGCCATTTCCGAAATCAACCCGGTCCAGCCCAATATTTTCCTCAAAGCAATGGTGAGAGAAATCGGCGCAATTTTGATATCCAGTTAGCATTCCGCCCCGTACGGGGTAACTTTTACGCCATGTGTTCCAAGCATCTGCACCACACATCAAAAGGGCGATGCATTCTTCCCGCTGGATATTCTCTGGATCAGCAATATGGGCTTCTCGACCGTTGCCAGCGTAGGTGCAGGATTCAGCCACGTTCTTCAGCGATGCCGGCTCATCAAAAACCCATGCGCCCCTGGCCGAAGATGCCGGCCGGGTCGAACGCGCGCTTCAGCTCTGCCTGAATGCGGGCCATGGGCCCAGCCAGCGGGGTAAATACGGGCACACGCCCGTCGCCGCCGCGCACCAGCGTGGCGTGGCCGCCCGCGCGGGCGCAGGCTTCGCGCACATGGGCAGCGGCGTTGAGCGGCAGGCGCAGCCAGCGCTGCGCGCCGTGCCATTCGATCAGCGTGGGGCCCAGGTTCAGCGGGGTGGCCGTGTCCGGCACGCTGGCGCGCCACAAGGCCTCTCCCTGTGACAGGCGGAAAAAGGGCAGCGATTGGTCGCGCAGCGCGTGCCATTGGCGCGCGGCGCGGTCGCCCTCCAGCGCCTGGCCGCCCATGATCTTGCGCGCCGAGGCGATGGCCGCGTTGGCGCCGCGCAGGCGCACCGCCAGCTGGCCGTCGGCCCAGCAGCTGGCGTGCAGCGGCAAGGGCTGGCCACCCCAGCGGTTGAGCTGCTGGCGCGCGCTGGTTTCAGACAAATCAAACATCAGCGTGCATTCGGCCGGGGCGAAGGGCAGCACCTTCAGGCTGACTTCGGCGATCACGCCCAGCGTGCCCATGGAGCCGGCCATCAAACGGCTGACGTCGTAGCCGGCCACGTTCTTCATCACCTGGCCGCCGTAGGTCAGCACGTCGCCGCGCCCGTTGACGATCTGCACGCCCAGCACGTAGTCGCGCAGCGCCCCCACGCTGGCGCGGGCCGGGCCTGACAGGCCGGCCGCCACCACGCCGCCGATGGTGCTGCCCGAGCCGTAGCGGGGCGGCTCGAAGGCCAGGTGCTGGTTGGATGCGGCCAGCAGCTCTTCCAGCTCGCGCAGGCGGGTGCCGCCGCGCACGGTCACGACCAGTTCGCTGGGCTCGTAGCTGACCACGCCGGCCAGCGGCCGCACGTCCAGCAGTTCGCCATGCAGGATCTGGCCGTAGAAATCCTTGGTGCCCCCGCCGCGAATGCGCAGCGGGCGGCCGCGCGCGGCGCAGGTTTTGATCTTCTCAACGATGGCTTGCAACTCAGCTGGCATCTGGCGATGGTAATGCTTTCACGTGCGCGCGGCGGCCGGCCAAGCTGCTGCCGCGCCCTGCGCGCACAAGCCTGCTGGCGCTGACAGCACCCGTGCCGCACGCGCAAAAAAATCCCGCCCTTGCGGGGCGGGATTCAAACCTGGAGGAACTTTCGCTTATCGGTTGTAGGCGGTCTCGCCGTGGCTGGAGATGTCCAGACCGATGCGCTCGTCTTCTTCCGTGACGCGCAGGCCGATCACCATGCCCACCAGCTTGTAGAGCACGAACGAGACGATGCCCGACCACACGACGGTGAACAGCACGCTCTTGATCTGGATCCAGACCTGGGCGCCCATGGCGAAGGTATCGGGTGTGGGGCCGCCGGTGCCGCCCAGTGCCGGGGCAGCGAAGACGCCGGTCAGGATGGCACCCACGATGCCGCCCACGCCGTGCACGCCGAACACGTCGAACGCGTCGTCAGCACCCAGCATGCGCTTGAGCCCGCCCACGCCCCAGAGGCAAACGAAGCCGGCGATGGCGCCGATCACGATCGAGCCCATCGGGCCGACAAAGCCAGCAGCCGGCGTGACGGCGACCAGGCCAGCCACGGCGCCCGAGGCAGCGCCGAGCATCGAGGCCTTGCCCTTGTGCATCGCTTCGCCTGCCGACCAGGCCAGCGTGGCGGCCGCAGTGGCCAGCACGGTGTTGATGAAGGCCAGGCCAGCCTGACCATTGGCGGCGCCCGCCGAGCCGGCGTTGAAGCCGAACCAGCCCACCCACAGCAGCGAGGCGCCCACCATGGTCAGCGTCAGGCTGTGCGGCGTGAACGCTTCGCGGCCGAAGCCCAGGCGCTTGCCCACCACGTAGGCGCCCACCAGGCCGGCAATACCGGCGTTGATGTGCACCACGGTGCCGCCGGCGAAGTCCAGCGCGCCGTCTTTGGCCAGCAGGCCGCCGCCCCACACGATGTGGGCCATCGGCACGTAGCTGAACGTGAACCACAGCGCCGAGAACAGCAGCACGGCAGAGAACTTGATGCGCTCGGCGAACGAGCCAACGATCAGCGCCACGGTGATGGCCGCGAACGTGCCCTGGAAGGCGACGAAGACGTATTCCGGAATCGTCGTCAGCGCGCCGAAGGTCTCTTGCGTCACGCCTTTGAGGAAGCTCTTGCCGAAGTCGCCGAAGAAGTTGCCTTCGCCGTTGAACGCCAGGCTGTAGCCGTAGGCGGCCCACAGCACGCTGATCAGCGAGAACACCACGAACACCTGCACCAGCACGCTCAGCATGTTCTTGCTGCGCGCCAGGCCACCGTAGAACAGCGCCAGGCCAGGGATGGTCATCAGGATGACGAGCAGGGTCGACGTCAGCATCCACGCCGTGTCGCCCGAATCGACCTTGGGTGCAGCCGCCGGGGCAGCCGCAGCAGGGGCGGCGGCCGCAGCCAGCGTCATCTCGACCGCGCGGGCCTCATCCGGGTTGCCGGCCTTGGCTGATTCCTCGGGCTTTTTCAGCACGACGGCGTCTTCGGCCACGCCTGCGCCCTTGAGCGCGTCGCGCACGGCAAAGGCACGGTTCTTGGCCAGCTCGGCGTTGGCGGCCGGGTCGCCCGTGGTGTCGGTGAAGCCGGACAGCTGCACCTTGGCGTCCTTGTTGGCCGCCACGTAGTCGGCCACAGCCTTGATGGCGGCCTGGCCTTCGGGGCCGACGTCGGTCTTGCCCGTTTCGAACAGCACGCGCGCTGTCGGGAAGTCGGCCGCGAAGGCCGGGGCTGCCAGCAGGCTGAGCGCCAGCAGAAGGAAGGAGAGGATTCGTTTCATGGTGACGGTTCCTGGCGCTGCTTACAGTGCGTCCGGGCCGGTTTCGCCGGTGCGGATGCGGATGACCTGTTCAAGTTCGAACACGAAGACCTTGCCGTCACCGATCTTGCCGGTGCGGGCGGATTGCTCGATGGCCTCGATCACGCGGTCCAGGATGCTTTCATCCACGGCGATCTCGATCTTGACCTTGGGCAGAAAGTCCACCACGTACTCGGCACCGCGGTACAGCTCGGTGTGGCCTTTCTGGCGCCCGAAGCCCTTGACCTCGGTGACGGTGATGCCCTGCACGCCCAGCGAGGACAGTGCTTCGCGCACTTCGTCCAGCTTGAAGGGCTTGATGACGGCGGAGACCATTTTCATTTTGCTTACCTTTTGATAGCGGCCAGCGCTTGTGCCACAAGCGCCAGAGGCCGATTGGGCTTAGAACGAATACTTCAGCGAAGCCACGACGCCGGTGCGGCCGCTGAAGCGCCCGCTGGGCGTGGTGTACAGATCTTTCTTGGCGTCGGTGCCGACCACGGCCACGCTGGCGACAAAGCCTTTGCCGAAGTCCTTGTTCACCGTGACGCTGTAGTCGGTGTACGAATAGGGGCTGTTGTGGCGAATCCACTGGCGGCCCACGTGCGGTGCCACCGACCAGCCGTCGCCCAGGTCAAAGTTGGCCGTCAGGTCCAGGTAGCCGCTGTTCTTGCTGTCGGAAAAGCCGAACAGGTTGGTCAGCGAATGCGAATACTTCAGCGTGAGCACGTTCCAGGTCAGCGCACCGTAGATTTCGGTGGTGTTGGGGCTCACGGCCAGCTTGTGGCTTGGGTAGTTGTAGCGCAGGAAGCCCACGTCGTAGCCCAGCGGGCCGGCCGTGCCTTTGTAGCCGCCGTACACGTCCCATTCCAGCGGCGCGTCGCCACCGGCATCCTTCACCCATTTGATCGTGGTCAGCCAGGTGCCCACGTACAGGCCGCTGGAGTGCGCGTAGTCGGCGCCCGCGCTGACGGCCGGCTTGAAGCGGCTTTGCGTGATGCCGCGGTAGCGGTAGTCGGAGGTCAGGCCCACGTTGAAGGAAAAGCTGTGCTCGGGCGTGGGCTCGGCAGCGGGGGCTGCAGCGGGCGCAGGCGCTGCGGCGTCTGCCGGGGCGGTCTGCGCCTGGGCATGGGTGCTGAGCGCCAGTGCCGCGGCGGCGAAGGCGATAGAGGAAATGCGCGCGTGAACAGGTTTCATGGGGCCCCTCCAAGGGTGTTGTCAGATGTATCCCACGGCGTATGCAGGGAGCGTGCCAGGTCCCACCAGCGCCCGCGACGGCCCTGCGGCGCACCAACGCAGCGCCTGCGGCGGTCGACACGGCGTTGCTGCACCACGATGGTGCCATGCACGTTTTTCGATGCGCACCAAGTTGGCGCGCATCGGGGCCTGCGCTGGGCGCGACCAAGGCGGCGTACGCGCACGCCCGGCCGTGCCATCCTGCGCAGCGGGCGCGTCTGCCTGCTGGGCGCCCGCACAAAACGCGCGCACCGCCGCCGGATTTGCCCTGATGATGTCGCTTGGCCCGCGCCGCGCCCTTCGTCTGGGGCGCGCCCGGCGCCATCGAGGGAGAACTCCGCGCATGGGATTGAGTCAGGTACAAAGCCGCGCCTTGCTGGGCCTTGCCGCGCCGGCCGTCACCGTTGAAGTGCATCTGGCCAACGGCCTGCCCAGCTTCACCCTGGTGGGCCTGGCCGATGTGGAGGTGAAAGAGGCGCGCGAACGCGTGCGCTCGGCGCTGCTCAACAGCGGCCTGGCGTTCCCGCACAACCAGCGCATCACCGTCAACCTGGCGCCCGCCGATCTGCCCAAGGATTCGGGCCGGTTCGACCTGCCCATCGCACTGGGCATTCTGGCGGCCAGCGGGCAGATTGACGGCGCGCGGCTGGCGGGCTGGGAATTCGCCGGCGAATTGTCGCTGTCGGGCGAGTTGCGGCCTGTGCGCGGCGCCCTGGCGATGAGCGCCGCGCTGCACCGCACGGGCGAACACGCCCAGCTGGTGCTGCCGCCCGGCAGCGCCGAAGAAGCCGCCCTGGTGCCCGGCATGCCGGTGTTCCGCGCGCGGCACCTGCTGGACGTGGTGGCGCAGTTTCTGCCCGCCGCCGCTGGCGAGCCGCCGGATGCTGAGGGCTGGTCGCGCGTGCGCCCGCCCGCGCACAGCGCCGCCCCGCCCTACGCCGACATGGCCGACGTGAAAGGCCAGGCGGCCGCCCGCCGCGCTCTTGAAATTGCAGCAGCTGGCGCTCATTCCGCCTTGCTGATTGGCCCACCGGGCACTGGCAAGTCGATGCTGGCGCAGCGCTTTGCCGGCCTGTTGCCGCCCATGGACGAAGACGAGGCGTTGCAAAGCGCGGCCATCGCCAGCCTGGGGGGCACCTTCCAGCTGGCGCAGTGGGGCCAGCGGCCCACGCGCGCGCCGCACCATTCGGCCAGCGCGGTGGCGCTGGTGGGCGGCGGCTCGCCCCCGCGGCCCGGCGAAATCTCGCTGGCGCACGAAGGGGTGCTTTTCCTGGACGAACTGCCCGAATTCCCCCGCGCCGCTTTGGAAGCCTTGCGCGAGCCGCTGGAATCGGGCCACATCACCATCAGCCGCGCCGCGCAGCGGGCCGAATTCCCGGCGCGCTTTCAGCTGATCGCGGCCATGAACCCCTGCCCCTGCGGCTACCTGGGCTCGCGCGTGCGCGCCTGCCGCTGCACGCCCGACCAGGTGGCGCGCTACCAGGGCAAGCTGAGCGGGCCGCTGCTCGACCGGATCGACCTGCACGTCGAAGTGGCCTCCCTGCCCGCCACCGAGCTGCTGGACGCGCCGCCGGGCGAGCCCACCGCCGCCGTGCGCGCCCGCTGCGTGGCCGCCCGCCAGCGCGCGCTGGCGCGCCAGGGCACGCCGAACCAGGCGCTGCAAGGCCAGGCGCTGGACGCCCACGCCCGGCTAGACGCGGCGGCCACCCAATTCCTGACCACCGCCGCCGCCCGCCTGGGCTGGAGCGCCCGCGCCACGCACCGCGCGCTGAAGGTGGCCCGCACCGTGGCCGACCTGGCCGGCAGCGACACCGTGGGCACCGCGCACATCGCCGAGGCGGTGCAGTACCGCCGGGCGCTGCACGGCGCGGCGGCGTGAGGGCGGTGTGAGGGCCGGGCGTGGCGAGCTAACGGGCACGTCGAGCAATCAATTGCTATCTCTTATGTAGCTGCCAGCGCTGACATGGCCTGCGCTGGCAGCGGATTTGTCTGCATTTTTTTAGAAGCGCCGCCCGCTGTAAGGCGTGGCGACGTGAGTGCGGCATCAGGGGTGGGCGTGTCGGGCGACGCGGCGCGGGCACGCCGTCCAATCAATCGCTATTTTTATGTAGCTGCCAGCGCTGGCGTGGCCTGCGCTGGGATCGAATTTCTCTGCTTCTTAAGTTAGCGCCGCTCGCTGTAGGGTCGCGCACCGCCCCAGAGCCCCGCATCGGCGCGGCGCTGGGCGCCCGCCAACCCATCCCAGCCCTGTGTCGACCGCTCTGCCGGCGCGTACACCCGGGCTTTCCAGCTTTCCCCAGCGCTTGTGGACGCACCTGTGGACAAGCCTCTGAACAAGCCGCGCAAGCCGCGCCCCTATTGGGCTGGCGCGGGGCGCTTAAATATTAGGCAGTTACCGGGGGTGGCGCGGCCGGGGTCGCATTCGGCAGCGGGCGGAGGCGCACTGTGCCGGCCAGAACGCTACTCAATAGATAGCTGCCAGCGCTCTAACCAACTGCGCTGGCGGCCAATTTGGCACCCAACTTCGGGCGGCCCGGCTCAGCGGCGACGGGCGGCGCGGCGCAGCTGGCGCAGATCCTGGTCCAGCTCGCGTCGCGCCTTGGCCAGCGCGTGGCGTTCGCGCCAGGCGTTGGCGCGCTGCACCCACTGCATGGCGCCGCCCATGCCGGTGGCGCGCGCGCCCAGCCGGGCGGCGGCGTCGCTGCGCACCGCGCGGGTGCCCTGCCACGCCCAGCGGGCGGCTTGCCGGGCCGCGCGGCTGCCCAGCAGCGCCAGGCCCAGCTTGCCCAGGCGGGCGCCCGTGCGTTCTGGCCCTGCGGCGCTGCGCGGCGCGCGGGTAGGCGCGTAACGGAAGTCGTCGTCGCCCAGGTCACGGCCGCCCGACGGCGCGGGCGCTGGTTGGCGCGCCGCCAGGGCCCGCCAGGGGTTGGCTGCGGGTGCGGCGGCGGCGCGGGCGCGCTCTGCCTTGCCGGGGCGCAGCAGGAAGTAGCTGGCGGCAAAGGTCACGGCGGCGGCGGCGATGTAGGCCGGGCTCAAGTCCGCCTGAACCGGCGGGCGGGCGGGCCTTGCGCTGGCCACTGCGCGTGCGGCGCCGGTGGCCGCTGCGGCGGCGCTGCGCACGGTGCGTGCGGGTGCGTTGGCGGCGCTGCTCAGCGCGCGCGCCGGGGCGGCTGAAGCGGGGGCGTCGGCGTCGCGCCGGGCCTGGCTTTGCGCGGCCGTCACGGCAGCGGCGGGCACGGGCGTGGCGGCGGGGTTGAAGTCGCCGTGGCCTTCGGCCATCACACGCGCAAAGCTGGCGCCCAGCAGCAGCACGGCTGAGGTGAAATAGATCCACATCAGCAGCACCACCAGCGAGCCGGCCGCGCCGTAGGCCGAAACGACCGCCGCGGTGGACAGGTACAGCGCCAAAGCGTATTTGCCCACGCCAAACAGCACCGCGCCGATGGCCGCGCCCGCCGCCAGGTAACGCAGGCGCGGCTGCGGCCCGGCGCTCATGCGCATCAGGGCCACGAACAAGGCGGTGGTGATGGCGAACGAGAGCAGCTGGTTCAGCACCACCCAGATGGCGTCCATCTGGTAGCGTGCGCCGGCCCAGCTTTGCAGCAGGTTGACCGCGCTGGCAATGACGAGCGACACCAGCATCAAGAAGCCGAACGCCAGCACGTAGGCGATGCCGCGCAGCCGCATCGTGGCCTTGTGCCACCACGCGTCCATCGCCTGCGTGCCGGTGCCCTGGGTCCACAGGCGCTCCAGGGCGGATTGCAGCTCGGCAAACACCCCGGTGGCGCCGGACACCAGCAGGATGAACGCAATGGCCGAGGCAAACAGCCCGTCGCCCGGCTGGCGCGCGCTGGCCAGCGCCGCGCGGATCAGCTCAGCGCCCTGCGGGCCGACGATGTCCTGGATCTGCCCCAGCAGGTTGGCTTCGACCACCTGCTTGTCCACCACGTAGCCCAGCAGCGCCACCAGCACCAGCAGCAGCGGCGCCAGGCTGAACATGCCGTAGAAGGACATGGCCGCGCTCATGCGCAGGCCGTCGGCGTCGGACCACAGCTGGAAGGCGCGGTACAGCGGGTACGCGGGGCGCAGGCGGCCACGAAAAGCGGCGGGCACCTGTGGCGCGGGCGGCGGCGCGGCGGCGTCCAGCGCGCGTTCGGCGGCATGGGCGGATGAAGGGGTGGGGCGCATCGTCATGGTGCAACTAGTCTAGGGCCTGCTTTGAAACGCAGCCACCGGCGCTCTTCAGCGTCGGGCAAGGCGATGCGCCGCCCGCGCCATGGACGCGCCGGACGCGCTACGGACCTGCAGCCTCCGGACGGTGCGCTGCATCGGTGGCATCTTTCTTGCATTCGCCCTGCGCGTCCGCCCCGGCGTTGCAGTAGTTACCGGGCAAATCGTGCGTCACCCTACCTTGCGAAAGAAACCCCTGCCATGCGACTGAACCGCCGTCAATTGAGTGTGTGCGCCGCGCTGGCGCTGGCCCCCTGGGCCGTGCCGCACGCCCTGGCCCAGCCGGCCACGCCGATCAAGTTTCAGCTGGACTGGCGCTTTGAAGGCCCGGCGGCGCTGTTTCTGCACCCTGCGGCCAAGGGCTACTTCAAACAGGCGGGGCTGGATGTGACGGTGGACGCCGGCAACGGCTCTGGCGGCGCCGTCACGCGCGTGGCCTCGGGCAGCTACGACATGGGCTTTGCCGACATGGCGGCGCTGATGGAGTTTCACGCCAACAACCCCGACGCGCCCAACAAGCCCGTGGCGGTGATGATGGTCTACAACAACACGCCGGCGGCCGTGTTCACCTTGAAGAAGTCGGGCATCACGCAGCCAGCCGGGCTGACGGGCAAGAAGCTGGGCGCCCCCGTGTTCGACGCGGGCCGCCGCGCCTTCCCGATCTTCGCCAAGGCCAACGGCGTGGGCGCGGTGAACTGGACCTCCATGGACCCACCGCTGCGCGAAACCATGCTGGCGCGCGGCGACGTAGACGCCATCACCGGCTTCTCGTTCACCTCGCTGCTGAACCTGGAGGCGCGCGGGGTCAAGGCATCGGATGTCAACGTCATGATGTACGCCAACCACGGCGTCAAGCTGTACGGCAACGTGATCATCGCCAGCCCCAAGCTGATCAAGGAAAAGCCTGAGGCGGTCAAAGCCTTCCTGCAGGCCTTCACGAAAGGCGCCAAGGAAGTGATGGCCAACCCGGCGGCAGCCATCGAATCGGTCAAGGCCCGCGATGGCATCGTCAACGTGCCGCTGGAAACGCGGCGCCTGCAGATGGCCATCAACGACGTGATCGCCAGCCCCGACGCGCGCGCCGAGGGCTTCGGCCAGGTCGTGCCGTCGCGCCTGTCGCTGATGGCTTCGCAAGTGTCGGACGCCTACGGCACCAAGACCCGCGTGTCGCCCGAAGCGGTGTGGAACGGCAGCTTCCTGCCCAGCAAGGCCGAGCTGAACGTGCTGCCGCCCGCACGCAAGTGAGCCCGCACGGATGAGCGCGCAGAGCTTCCCCACCGGGCCCATCGGCGCCATCGAGCCCACGCTGCGGCCCGATCAGCCTTTCATCGACTTCCGGGACGTCTGGCTGGCCTACAACGACGAACTGCTGGCCAAGCAGCAGTTCGCGGTGGAGGCGATCGACCTGCGCGTGGCGCAGGGGGAGTTCATCGCCATCGTGGGGCCGTCGGGCTGCGGCAAATCGACTTTCATGAAGCTGGCCACCGGGCTCAGGCGCCCGTCGCGCGGCACCATCGTGATCGATGGGCGCGAGGTGGCCGGCCCGCTGAAGATCTCGGGCATGGCGTTTCAGGCGCCGTCGCTGCTGCCCTGGCGCACCACACTGGACAACGTGCTGTTGCCGCTGGAGATCGTGGAGCCTTATCGCTCTCAATTTCGCAGCAAGAAAGCCGAGTACGCCGAGCGCGCGCGGGCGCTTTTGCGTCAGGTGGGCCTGGGCGGCTACGAAGACAAGTACCCTTGGCAGCTGTCGGGCGGCATGCAGCAGCGCGCCAGCATCTGCCGCGCGCTGATCCACGAGCCCAAGATGCTGCTGCTGGACGAGCCCTTCGGCGCGCTGGACGCCTTCACGCGCGAAGAGCTGTGGTGCACCCTGCGCGATTTGTGGCAGGTGCAGCGCTTCAACGTCATTCTGGTCACGCACGACCTGCGCGAAAGCGTGTTTCTGGCCGACACGTTGTACGTCATGAGCAAGAGCCCCGGCCGCTTTGTGGTGCAGCGGCAGATCGACCTGCCGCGCCCGCGCGACCTGGAGATCACCTACACGCCCGCCTTCACCGAGATCGTGCATGAGCTGCGCGGCCACATCGGTGCCATGCGTCGCAGCGCCGACGGGCCGCCCCTAGGCGCGGAGGGCCCCCTCGGGGGGCAACGACCACACGCAGTGGGGAGCGTGGGAGCCACAGGTTCCGGCGCAGAGGTGGCGCAATGAACCGCCGCCTGCTGGAACGCGCCTCGCCCTTCATCCTGCTGGCGCTGATCGTGCTGGTGTGGGAGGTGGTCTGCCGCGCTTTCCACGTCTCGGAATTCATCTTCCCCAGCCCGTCGGACATCTGGGCCAAGCTGGTCGAGTTTCACGCCGTGATCGCCCAGCACGCCTGGCGCACCTTCTGGGTGACGATGGTCGGCTTTGGCATCGCCATCGTGGTCGGCGTGCTGCTGGGCTTCGTGATCGGCAGCTCGCGCCTGGCTTACACCGCCATCTACCCGCTGATGACGGCTTTCAACGCGCTGCCCAAGGCCGCCTTCATCCCGATCCTGGTGGTGTGGTTCGGCATTGGCGTGGGCCCGGCGGTGCTGACGGCGTTCCTGATCTCGTTCTTCCCGATCACGGTGAACATCGCCACCGGCCTGGCCACGCTCGAACCCGAGCTGGAAGACGTGCTGCGCGTGCTGGGCGCCAAGCGCTGGGACGTGCTGACCAAGGTGGGCCTGCCGCGCTCGATGCCCTATTTTTGGGCGTCGCTCAAGGTGGCGATCACGCTGGCCTTCGTGGGCACCACGGTGTCCGAGATGACGGCCGCCAACGAGGGCATCGGCTACCTGCTGATCTCGGCCGGCTCGTCCATGCAGATGGGGCTGGCGTTCGCGGGTCTGCTGGTGGTGGGTGCCATGGCGATGGTGATGTATGAGCTGTTCAGCTTCATTGAAAAGCACACCACGGCCTGGGCCCACCGGGGCTCGCAAGGGGGTTGAGGCCGTGTGCCACACGAATGGCCCGGCCGGTGCTTGCGATAGGCGCGGCCCCTACCAGCCCAACCCCAGCCGCAGCGGCAAGTACACCGCCACGCCCACCGCAATGGTCAGCGGCAGCGTGAACGATTCGCGGCGGCGCCAGAAGTAAAACGCCGCCGCAGCCACCGCCGCCCAGACACGCGCGTCGCGCCAGGGCGCGGTGAGCTCGCCGTTGATCAGCACGATGTCGGGCGCGATCACCGCCGTCAGCGCGGCGATGGGGGCGTACTGCAGGCCGCGCTGTGCCCAGTGGGGCAGCTTCCATTCGCGCTCGCTGATGAAGAAGAAGCAGCGCGTGATGACCGTCACGACGGTCATGCACAGGATGGTGACGATGGTCCAGCCGTCGGTCATGGGCGATCTCCGGGCGGCTCGCCCTCGGCCCGGCTCTGGCGCGCCAGCACCTTGGGCTCGATGAAAAGGCAGATGGCCACGGCCACGGCGATGGCCGAAACGATGTTCAGCCGGTAAGGCAGGCCGTACAGCGCCACCGCGGCGGCGGCGGCAATCAAGGCCGACAGCGCGCGCAGCTGCGTGGTGGCCAGCGAGCACGCCACGGCCAGCAGCGCCAGGGTGCCTGCGAATTCCAGCCCCCAGCGCGCGGGCAAGGCGTTGCCCAGAAAGATGCCCAGCATGCTGAGCGTTTGCCAGAAGACCCAGTTGGAAACGTTGCCGCCCCACAGGTAGGCCATCTGCGCGCGGCGCTGTGTTTCGGTCTCGGCCGGTTTGGGAAAGCGCCGGGTGTACAGCACGTAGGTCACGTCGCCAGTGAAGTAGCCCAGGTACAGCCGCTGGGTGCGCGGCAGAAACATGAAGTAGTCGCGCAAGTGCAGGCTGAACACCACGAAGCGCAGGTTCACACAAAACGCCGTGGCCAGGATGACCCACAGCGGCGCACCGGCGGCGATCAGCGGAATGGCGGCCAGCTGCGCGCTGCCGGCAAACACCAGCAGCGACATCAGCACCGCCTCGGTGATGCTCATGCCGCTCTTGATCATGGCCACGCCGGTCATGAAGGCCCAGGCGGTCAGCCCCACCGAAATGCCCGCCATTTCGCGCGCGCCCACCCAAAACAGCGGGTGGCGCGCGGTGCGGGCGTAGGCGTCGACCTTGTGGGCCAGCCAGGCACCCAGGCGCCCGCGCGGCGACATCTCGCGCGGCGGATCGGGCAGCGGCATGCTCATCGCGGTGCGCCTGGTGGGGCGGAGCCGGTGGCCGTGCCCGTGCCCGCGTCCGTGGTCGGCAGCGCAAAGCACTGGTCGGGCTGCAAGTCAAAGCCACGCAGAAAATCGCGCGCGGCCAGGCGCTTGCCGCCGGGGCGTTGCAGCTCGGTCAGGCGCAGGCAGCCTTCGCCGCAGGCGACGGTGATGCCGCTGTCGTTCACAAGCAAAATCTGGCCCTGGCGCACGTCTGACGGGCGCTGGCAGCTATCCAATTCAGAGCGCCACACCTTCACCACCTCGCCGCCCAGCACGGCCGTGGCACCGGGGAAGGGGTCGAAGGCGCGCACACGCTGCTCGATCTGCGGGGCGGGCTGGCGCCAGTCGATGGCGGCCTCGGCCTTCTCAATCTTGTGGGCGTAGGTAACGCCCTCGGCGGGCTGCGGCACGGGCTTCAGGCCACCGCAGGCGGCCAGCTCGAGCGCTTCGACGATCATGCGGCCACCCAGCGCGGCGAGTTGGTCGTGCAGCGTGGCGGTGGTGGCGGCGCCGGTGATGGGCAGGCGCTCGGTCAGCAGCATGTCGCCCGTGTCCAGGCCCGCGTCCATCTGCATGATGGTGACGCCCGTTGCGGCGTCGCCCGCTTCGATGGCGCGGTGGATGGGCGCGGCGCCGCGCCAGCGGGGCAGCAGGCTGGCGTGGATGTTCAGGCAGCCCAGGCGGGGCAGATCCAGCACCCACTGCGGCAGGATGAGGCCGTAGGCGGCCACCACCATCACATCGGCGTTGGCCGCCAGCAGCGCGGCGCGGGCAGCCTCGGCGTCGTCGGGGTACTTGCCGTCCAGGCGCAGGCTGCGCGGCTGGGCCACGGCCACGCCGTGCGTCAGCGCAAACTGCTTGACGGGCGAGGCTTGCAGCTTCATGCCGCGGCCTGCGGGGCGGTCGGGCTGAGTCAGCACCAGGGGGATGTCGAAACCTGCGCGTTGCAAGGCTTCCAGGGCCACGCGGGCGAATTCCGGCGTGCCGGCAAAGACGACTCTCATGCTACCAACCTTATAGCTGCCGGCGCTGGTGTGTAGGGCGCTGGCAGCGTATTTATTATGTTTTTGAAGAGGCCCGCTCAGCGCGGGTCTGGCGGGTCGGGCAGCGACTCATCGCCCACCGAATAGCCGCGCACCGTACCGCCCGGGTCCACGTCGATGTACAGCAGGCGCCACACCGGGCCGTCGGCGTAGCGCCACACCCAGATGTCGCCCTTGAAATTGTGCACGCCGATGATCTGCGCGGGCGGCCCGTATTCGCGCAGCACGTCGGTCTTCGTCCAGTGGTTTGGCTGAATGCGCTGGGCAAACAGGGATTCGTTCAGGGCTTGTTCTACCCGCAGCGTGCGGCCCTGGGCGTCCAGATCGACGTTGAAAACCTGCTGCCCGGCGGGCTGGCGCGTGTACTGCAGGCGCTCGCCGCCCTCGGGCAGCGGATAGCGCGCGGAGGGCGCGCCCAGCGTGTGCAGCACCTCGGCGGCCGGCGTGCCGGGGGCGATGCGCTCTGGCATGGCGCAGGCGGCCAGCCCCGCCGCAGTGGCCAGCGCCGCCACGCCCAGCGCCACGCGGCGCGCCCAGGCAGGCCAACGCGGCGCGGCGGGCGCGTTCATGCGCGCTCCCGCTCGCCTGCTTTGTCTTTGTGGTCTTCGCGCTCGGCCTTGAGCAGCTTGGTCTTGATGCGGTTGCGCTTGAGGGGCGACAGGTATTCCACGAACACCTTGCCCATCAGGTGGTCCATCTCGTGCTGGATGCACACGGCCAGCAGGCCTTCGGCCTCGATCTCGCGCAGCTGGCCTTCGCCGTCCAGCGCGCGCACCTTGACCTGCGCGGCGCGGTCCACCCCGTCGTAGATGCCAGGCACGGACAGGCAGCCTTCTTCGCCACGGATGATCTCGTCGCTGGCCCAGACCAGCTCAGGGTTGATCAGCACCATGGGCGTGTCGCGGTCTTCCGACACATCGATGACGATCAGGCGCTCATGCACATCCACCTGCGTGGCCGCCAGGCCAATGCCCTTGGCGTCGTACATGGTGTCGAACATCTGCGCGATCAGGGCTTTCAGGCGCGCATCAACTGCCTGCACGGGCTTGGCCACCTTGTGCAAACGAGAATCGGGATAACGAAGAATGGGAAGCAGGGCCATGGGACGGTGTTCCAAGATGTGGCTATTTTCGCGACTTTTTGGGTTTCATGCCGGCCAGTTGGGGCATATTCGTTGCCGTAACAAGGGCTTGAATGCAGAATGTCCTGTGATTTGTCAAGTCAGTCGACGCGCTTCGCAAAACAATGAAACATACTTTTCCTGGTGCCACGCGCGCCTTGACCGCACCCGTCAGCCTGCTGGTTGCCGCCATCTGGATCGCCCTGCCCGCCCAGGCGCAGCAGGCTTCGCAGCGGCCCGTCAGCCCTCAACAACGCGCCACGGCGCAGCAGGTGGCCGCCGCCGGCGTGCCGGTGTCCGCCCTGGCGCCCAACGCGCCTGAGGAATACACCGTGCGCCGCGGCGACACGCTGTGGGGCATTTCGGGCAAGTTCCTCAAGTCGGCCTGGCGCTGGCCTGAGCTGTGGGGCATGAACCTGCAGGACATCCGCAACCCGCACCTGATCTACCCCGGCCAGCAGCTGTACCTGGAACGCGTGGGCGACCGCGCCTTCCTGCGTGCCCGCAAAGGCACCGACGGCCAAGAGGGCGACACGGTGCGCGTATCGCCGCGCAACCGCGTCGAAGTGCTGGGTGGCGGCCCGCTGCCCACGCTGGCCCCGCACCTGATCGAGCCCTTCCTGGCCGAGCCGCTGGTGGTGGACGACGACACCTTCAAGCGCGCACCGCGCATCGTCGCCCTGGCCGAGCGCGACCGCGTGCTGGTGGGCAAGGGCGACCGCGCCTACGTGCGCGGCCCGGCCGACGCGCCGCTGCTGTCCGCGCCCGGCCTGCCGACCGAGTTCCGCGTGTTCCGCACCGCCAAGCCGCTGAAAGACCCGGTCTCTGGCGAGATCCTGGGCTATGAAGGCCAGTACGTCGGCCAAGCGCACCTGGTGCGCGGCGAAAGCGAATCCGAGGAAGTGCTGGCGCCCAGCTACGACCCGCCGCGCACGCCTGCGGCGGGCGAGCGCATGTCCGAGCCGCCCACCGAGGCCGATGCCCGGCGCAACCTGCTGCCCGTACCCGCCACCATCGACGTGGTCAGCAGCAAGGAAGAAATGCGCGCCGGCGACCGCCTGTTGCCCGAGCCACCCCGCGAATACCGCAGCTACGTGCCGCACGCACCAGACACCCCGGTGGAGGCGCGCGTGGTTTCGATCTATGGCGATTCCGTGCGCTTTGCCGGCAAGAACCAGATCGTGGTGATCAACAAGGGCCTGCGCGACGGCATCGAGAACGGCCAGGTGCTGTCGCTGCAGTCCACTGGCGGTCACGTCGCCGACAAAACCGAGCGTTCGCGCCCGCTGATGAAGCTGCCGGACGAGCGCAACGGCATCGCCATGGTGTTCCGCCCGTTCGACCGCGTGGCCTACGTCCTGGTGATGGAAGCCGCACGGCCCGTGGCCGTGGGCGACAAGCTCACCGAGCCACGCTGATCGCTGAAGGTGGCCACGCGGGTGGCCGCCCACAGCACCACCGCCCACTTCACGCGCTGACGCTCACATGAACAGGGTGCGGCGTTCATGAGCAGCGAAGAGCTCGCCGGCTGGCTGCGGTTGACGTTAACCATCGGCGTCGGCAACGACGCGGCGCGGCGTCTGCTGGCCGCTTTTGGCTTGCCGCAGGCGATCTTCGAGCAAAGTGACTCGGCGCTGGGGCAACTTCTGACGCCTGCCCAGGTCAAGGCGGCGCAGACTGAACCGCCGGGCCTCAGCGCCCTGCTGCGCACCACACAAGACTGGTTGGCAGCGCAGGCCGACCCCGCTTTGGGCGGCCGGATGATCGTCACCTTGGGTGATCCGGCCTATCCGCTCAGCCTGCTGGCCACCGACGACCCGCCGTTGATGCTGTACCTGCTGGGGCAGGTTCAGGCCCTGGCACCTCAGTCTGCACATCAGCGGTCGCCCGTGGCCGAACCGACGGAGGCCGCCGATGGCCGCGGCCACGCCGCCAACGGCTGGCCGTCGCGCGCCATCGCCATGGTGGGCAGCCGCAACCCGACCCCTCAGGGCGCCGAGAACGCGCGCCAGTTCGCCCGCAGCTTCAGCGCGGCGGGGCTGACGGTGGTGTCAGGCCTGGCGCTGGGGGTGGACGGTGCCGCCCATGACGGCGCGTTGTCCGCGTGGCCCGATGCCGCCACGGCCGACCCCAGCGGGCGCATCTGCACGGTGGCGGTGATTGGCACCGGCATCGACCGCGTGTACCCCAGGCAGCACCACGAACTGGCCCGCCGCATCGCGCGCCAGGGGTTGATCGTCAGCGAATACCCGCTGGGCACGCCGCCGCTGGCCGCCAACTTTCCCAAGCGCAACCGCTTGATTGCCGGGCTTTCGCAAGGCACGCTGGTGATCGAGGCGGCCCTGCAGTCTGGCTCGTTGATCACAGCGCGGCTGACGTCCGAGCAGGGCAAAGACGTGTTCGCCGTGCCGGGCTCGATCCACAATCCGCAGTCGCGCGGCTGCCACGCGCTGATCCGGCAAGGCGCCAAGCTGGTGGAAACCGCCCAGGACGTGCTGGAGGAGTTGCGCTGGCCCGCCACCGTGGTTGCTATCGAAAGCGAAGCGGCCAGCGCTGAGCCCACCTGCGCCACCGGCACATTGGATACTGAAGATGAAGTGCTTAGGGCACTGGGCTCAGACCCCGTCGGCCTGGACGCCTTACTGGCCCGCACCGGCCTGGACACGCCTCGCCTGCAGGCGCGCCTGCTCGAGTTGGAGCTCGACGGCCACGTCGCCCGCCTGCCCGGTGGCCTGTGGCAGCGCATGGCGCGCGCATAGCCTTCCTTGCGCGCGTCAGCCTTGCGGCCGTCGCCGCACGTAGACCGGCCGCTCTGGCCTTCAATCGCGCGGCCCTCGCCCTTGCCAAGCGGCTGGCCCCCAGCGCCTGCCCCTGGCGGACATGCAGTTGTCAGATTCTCGCAACGCCGACGCGGTGTCCGTGGCGGCGGGGCGCCTTGGGCTATATTGGCTCCATGTACGAAGTCCTTGCCTATGTGTACGAGACCTACTGGGGCGGCGAGGATTGCCCTGGGCGCGAACAGTTAGGGCGCCGCCTGTCCAGCGCCGGGTTTGAGCGCGAAGAAATCTTGGCCGCACTCACCTGGCTGGACGGGCTGAACAGCGCCGCCCAATCCTTGGGCAGCACGCCTTTGGCGGCCGATCAGGCCGACGCCGCGTCAACCGCAGCGTCGCCCGCCGCGATGCGCGTGTACACCGACAGGGAATTGGCCCACCTGGGCGCAGAGGGCGTGGCCTGCCTGCACTTTCTGGAACGCTCCGGCGCGCTGCCCATGGCGCTGCGGGAATTGGTGATTGACCGCGCGCTGGCCGTGGCAGAGTCTCCGCTGGAGTCGGACGAGCTGAGGGTCATCGTCATGATGGTGTTCTGGCGCACCGGCTTCACGCCCGACGCGCTCATCCTGGATGAGCTTTGCGACAACCCCACGGCGCGGGTCATGCACTGACTGACCCGGGTGTCGTAACTGCTTCTTTGAGATCGGGCGCAACCAACGAGGCCGCGCCGCGATCAAGCTCACTGCAGCAGTTGGGTCGGCGCTGCGTTCAGCTTTGCCAGCGCTTCGCGCGTGGCGCGCACGGTCAAAGCCTCGTCCTCGATCGGCACCAGTAAACCCGCCTGCAGATAGGCCGCCATGCGCCGCGTCTGCACCAGGTAGCTCTTGCCAACGCCGGACGAGAACAGGTGCAACTGCCCGCGATCGCTGCGCCAGACGTACTGGACATGCTTGACCGATCCGTGCGCGTCCAGGCCGAACCAGCCGCCCAGCTCCAGGTTGCGCGCCCAGTCGACCATACCCTCGTTGGGCAATGAGCCGCCGGCGGCGATCACCTCCAACGCCGACTGATCGACACCGAACATCAGCTCGATGGTGCCCGGATCGAGCAGCATGTCGCCTTCCGGGTCGTCCGTGACCACGTCTTCCAGCCCGGCCAGGCCACGCGCCAGCTCTTCCAGTTTTTCTTGCGGAAGGCCTTCGTCCCGTGAGACGAACGCGGCCATCACTGCATCGTTGATGCGCTTGATCTGAGCGTCCTGCTCAGACTCCGCCACGGCCAGCATGCTCATGCCGCTGCGCAGCGTTTGCAGCAGGCCAGACAGATGCTGCACCACCCGCCGACGGTCATCCCGATCTGGCTTGGGGCTCACGGCCCATAGCAGATCGGCCGCAGCCTGCTTGAGCCGCAGCGTTTCAGCATGCTGCGCGCCGTAGCGGACGGCCGACAGCGCCAGGACCTCGGACCAGACTCGGAAGAGAAACTCGCGCACTTCGTCGGCCACCGGAACCGAATTCAGCATACGGCGCAGCTCGATGGTGTACTGGATGCCCAGCGCTTCCTTCTGCTCTACCTGCTGCGCCAGCGTAGCCGCCTGCTGCACCGCGCCGTTATCGGCCAACGAGCGGCCCAGGAACTTCTTGAATTCATCTAGCACCAGCTGGTAGACCCTGCGCCCCGTCTCTGGGTACTGCTCGATCACCTGCACGATGCGCTTGATCTCGCGCTCCAGCTTCGAGCCCAGGATCTGTGAGCCATCAAAACCGAGTACGCAGCCACCCATGCGATCAATGAGCTGCCGCGCAGGGTGTTCGGTAGAGGCGAAGAAATCGGGCTCGGCCAGTGCCAGACGCAGTACGGGAATCTGCAGGCGAGCAAACCACACGCGGATCGCCGGGGGGATGCGTTCTTCCGCCAGAATCGCCTGGAACATCAGCGCCACGATCTCGATGATCGCTTTCTCGCTGGGCTTTTCCGCTTTTTCCTTGAGGTCGGTCGCACGGCGGCGCAGCTGCACCGCAACCCGTTGGACGTCCGCAGGGCCAACAGCACCCATGCCGCCAGCGCCCGGGGCGCCCGTCCACTCGGTAACGGCAAAAGGGGTAATCTGCTCATCAAGGGCGCGCGCAAGCGCCGGCGAGGGCCCCGCGCTGACGCCTGCAGGCACGGTCAAATCGCCCACCCGGTCGCTGATGAAGCGACGCAACTGGCCCAAGACACCCTGGGCCTTCTGCCGCACGCGCGCCATGGGCGTGACGCCCGTCATCATCCGAGTTTCTTGCGCCGCGCGCGCCAAAGCCGTGGGATGCACCGTCGGCGTCTGGGTGTCCAGCATGCTTGGCGGATAGCCCATTCGCTGGGTAGGCGCGCCGGGGTACCCTGTTTCGCGCTCGTAGGGATCTACCCTGCCGCCGGGATAGCGTCCACCCGGATAACGGCCGCCTGCAGGCGCTCCGCCCGGCGCACCACCGCGCGCGCCGTACATGGGCGTGGGCGCGTAACCGCCACCGCCATGCGATCCATCGTCCTGCCAGGCACCTTGGGTATCGCCGTACGCATCTGCGTAGCGGCCCGGCTGGCCGCCGTATCCAGGCGGCGCACTTTGCCCGGGCAGACCGCCCTGCCGGGTGCCTCGATCTTGCCAGGCAGGCGCACCACGGCTCGTCGGCGCTCCGCCGTAGCCCGGCGGCACCAAACGCCCGTCCGCGCCCCTGGAGGCATACCGGGGGGCACCTGTTGGCCCCTCTGGCCGGTAGGGCATCATTTCGGTCGGCGGCGACTCGTCTTCGTCTTCTTCCTCGTCGTCCCAGCCATCCGCGTTTTCGGCGCGCCGAACGCGGGATTTCATGTCGATCTCCTCCATCACGCCTTCCGAGATGAGGAGTTCGTTCGCATGGCGATAAGCGTCGGACGTGCTGACCCGAATGGCTTCTGTCACCGGCGTCTGGACAAGCGCCCACATGGCCCGTGTCAGATCGCAATCAATCCACGCCTGAACCACCAACTGCGCCAGTGTTTCAGGCGCCAGAACCTCGCCGCGCTTCCATTCTTTCACGCGCTCGAGCCACTGCATACGAATGCTCAGATCGTTGAGCTCGCTGCCCGCGCCGTCGGTGATGGCCGCAGCCAAGCGTGAGGCGATGATCTTGCGTTCGACGACCTCGTCATCCACCAGGCCAAGCGAGCCCAGACCGCCCGCCACGCTGTCCGGCGTGCGGACTTGCTTTTGCGCGTCCTGCAAGCGCTGGCGGCAAAGGTCGATCC
The DNA here is from genome assembly GCF_003008535.1 of Ottowia oryzae. Taxonomy (NCBI): domain Bacteria; kingdom Pseudomonadati; phylum Pseudomonadota; class Betaproteobacteria; order Burkholderiales; family Comamonadaceae; genus Ottowia; species Ottowia oryzae. Next base: position 322,571 of record NZ_CP027666.1, read on the forward strand.
AGTTGGTCTGCTCGCGCTGGTACGCGGCTTCGGTGTCCAGCGCCTGGCGCGACTCGGTCACGCTTGCAAAGCGCCCCGTGTTGACCAGCGTGATCAGGTAAGTCTGAACCTTGACGCCAACCGCCAACAACGCGCTGTCGATCTCCTGGACGAAGCGTTCGCGAACTTGTTGCGCAAGCCGCGGGGGCCTGGCGTGTCGCCTGGAGGGAGGCTTGGAGGAAGTGGCCATGCAGGATTCAACTGTGTGCGCTTCAGTATCTCACGGACACAGACAGCAACACCCGCGTGAAAGCGGACTTAAACCACTGCCCCGACGTTGGGGTCGTTCGGGTCGCCTTCCTTGCGGCTGGGCTTGACCAGATCCTCGCGCTTGACGCCCAGCCACATGGCGATGGCGGCAGCCACGAACACCGACGAATAGATGCCGAAGCAGATCCCGATGGTCAGCGCCATCGCGAAGTAGTGCAGCGTATCGCCGCCAAACCACAGCATCGACAAGACCATGGCCTGCGTGGACGCGTGGGTGATGATCGTGCGGCTGATGGTCGAGGTGATGGCGTGGTCGATCACCTGCACGGGCGTCATCTTGCGGTAACGGCGGAAGGATTCGCGGATACGGTCAAAGATCACCACCGACTCGTTGACGGAATACCCCAGCACCGCCAGCACGGCGGCCAGCACCGCCAGCGAAAACTCCCACTGGAAGAAGGCAAAGAAGCCCAGAATGATCACCACGTCGTGCAAGTTGGCGATGGCGCCGGCCACGGCGTACTTCCATTCAAAGCGGATCGACAGGTAAATCAGGATGCCGATGATCACGAAGGCCAATGCCTTCAGGCCGTCCGCCGCCAATTCCTGCCCCACCTGCGGGCCCACGAACTCGGTGCGGCGCAGCTGCACCTTGGCGTCGTCCTTGCGCAGCGCGTTCAGCACCTGCTCGCTCACTTGCGCCGACGATTGCCCCTGGCGCACCGGCAAGCGGATCATCACGTCGCGCGAAGTGCCGAAGTTCTGAACCTGGGCATCGACATAGCCCAGCTCAGTCAACGCGCCGCGCACCTTGGTCAGCTCGGCGGGCTGCTCATAGGCCACTTCCATGACCGTACCGCCGGTGAATTCCACCGAAAGGTGCAGGCCGCGTGTGACCAGAAAGAATACGGCCAGCACGAAGGTGATGAGCGAGATCGCGTTCAGAAGCAACGCACGCTTCATGAACGGGATGTCGCGCCGGATGCGGAAAAATTCCATGGCTTAGCTACTCCTGCAATCTGTGGGCGCGAATCAAACGGCTTCGTCGGTGGGGCCACCACGCCGGTAGCCTTCTTCGGGGCGCCACACGGTGCCCACCGAGAGCGATTTCAGTTTCTTCTGACGGCCATACCAGAAGTTCACGATGCCGCGCGAGAAGAACACTGCGGAGAACATCGACGTCAGCAGGCCCAGGCAGTGCACCACGGCAAAGCCGCGCACCGGGCCAGAGCCGAACGCCAGCAAGGCGATACCGACGATCAGCGAAGTCACGTTGGAATCCAGAATGGTGGCCCAAGCGTGGTTGTAGCCGGCCTGAATCGCCTGCTGCGGAGAAACGCCGTTGCGCAACTCCTCTCGCACCCGCTCATTGATCAGCACGTTCGCGTCGATCGCCATACCGATGGCCAGCGCCATGGCCGCCATGCCGGGCAGGGTCAAGGTGGCCTGCATCATTGACAGGATGGCGATCAGCAGCAACAGGTTGAACGCCAGCGAAATGCTGGAGAAGATACCGAACAAGCCGTAGTACACGCTCATGAAGATGCAGATCACGGCAAAGCCGCCGATCACGCTGAGGAAACCCTTGCGGATGTTCTCGGCGCCCAGGCTCGGGCCGATGGTGCGCTCTTCGATGATCTCCATCGGCGCGGCCAGCGAGCCGGCGCGCAGCAGCAGCGCCAGGTCGTTCGCCTCGTTGACCGACATCGAGCCGGAAATCTGGAAGCGGTTGCCCAGCTCGGCCTGAATCACGGGTGCGGTCAGCGCTTCGCCCTTGCCCTTCTCGAACAGGATGATCGCCATCCGCTTTTTCAGGTTCTCGCTGCTGACGCGCTTCATGACGGCGCCGCCCTTGGCGTCCACCGTCAGGTCCACCTTGGGTTGCTGGGTCTGCGAGTCAAAGCCCGGCTGGGCGTTGGTCAGGCTGTCGCCGGTCAGGATGACGTCGCGCTTGACGATCACCGGCTGGCCGTCGCGCAGCAGGAATTTCTCGGCGCCAAAGGGCACCGGGCCATCGCCGCGCTCGGCCGCACGGCCTTCTGCGCTTTCGTCAACCAGGCGCATTTCCAGGGTGGCGGTGCGGCCCAGGATGTCCTTGGCCTTGGCGGTGTCCTGCACGCCGGGCAGCTGCACGATCACACGGTCGACGCCCTGCTGCTGGATGACCGGCTCGGCCACGCCCAACTCGTTGACGCGGTTGTGCAGCGTGGTGATGTTCTGCTTGACCGCGTCGGTCTGCACTTTTTGCAGGGCCTGCGGCTTGAAGCTGGCCACCAGACGCGGCTCGGCGCCAGGCTGCTCGACCACCTGCAGGTCGGTGATCTGGTCCGCGATGACGCGGCGCGCCGCTTCCAGCGTGGCCGCGTCGCGGGCGCGAATTTCGATGCTGTCGCCCGTGCGAACCACGCCGCCGTGGCGCACGTCTTTCTCGCGCAGGCTCTGGCGGATGTCGTTGGCCAGGGTGTCCAGGCGCTTGGAAATCGCCGCGCGCATGTCCACCTGCAGCATGAAGTGCACGCCGCCGCGCAAATCCAAGCCCAGGTACATCGGCTTGGCGTTGATGGACGACAGCCACTTGGGCGAGCGCGACACCAGGTTCAGCGCGACCACATAGGTCGGGTCGGCCGCATCGGGGTTGACGGCGTGTTCGATGGCGTCCTTGGCCTTGATCTGCTCGTCGGTCGAATCAAAGCGTGCCAGCACCGACGTACCCTCCAGCGCCAGCTGGTTCGGCGTCAGGTTGGCGGCCTTCAGAGCGCTTTCCACCCGATCCAGCGTGCCGTTGTCCACCTTGGCGGTCACCTTGCCGGCCGACACCTGCACGGCAGGCGCCTCGCCATAAAAGTTGGGCAAGGTATAGATCACCGCCACCAACAAGGTGACGAGGATGATCGCGTACTTCCAGAGAGGGTAACGGTTCATGGTGCGAAGGTTTGAGGCGCTCAGCCGACGAGAGCTGGCCGCTGGAGCGCCTTCAGGCAAGGCGCCGCGCGGGATGCGATCCGGTGCTTACTTGATGGTTCCCTTGGGCAGAACCTGCACCACGGCGCTGCGCTGCATCTGCACGTCCACGCCGTTGGCGATCTGCACGCCAATGTGGCTGTCCGAGATCGAGCTGACCTTGCCCAGCATGCCGCCAGCGGTCACCACCTCGTCGCCCTTGGCCAGGGCGTCGATCATGGCGCGGTGCTCTTTCTGCTTCTTCATCTGAGGGCGGATCATGATGAAGTACAGCACCACGAACATCAGCACCAGCGGCAGCATGCTCATGAGCGAGGAAGTCATGTCGCCGCCTGCGGCAGCGGCAGGGGCGGTCTGGGCGAAAGCGCTGGAGATGAACACGGCCGGGCTCCTGAAATTCAGTGCAATAGGGAACCGCGCCGACCAGAAGGCGTGCAGGACATCCTGCCAGGGCCTGGCGCGAGAGAACCGGATATTGTATGCGGCAGGTGTGGCAGCGCCCTTGTAACAGGCACCCGCGGCGTTCCCACGCGCTGGCCACCAGCCCGTGGCGCCGCGTTGGCACCGCGCGCAAAGGCGGGCTTGCGATGCCCCATCGCGCCGGCCGGGCCGACCAGCCGAGCCCCTCAAGCACTACACAATTGATAGCTACCAGCGCTTGACCAGCTTGCGCTAGAGGGATTTTTTAACCCCAGTATGCGGCGTGATGGCGGCGGCACCCGTGGGCAGCGAGAAAGCCGCCGCCCAGCGCCACATGCTGAAAGCCGCCCAGGCCAGCGCCACCATGGCCAGGCCGCCACCCACCCAGCCGATTTGCCCCATGCCCCAGCGCAGGCTGACCTGGCTGCCCAGCAGCGCGCCGCCGCCAATGCCCACGTTGAACAGGCCCGAGTACAAGGACATGGCCACGTCGGTGGCGTCGGGCGCCAGGCGCAGCACCTTGGCCTGCATGCTCAGGCCAAAGCCCATGGCCGCCACGCCCCACACCGCCGCCAGTGCGTACAGCGGCCCCACGTGCGGCGCCGCGCTGTGCAGCCCCAGCAGGCACAGCGCCATGCCCGCAATGGCCGCCACCAGAAAGCCCCTTGGAAAGCGCGCCCCCAGCCAGCTGAACAGCAGGCTGCCCACCACGCCCATGCCGCCAAACAGCAGCAGCACCAGCGTGGTCACCCCTTCGCTTTGGTGCGCCACACCCTGCACGTAGGGCTCGATATAGCTGTAGGTGCTGAATTGCGCCGTGACCAGCAGCACCGTCAGCGCGAACAAGGCCAGCAGCGGCCCGCGGCGCAGCAGCACCGGCACGCTGCGCGCCGAGCCGACGTTGTCTGCTGGCAGCGTCGGCAGCAGCGCGCGCAGGCACAGCATGACCACCAGCGCCACCCCGCCGATCAGCAGGAAAGTGGTGCGCCAGCCCAGCGCCTGCCCCACCACGCGGCCCAGCGGAATGCCCAGCACCATCGCCAGCGAGGTGCCCGTGGCCAGCAAACTGAGCGCCTGCACACGGCGCCCCGCTGGCGCCACGCGCACCGCCAGCGACGCTGTGATCGACCAGAAAACGGCGTGCGCCGTGGCCACGCCCAGGCGCCCGACCATCAGCGAAGCAAAACTCCACGCCATGCCCGACACCACATGGCTGACGATGAACAGCGCAAACACGGCCAGCAGCAGCCGCCGCCGCTCCACCGCCTTGGTCAGCAGCATGAAGGGCAGCGAGCCCAGCGCCACCGTCCAGGCGTAGATGGTGAGCATCAGGCCGACGTGCTCGGTCGGCATGCCAAAGCTGGCGCCGATGTCGCTCAGCAGGCCCACGGGCACGAATTCGCTGGTGTTGAACACGAAGGCGCCCAACGCCAGCGCGATCACGGCCAGCCACTGCTGGCGCGCGGCGGGGTGGTCGCCCTGGCCCGACTTCGCGTCGATCGGCGAGGGAGAAGAAGCAGTCATAGGGAACAGCGATGATGATGGTGCGGTGCACCAGGGGCAGCGCATGCCACCCGTCAAAAGAGGCAAGCAGAAAGCAAGCCTGGGCGCGGCGGCAAATTGCTGCACCGCGCCAAATGGATGGGCGATGCTACACGGGTGCTTGCCCAGGCGCGCGCCGCGCGCAAGGCGCCTCGCAAGGGCATGGGGTCTTTGCAGGCCGCGCTTCGCTCTTTCGCCGTGTAGAGCGCTGGGGTGGGTAAGGCCATGCGCCAGGGCGCGGCTGCACCCACCCGGTGCTCAGCCGCCTTCACTAAGCGAAACGGCCTGCGGGGTTGCCACCGCAGGCCGTTCGGCATTTGCTGTAAGTTTTATAGCTGCCAGCGCCCTTCTGGCGGGCGCGAGGGGGCTAAAGCATCCACAAAATCACGCCACCTGACGCGGCGCCGTGGCCGCCGGCTGGCGGTAAACCTCCATCAGCTCGGCCCAGCGGGTGCGGGCGGCTTGCAGGTTGCGCTCTTTCACGTGGCCGTAGCCCTTGATCTGATCCGGGATGCGCGCGATTTCCACCGCCGTGGCGTGGTTGTCGGCGTTCAGCGCACCCAGCACCTCGTCGATGCTGGCGCGGTACTGCTGGATCAGCGCGCGCTCGGTCTGGCGCTCTTCGGTCTTGCCGAAAAAGTCCAGCGGGCCACCGCGCAAGCCTTTCAGCTTGGCCAGCAGGCGGAAGTTGCGCAGCATGCTGGGGCCGTACTTCTTCTTGATCAGGTGGCCCTGCTCGTCGCGCTTGGCGGTGAGGGGCGGCGCCAGATGGTAGTTGAGCGTGTAGTCGCCCTCGAACATGTTGCCGATGCGCTGCAGGAAGGCCGGATCGCTTTGCAGGCGGGCCACTTCGTACTCGTCCTTGTACGCCATCAGCTTGAACAGGTAGCGCGCCACCGCCTCGCTCAGCGTGGTCTTGCCCAGCGCGCTTTCGGCCTGCTGCACCTCGGCCACGTAGGCCTTGTAGGTGTCGGCATAGGCGGCGTTCTGGTAGCCAACCAGGAATTCGGCGCGGCGCGCCACCAGGCTGTCCAGCGTCTCGCGCTTCTTGAACTCGATCACCTGCGCGCCGCCCGCGCCGGTCAGCAGCTTTTCAACCCGCGACCAGTCGTGCGCGGCCTGGCGGCCCCACTGGAAGGCGATCTTGTTGTTTTCGACCTGCACGTTGTTCAGCTCGATCGCGCGCATCAGCGAAGCCAGCTCCAGCGGCACCCAGCCCTTTTGCCAGGCGTAGCCCAGGATCATGGGGTTGACGTACAAGGTGTCGCCCATCAGCTTGCCAGCCACACCGTCGGCGTCGAAGGCGCTCAGCCCGCCCGGACCCACGGCGCGCGCCACATCTTCGGCGCAGCGTTCCTCGGGGTTTTGCCAGCCGCCGTTGCGAACGAAAGCCGCCGTGGGCGTGGCGTGCGAATTCAGGGCCACGTGGGTGCGGCCCTCGCGCATGCGGTACACGGTTTCTTTGTTGGCGGCGACGATCGGGTCGCAGGCGATGATCAGGTCGGCCGCCGCCATGCCCACGCGGGTGGTGCGGATGTCGTCCAGCGTGCGGCCGATCAGCACGTGGCTCCAGGTCGCGCCGCCTTTTTGGGCCAGGCCCGCCGCGTCCTGCGTGACGATGCCCTTGCCTTCCATGTGCGCGGCCATGCCCAGCAGCTGGCCGATGGTGATCACGCCCGTGCCGCCCACGCCCGCCACGATCACGCCCCAAGCGCCGTGCGGCTCAGGCTCGGGCAGGCGCGGATCGGGCACGGGGCCCAGGTCGAAGGGCGACGCCACCTGTTTCTTGTCCTTTTTCTTCAGCTGGCCGCCTTCCACGGTGACGAAGCTGGGGCAAAAACCCTTCAGGCAGGACATGTCCTTGTTACAGGTGCTCTGGTTGATGGCGCGCTTGCGGCCGAATTCGGTCTCCAGCGGCTCCACGCTCAGGCAGTTGCTTTGCACGCTGCAGTCGCCACAGCCTTCGCACACCAGGTCGTTAATGACCACGCGCACGGCCGGGTCGACCATCTTGCCGCGCTTGCGGCGGCGGCGCTTCTCGGTGGCGCAGGTCTGGTCGTAGATGATGACCGTGGTGCCCGCAATCTCGCGGAATTCGCGCTGCACCGCGTCCAGCCGGTCGCGGTGGTGGATCTCGATGCCGCTGGGCAGGCCCTTGGCCTGAGCGCCGTCGTACTTCTCGGGCTCGTCGGTGACGATAGTGATCTTGGCGGCACCTTCAGCACGCATGTTCTGCGCGATCTGGATCACCGACAGGCCTTCCGGCCGCTCGCCAATCTGCTGGCCGCCGGTCATCGCCACGGCGTCGTTGTACAGAATCTTGTAGGTGATGTTCACACCCGCGGTGACCGACTGGCGCACCGCCAGCGAACCGCTGTGGTAGTAGGTACCGTCGCCCAGGTTGGCGAACATGTGCTGGTCTTTGCTGAACGGCTGCTGGCCCACCCAGGGCACGCCTTCGCCGCCCATCTGGGTGAAGCCGACGGTGTTGCGGTCCATCCAGATCGTCATGAAGTGGCAGCCGATGCCCGCCATGGCGCGCGAGCCTTCTGGCACGCGCGTGCTGGTGTTGTGCGGGCAGCCCGAGCAGAACCACGGCTGGCGGTCGGCGCCGGTACCGCCCAGCTCCAGCGCCTTCATGTTGCGCTCAGACCCGTCCAGAATGGCCAGCTGGCGGTCCAGCCGGGCCGCCATGTCGCTGTCGATGCCCAGCTTTTTCAGGCGCGCAGCGATGGCGCGGGCGATCAGCGCGGGCGACAAGTCCGCCGTGGCGCGCAGCAGCACGTTGGACGTGGGGTTGTCCTGCGACCACTCGCCGCCGCTAAAGTCGCCTTCGGCGCCTTCCTGGTACTTGCCGACCACGTTCGGGCGCACGTCCGGGCGCCAGTTGTACAGCTCTTCCTTCAGCTGGTATTCAATGACCTGGCGTTTTTCTTCCACCACCAGGATTTCCTTCAGCCCGGCAGCAAAGTCGCGCGTGATCTGCGCTTCCAGCGGCCACACCACGTTGACCTTGTGCAGGCGAATGCCCAGCTGGCGGCAGGTGATGTCGTCCAGCCCCAGGTCCAGCAGCGCCTGGCGGGTGTCGTTGTAGGCCTTGCCGCTGGCGATGATGCCAAAGCGGTCGTGCGGGCCTTCGATGACGTTGTGGTTCAGCCGGTTGGCGCGGATATAGGCCAGCGCGGCGTACCACTTGTAGTTGAACAGGCGCTCTTCCTGCGGCAGCGCGGCGTCGGGCCAGCGGATGTGCAGGCCGCCGGCCGGCATTTCGAAATCGGTGGGGATGACGATGTTGACGCGCTCCGGGTCGATCATCGCGGTGGCGCTGGACTCAACGATCTCCTGGATCGTCTTCATACCGCTCCACACGCCCGCATAGCGGCTCATGGCGAAGGCGTGAATGCCTTGGTCCAGGATGTCCTGCACGCTGGAGGGGAAGAACACGGGCAGGCCACAGGCCTTGAAGATGTGGTCGCTCTGGTGCGCAGCGGTTGAGCTCTTGGCCACGTGGTCGTCACCCGCCACGGCAATCACGCCGCCCCAGGGCGTGGTGCCGGCCATGTTGGCGTGCTTGAACACGTCCGAGCAGCGGTCCACGCCCGGGCCCTTGCCGTACCAGATGCCGAAGACGCCGTCGAACTTGTTCGTGCCCGCAGGCGCAAAGCCCAGTTGCTGCGTGCCCCAAACGGCGGTGGCGGCGAGTTCTTCGTTCACCCCAGGCTGAAAGACGATGTGCTGCTTTTCAAGGTGCTTGCGCGCCGCCCACAGCGCCTGGTCGTAGCCCCCCAGCGGCGAGCCACGGTAGCCGCTGACGAAGCCCGCGGTGTTCTTGCCCACCAACGCATCGCGCTGGCGCTGCAGCATGGGCAGCTTGACCAGCGCCTGAATGCCGCTCATGAACGCGCGGCCGTAGTCCAGGCTGTATTTGTCGTCGAGGGTGACGGTTTCGAGCGCTTGGCGAATGTGCTCGGGCAAAGGGGCGTTCATCGTGTCTGTCTCCTGGTGGGCGGCGGCCGGAGCCGACTTGGGGCGGCAACCGCACCCGATGGGCGGGCGGCCTTTGTTCTACAAGCAAAGTGTATGCCGCAACCTACGATAGGTGTTTTCCTTGCATGCTCCAAATCGCCACTTCAAAGCAAGATTCTTTCTAAAATCAAGCCGCCATGGAAACACTTGATGCCTACGACATTGCCATCCTGGAGCAGCTGCAAGCCGATGGGCGCCTGACCAACGCAGAACTTGCGCAGCGGGTGGGCCTGTCTGCCGCGCCGTGTTGGCGCCGCGTGCGTGCGCTGGAAGAGGCGGGCTTCATCCTGGGCTACCGCGCCGAGATCGACCGCAACAAGCTCGGCCTGGGCGTGCTCGCATTCGTTCGGCTGGACACCGCGCAGATCAGCAGCAGCGCCATGCGCCAGCTGGAGGAAACCATCCGCGCCCAGCCAGAGATCATCAGCTGCCACTACATCAGCGGGTCGGGCACTTTCGAGCTGCAGGTGGTCAGCACCAACCTGGAAACCTTCAGCCGCTTTGCGCGCGACGTGATCATGCACCTGCCCAACGTGAAGGACATGCACACCAGCTTTTCACTCGGCCAGATCAAGGCCACCGGCGCGCTGCCGCTGGCGCACCTGCAGCAAAAGAAGCGCCCGCCCCGCTGAAGACCACGGCGCCTGCCACCACGCCCGCAGCAAACACCAACGGCGCCCGCAGGCGCCGTTGAAGCCAAGGCCATCGGCGTGCGCCGGTGGCCGGGTTGCTGAAGCTCAGCCGACCAGCTTCACCGCTTTGGGGCTGCCGGTGAGGTAGCCCACCGCCGCACCGAATTTGCCGTGGTAGCTGGCGCTGATCAAGCCGTCCACCGCCGACTTCACGTCTGCGCTGATGGTCTTGGTGTAGTCGCCAGCGTGCTGGAAGTTGCTCATGATGTACGTCCAGCCATTCAGATCTGTCACGGCGTGCAGGCCGGTGGATTCGGCGCCGGCGGGCAGCGTCATCAGGCGCGTCAGGGCTTTCGTGTCGACGTTGTAGGCCCACAGCATGTTGGTCACGTGCTGGCTGCTGTCTTCGCCGATGAACAGCGTGCGCAGCGTTTCGGAGAACTTCAGGTTGTCCGGGTTGGCGATCTTTTCGGGGTTGGCGGTGTTGCCCAGCGCGTCGGGCTTGAGCGTCTTGCCATCCGTGTCCAGCAGGTCTTCACCCACCAGCAGCGGCGTGCTGTCCGCAGGCATCCAGTCGCTCTTGATGTCGTTGCCGTCCAGATCCTTCTGGCCGCCGCGCAGGCTAAGCTGCATCACGCCGCCGGCCACCAGCTGCTTGGGCACCGAGATGCCGTTGTCCGGCACGTTCACGGCGTTGCCCGCCACCATCGAAGCCTGGATGTTCTGCAACGCAGAGTAGGCCTTCTTGTCCTTGATGTTGACCGTGGTGCCTTCCATCTTGGTGAAGCCCATGCTGGCACCCATGTAGGCGGCGTAGCGGTGCGTCTCCAGGAAGGCGGCGGCCTTGCGCGTCTGGGCGGTGTCGTCCTTGAGCTTGATCCACTCCACCTTGCCGTTGGCAACGATGCGCTTGTACGTGGCGTCCTGCGGGTCTTTGCTGGCCACCGTCATGATGTCAGCTGGGCGGATGCCCCCATCCACCAGGGCGCGGATTTCCGCGCTGGTGGCGCTGCCCAGCTTGATCCAGCTGAGCGGCGCAGCGGGGCTGCCCACCTTCGTGAAGTCGGTGGTGCCGCCCACCTTGGCCACGTACAGCGTGCCGGAGGACAGATCTTTTTCCTTGTCGGCCACGAAGACGAAGTAGCCGCTGTTCGTGGCGTCGTCGCCCATGAACACGGTGCGGTTGTCGGGCATGACCTGCACCAGCTCGTGCGAGATGCGGCCCAGGCAGTAGTGCTTCTTGATCGAGCCGGTGCCGTCGGCGTTCACCGTCACTTCAGGCAGGTGGCCGTAGTTGTAGGGATTGGCCTTGGTGGCGTCGCCGTACAGGTTGGTGCTGAAGTCGTTCATGTTGTTCTTGGAACGCTCAGCAAACGCATCCGGCTCGTACTCTTCCGACGACAGGTGCGTGTTCCACGGCGACAGGCTGGCGCCGCAGGTGATCCACAGGCCGTTCACGCTGGAAGTGTCCACGTTGTGGTACTTGACGAGGGCGAGGCGCCCGGTGTCCGGGTCCTGGTCCAGCGTCAGCACGGCGATGGGCGACGGCAGCTTGCCGTACATGTCGGTCTTGCCGTCCTTCGCCCAGGTGGTGTATTCAAACTGCACCACGGCAAACACGGTGTTGCCCTTCACGCCGGGCACCTTGGCGCCGTCGATCTTCAGCAGCGAAGTGCCGTCCGGGCTGTCCGAGAAGAACTGGCGCGGGCTGGCCGACACGGTGCGGTCGATGATGGGCTGGTTGTTGATGTCCACGTAGCCGCCCGCCAGGATGCTGCCGCCGGAAGTGGAGGTCACCAGGTCGCCCGTGATGAAGAACGGCTGGTAGGCCAGCTTGTAGTCTTTCTTGGTGCCATCGTCGAAGTTCACGCTCATCACCGACGTGGTGTAGGTGGTGGCCATCGCGGCGGGGTTGGCCAGCGTAGGCGCGGGCGTGGCGCTGAAGGTAACGCTCTTGAAGGCGGCGGCGGGCGTGTCGTCGCCACCGCAGGCAGACAACAGACCGGCGTACGACAGGGACGAAGCCAGGGGCAGCATGGGCGCGCCGGCAAACAAAGACAGCACGCGGCGACGAGAGGCGACGGGAGATTGGCTCATGGTGGGTACTTTTTTGACAGATCGATGCACAAGGGCGCGCGGCTGAGCCGACGGCAACCCGATCAGGGCGCCGCGTGGCGGGCCCAGCCAGCGGAGTGTCAAAAAGTACTGTGTCAGGGGTGTGACACACGGGTGGCATCGGTGCGACAGCCGTGCGGCCGCGCCTGAAGCCAGGCGTGAAAACCTGCGGCGGCCGGTTCGATTCAGCGCTTGTCCATCGGGCCGTCAGCCACCGGGATTACTATGCAATTGATAGCTGCCAGCGCTCTACGCACCAGCGCTAGAGCGGTTTTTAATCAAGAACTGGAGTCAAGCCATGCGCCTGGGTTGGGCCGCGGGCGTTGCACCCGCTTGCGCTGGCCTGGGCGTTGCACCGCGCCGCGCCCGCTGGTGCACGGCTTGGCGGGTGGCCTTAGCCGCCGGGCGTCACGCGCCGTGGCGGATCAGGCAGCGGGCACGCGCCCAGCGCGGCGGCGCTCAGGGTTTGGGCCACAGCACCCACAGGCGCAGTGGCTGCTTCATGCGGCCAGCGAAGTCGCCCGCCTCGGCGCCCCACCCGGCGAAGTAGTCGGCCCGCACCGCGCCCACGATGGCGGTGCCGGTGTCTTGCGCGATCACCAGGCGCTGCAGGTTGGCCACCGGGCCTTGCGAGGCCATCCACACCGGCGTGCCGTAGGGAATGCTTTGCGGGTCCACGGCGATGGAACGGCCGGGCGTGAGCGGCACGCCCTGCGCGCCGCGGGGGCCAAACTGCGCATCCAGCGCAGACAGCGGCTCTTCGCGGAAGAAGACCATGCGCGGGTTGCTCCAGAGGAACTCGCTCAAGCGCCCCGGGTTGGCCGCCAGTGTGTTGCGAATGCCCGGCCAGGTCACGTCGCCGCGCAGCAGGCCCTGGTCGATCAGCCACTTGCCGGGGCTGCGGTAGGGCTGGTCGTTGGTGGCGGCAAAGGCCAGGCGCACCAGGCGCTGGCTGCCGTCGGGCTCGGTCACGCGCACGCGGCCAGAGCCTTGGATTTGCAGGATGAGCGCGTCCACCGGGTCGGCCAGGTAGGCGATTTCCTGGCCCGCCAGTTGCGCGCGCGCCTCGGGCAGCATCTCCATCTCTTGCCGCGTGTACCAGGGCTTGCGCTGGCCCAGCGTGGGCGGCGGGCGGTACAGCGGCGCGCCAAAGCCGGGGCGCGGCAGGCGCGAGGCTTCGTAGAAAGGCTCGAAATAGCTGGTCAGCAGCCCTTCCGACGGCGCACCCAGCGGCTCTACCCGGTAGGGTTGCAGGCGGGCGCGCATCCAGTTGCGCTGCTCTTGCGGCGTGGCCAGCGTCAGGCGGCGCACCTCGCTGCACAGGCGCGCAAACGTGGCACCGGGGCGCTCGCAGTTTTTCACCCAGGCGTTCCAGGCTTCGTGCATGGCGTCCTGCTCGAAACCGGGCAGCTCGGACCAGCGCACGGGCACCCAGCGGCTGCGCGGGCGTTGCAGGGCGGGGCCCAGCGGCGCGCTGTCGGCCACGTCGCCCGTGGGCGGCGCGGATTCGGTGGGGTAGGTGGTGGGCGGCGGCGGGGCGGGCTGCTTGACGGCGCAGCTGGCCAGCATTCCTACAATGGCCGCTGCGCAAAATAAGCGAAGAGCTCTTCTCATGATCCTGATTCTGCTGGAAGCGCTCGGCGCGCTGGTACTGCTTTTGCTGATCGTGTGGTGGACGATGTTCTCGGGCCGCAAGCAGGGCGAGCTGCCTGGCCAGCACGAAGAGGGGCCAGCCAAAGCGCCTGCGCCCCACCGCGAAGACGAGAGCGGGCCGGATCAACGATTATGAGACAAACAGGCCTCTGGCGCTTGTCTAACCTGCGCTGCAAGCTAGATTTTTTGTAGCAAATTGGCCAACTCGACGGCCGATTTGACCTCCATCTTTTCGAACACGCGCGCGCGGTGCACCTCTACGGTGCGCACGCTGATGCCCAGCTCGTCGGCGATCAGTTTGTTGGGGCGGCCGTCGGCCACCAGGCGCATCACATCGCGTTCACGCTCGGTCAGCTCGTGCGTGCGGGCGCGCACGGCGCGCTGCACCGCCAGCTGAGCCATGCGCTCGCGCGAGACGGCCAGCGCCTGCTCGACGCGGTCGACCAGGGCGTTGTCGGAAAACGGCTTTTCGCAAAAGTCGAAAGCCCCGCGCTTGACGGTGTCCACCGCCGTGGGCACGTCGGCGTGGCCGGTCAGAAAGATCACGGGCCAGGCGTGGGCGATGCCGCGCTCGGACAGCCGCTCGAACAGCGCCAGCCCGCTCAGCCCCGGCATGCGCACGTCCAGCAGGATGCAGCCGGGCGCCATGGGCTCGTCGTGCCCGCGCGCGGCCTCGAAGGCCTCGGCGCTGTCATACGCCTCCGACAGCAAACGGCGCGAACGCAGCAGCCACGCCATGGCGTCACGGACGCTGGCGTCGTCGTCGATGATGTAGACGGTGGAATCCTGGGGCATGGACTGAAAGGGGCGAGCGGTTTGCGGTGGCGCAACACCTGTTCGCCATGTCGGCCACGCGGCTGCCTGGCGGGCGGCGGATGGTCTTCAGAGGCGCCATTATGCGGCGAGGCGGCCGCTCGCGTTGACGGGCCTTGCCGCAGTTTCCGCGCCTGTCCGACATCGGCCGCCGCCGTCGTATGCCAAGCTAGCCCGGGTATCGGGCGCGCACCCTGCGGGTGCCGCGACCGTGCAGTACCCACGGGCGGCGCACCCGCCACCCACCCATTCACTTGATTGATCACACACCATGGCACTGACCCACTTCCCCCTGCGGCCCCGACGATGGGCACGACCCGCTGGCCGCGCCGCGCACCGTGCCACCGCCGCCGTGGCCGCATCGCTCGTGCTGCTGCTAAGCGCCTGCGGTGGCGGCGACGACAACGATGGCAACGACGGCGGCAACACGCCAGCGGCCCGTAACCCGGGCGACCTGGTGGCCGCGCAGGCCATCAACCAGATTTCGGTGGCCGACATCAACGCCGCGCTCAACGCGCCCGACAGCAAGGTGCAAGGCAAGGTAACGCCGCTGTACGCCGTCAACTCCTACCGGCTGACGTACCTGACCACCGACAAGGACGGCGTGACCACCACCGCTTCAGGCCTGGTCAGCGTGCCCGTCAAACCGACCGGCGCGCGCAGCCCCATCATCAGCTACCAGCACGCGACCACCTTCCACGACGACCAGGCGCCCAGCAACAAGGTAGAGGCGGTTGAGCCGCCGCTGGTGCTGGCCTCGCTGGGGTACATCGTGGTGGCCGCCGATTACGTGGGCTTTGGCGCGGCCAAGGGGCAGGTGCACCCCTACCTGATTGCAGCACCCACCGCCAATGCCGTGGTCAACATGCTGCAGGCCACCGACACGTGGCGAGCCAGCAGCGGCGTGGCCGACAACGGCCAGCTGTTTCTGGCAGGGTATTCGGAAGGCGGTTACGCCACCATGGCGGCGCACCGCGCCATCCAGCTGGCCAACGGCGCACTGGCCCAACGTGTGAAGGCCGCCGTGCCCGGTGCGGGCCCTTACGACGTGGTCGAAACGCTGGATGCGCAACTGGACAGGGTTGGCAAGCTGTTCCCGCCACTGGGCGCGGTGCTGGACCCAGGCCGGCTGTCGAAGCTGCCGGAAAGCGTGCGCATCGAAGTGCGCAACCTGCTGATGAAGCAGATGGTGCCTGATGACGGCGACGTTGCTTACCAGACGCTCTTTCTGGACCGCTACATCGCTGACGAGCGCGAAACGCTGGCGCGAGAGCACAGCGTGCATCTGGGCTGGGCGCCCACCGTGCCGGTGTACCTGTTCCACGGGCGGCTGGATTTGACGGTGCCCTACTCAGCATCCACCTCGGCCCTGAGCGCGCTGCGCGCCGCTGGCGCTCCAGCTGTGACGCTGACCGATTGCACGACAGGCAAGCTCGGCCATCTGGACTGTGTGCCCGAGTATTTCCACTTCGCCGTCACCCGCCTGGGGCAGATCGCCACAGACCTCTGAGGCGGCAGGCAAGAAAAAAGCCCTTGGTTGAATCAAACCAAGGGCTTTTTATTTGGTGGCCTGGGACGGAATCGAACCATCGACACGCGGATTTTCAATCCGCTGCTCTACCAACTGAGCTACCGGGCCGTTAAGCGACGAATTCTATCACCAAGTTTGGCCGAATCAGACAGCGGCGTTTCCGCGACGTCCGCGCGACAGATCGACACCCAGCTGCTTGAGCTTGCGATACAGGTGCGTGCGCTCCAGGCCGGTCTTCTCCGCCACGCGGGTCATCGAGCCGCCTTCCTTGGCCAGATGGAATTCGAAATAGGCCTTCTCGAAGGCATCGCGCGCGTCGCGCAGCGGCTTGTCCAGCTCGAACGTGCGTTGCCCCTGCGGGCCCAGATCGGCAATGGTGGGCAACGATTGCCCGCCGGTCATGGCCGCTTCCACCGTCAGATCTGCTGCGTGAGTGGTCACCGCGGCACCCACGGCCAGCTCGGCCACCTCCATGACGGGCGCGCTGCGTGGCGCAGAGGGCTCGCGCGTCAAGGCGGCATCAACAGCCTTCAGAAGCTTCTGCAGCGTGATGGGCTTTTCAAGAAACGACATCGCGCCGATGCGCGTGGCTTCGACCGCCGTGTCGATGGTGGCGTGGCCACTCATCATGATGACCGGCATGGTCAGCATGCCGGTGCCGCGCCATTCCTTGAGCAGCGTGACGCCATCGGTGTCGGGCATCCAGATGTCGAGCAGAACCAGGTCGGGGCGCCCGATCTGACGTGCCGATCTGGCCTGGGCCGCGTTCTCGGCCAACTCCACTGTATGCCCCTCGTCGTTGAGGATGTCAGACAGAAGATCTCGGATGCCGAGTTCGTCGTCAACGACGAGGATATTGGCCATGTTGGAGACTGCTTCCCTTCAATGCAACTGAAATCGTCCGCGGGTCACGCGGGCGCTGGCTCGAATGATAACGACACTTGCGCACCGACCACGCGGCCGTCATGAAGTCGATTCGAAACATCAATGCGCGCGCCGTGTTCTTCGGCGATCTTCTTGACCACCGCCAGGCCCAGGCCCGTGCCCTTGGCCTTGGTGGTGACATATGGCTCGAACACGCGCTTGAGAATGGCGTCCGTGAAGCCGTGCCCGGCATCAACTACGCTCATGCGCACACGGCCTGAAGCCTCGGCCCAATGCGTGCGGATCATCACTGCGGTATCCGCCGAGGGCACGCCTTCGTTGTCCTGCGTGGCGTCCAGAGCGTTTTGAACCAGGTTGTGGATCACCTGACGCAGCTGCTGGGCATCGCCCATGATCCTTGGGCAACGCGCGTCCGGCTCGAACCGCAGCGCAGGCCCGTTCGCCCTCGTCGCGTCAGCGTGGCTGCCATACAGGTGCAGCACCTCGCCGATCAGCTCGTTCAGATCAACCGGCTGCAGCTGCGCGGTGGGCAGGCGGGCGTAATCACGGAATTCGTTGACCAGCCGCTGCATGGCGTCCACCTGGTCAACAATGGTTCGCACGGACTTGGTCAGCACCGCGCGGTCGGCAGGCTCCAGTTTGTCGTTCAGGCGGCGCTCCAGCCGCTCGGCAGACAGTTGGATGGGCGTCAACGGGTTCTTGATTTCATGCGCCAAGCGGCGCGCCACTTCACCCCAGGCTTGTGATCGCTGGGCAGACACGACTTCGGTGATGTCGTCAAACACCAGCAGGCGCAAGCCGTCCGGCATGGCGGCGCCGCGCGCCAGCAGGGAGATCGCCTCGGTCGCCACGCCACCGCCGCCGTGCCCATACAACTCGAACTGGTGCTGCCAGTGGTCGAGCCCATGCTCCAGGCGCTCGCCCTCGAACAGCTCGAATTGCGACGCAACTTCTTGCGCAAACTGGTCCAGGCCCGGCAGATCGCCCAACGACCGACCGGTATAGGCCGCCATGGGCAGGCGCAGCACGCGCGTCGCGCCCGGGTTGGTGGACTGAATGGTGCCCTGCGCGTCCAGCACGATCACGCCGGCAGTGAGGTTGTCGAGAATGGTCTGAAGGTTGGTGCGCGCGGCCACCGCCTCGCGCATACTGGTGTCGGCGATCGCTCGGGCATCGGCCAATTGCTGCGTCATGTCGGCGAACGACCGCGTCAGGCCAACCAGCTCGTCGCGCCCCTGCATGACCAGCTTGGGTGTCAGGTCTCCGGCCGCCACCTGGCGCACGCCATCCGCAATCATCAGCAGAGGTGTGGCCAATTGCTTGCCGAGCATGACCGCCAGCAGAACGGCGCTGAACACGGCAAGAAACAGTGTGAGCGTCAACGTGCCGATGTACATGCGGCGCAGGCCATCGCGGCCCAGCGCACGCTCCTGATACTCACGGTTGGCCTCCTGCACCGCCAGCGCATCGGCCACCAACGCCGAGGGCAAAGGCTGGACGGCCTGCAGCAAACGCTGCTCGCTCACCAGCCCCACGGAACG
The DNA here is from genome assembly GCF_003008535.1 of Ottowia oryzae. Lineage (NCBI taxonomy): Bacteria > Pseudomonadati > Pseudomonadota > Betaproteobacteria > Burkholderiales > Comamonadaceae > Ottowia > Ottowia oryzae. Next base: position 340,939 of record NZ_CP027666.1, read on the forward strand.
CGACGTGACCAGAACCAGCGCGCGGATGCGCGGCTGACCTGCCGAGGGCGACTGGGGGTTACCCACATCGTCCAGCCCTTCGATCAAGGTCGATACGCCTTGCGTGCGCAGATTGCGCATGAGCTGGGCAGAGGGCCGCTCGGGCGTCAGATCAAACCGAGACTGCCCCGCGCTGGCAATCAGCCGGCCGGAGCTGCTCCACAACGTGGCGTCCGTCGCACCCAGCTGAGTACGAATTTGGTCCAACGGCAGCGCGGCCAATGCATCCGGCGTGTCGGCCAAGGCAGAGGACGCAGCGCGCAGCTGATTGCCGAAGTCGCGCGCCTGTGTGTCCAACGAGGTTCTCGCCAGGGTCAAGCCCGAGTCCAGCGCGCCCTCCACCTTGACGTCAAACCACGATTCGATCGAGCGCGAAACAAACTGAAACGAAACCGTATATATCAGCAGGCCAGGCAAGACACCGACCAGCGCGAAGATGGCTGCCAGCTTGATCAGCAGGCGACTGCCGAACTTGCCCTTGCGCAACCGCGTGAAGAGTCGATAGACGCCCCAAAGAATGACCAGGGCCAGCCCGGTCGCCACCACAACGTTGACAACAAACAGCCGCGCGTAGTGCTGCTCGTAAAGCTCTCGGTTGTTCGTGGCCTGAGCGAGCAAGAACACCAGCACCAGGCCCAGCCCGACCAGCACCGCAATCGCAGTCCACAGCGCCCAGCGCGAGCCCGCCGTGCGCGCAGCGGTGCGCTGTGCGACCGGCCCGCCGCCGCTGTTCACCGGATCGACTCCTGGGTCAAATCCACCGTGCGGTCGACACCAACGGTCCAGCTCGCTTGACCGGGCGAGCCCAGCTGGATGGTTCGCGGTAGCTGGGATGAATCCAAGCGGAACTGAAACCGCAGGCTTTGCTTGCTGCCCGAATCCATGTCGGCCGAAGATGCGATCTTCCAGCGCGAGAAGCGCCCTACCGACGACATCACCTCCGCCAACGTGTCGTAATGCTGGGTGAGGCTGACCCCCAACCCGGCGTTGGTCAACGGTTCGCTGGACGTGTTCAAGCGCCAGCGCCGGGTAAGCGGCATGTAGGCGACGCGCATGTAGCGCTGCGACGCCGACACACGCTGATCCGTCCAGTACCAGCGCTCGCGCATCACCGTGGCGTCGGCCACGAAGTGGATGGGGATGCCTTTGTCCAGCGCCTCCTCTACCGCGCCGGGCAAGCGGATGTTCAGCCGCGCGCTCAACAGCAGGCCTTCATCGGTGCGCTCGACGCGCAGGCTCTCCAGATCGGCGTTCTGCGCGCTTGCGGCCACGGGCAGCGCCAGTGCGCAGGCGAGCGCCAGCCACCGCAAGGGGCGGTCAACCCGGGCGCTTGGCCAGAAGTGCGTAATAGAAACCATCGTCACAGCGCGCATTCTCGCCTGTCGCCGGAATACCCCCCGAGTCGCCCCTGGGCAGCAGATGCCCCGGGGAGGGCAACGCCTGCGCCTCGGGGTGCTGCGCGACGAATGCCTGGACTCGGCCCTCACCCTCCTCCCGAAATACGGAGCAAGTGACGTAGAGCATTCGCCCGCCTGGCGCCAGCAAAGGCCACAACGCCTCCAGCAACCCCGCCTGCAGCGCGGCCAGCGCGGCAATGTCGGTCTGCCTGCGGAGCCAACGGATGTCCGGATGGCGGCGCACGATGCCCGAGGCACTGCAGGGCGCGTCCAGCATGATGCGGTCGAATGCGCGCCCATCCCACCAGTCGGCCGGCTTGGCTGCGTCGGCCACGCGAACGTCTGCGTGCAGCCCCAGGCGGGTCAGCGTTTCGCCGATGCGCGCTGCGCGCACGGCATCGACTTCCAGCGCCGTGACCTGCGCGTCGGGGTGCAGCTCCAGCATGTGAGCGGTCTTGCCGCCGGGCGCAGCGCAGGCGTCCAAAATGCGCGGCGCTTGCGTGCCCAGGTCCGCCATCAGCAACGGCGCTGCTCTTTGCGCCGCCGCCGACTGCACCGAAACGCGCCCTTCAGCAAAGCCAGGAATCGCCGCCACGGGCATCGGCCGTGCGAGTTGAATGGCCGCTTCTCCCACCGGCGCTGCAGCAATATCGTGCGCCGCCAAATCGGCCATCGCCTCATCCAGCGTGCTTCGCAGAACGTTCACGCGCAACACGATGGGCGCGGGGTGTTGGCTCTGCCCCAATATCGTTTGCCAGTCTTTTGGATGGTCGGACCGAAGTTGCTTGACCCACCACGCCGGATAGTTCCAGCGCGCCACCGGGTCGTTGGCCACCCGCTGGAGCAGGCCCTCCCGCTCTTTCGACAGACGCCGGATGCACGCGTTGATCAGCCCCGCCTGGTTGCGTGTGTCGCGGCCTCGCTTGGCGGCCTCTACCGCTTGATCCGCCAGAGTGTGCAGCGCGTAGCGCTCAGCGCCCGGCGCCAGCATTAGCGCCAGCACGGAACACAGCAGCGCATCCGCAGGTGCGGGGGGGCGACGCGGCACCAGCTGGCTGCGCACAGCAGTGGCCAAGCCCAGCCCACGCAATACCTCGAACGTCAGTGCCTGAACGCCCGAGCGCAGTTCGCCCGGCACCTGGTTCAGCTGCGTGGCCAGGGATTGGCCGGCCATTACGCCCTGCACGAGCTTGGCCGTCCACTGCAGTTGCCGCCACAAAGGCGGCCCATGCGGCGTGGTGGCCTGGGCTTCGGTTTGAACAGACATCTCAGCGCGCCTCCGTCATGCGCGACAAGGACCCCACAGGCGCAAAGCCACACGCTTTGGCCAGCAGCCACGCGGGAAACATGGCGATCTCACGGTTGTAGGCCGCAGCCGCCTCGTTGTAGGCAGCACGCAGGGGCATGGCCTGGTGTAACTGGCGCATCCAGCGCTCCTGCAGGCGCTCGGCAGAGGGCACGGCGTCGGCTGGCACGGCGTCGACCAAAGCGGCCGCCCAGGCGGCGCGGAGCGCTTCGTGGGCCATCACCAGGCTGGCCATGCTGGGAACATCGGTGGCGGCCCGGCGCGCCTGCGCCAAAGCGGCTGAAAACTGTTCGCTGGCGGCCTGCAAGCGCGTCCACGCAGCGGTGCCGCCGTCCTGCAACTCACCTGGCGAAGTCTTCAGCCCGCCCCGAAACGCTTCGGGCATGGACGCCTGCACAAGCACCACCTGCCGCATCAGCTGCTCGTCGAGCACGGAAAAGCTCGTGCGCGTTGCGGCGCGAAGGCGAACGAGGCGGTTGTACGCGCCCACGCCCCAGAAAAAGACGATGGCGGCAGCCGCGGCGATCCAGATGCTTGATGTGCCCATGAATTTGTATAAAAAAGCGCCCGCGCCGCTGAATGCACAACGGCCGGGCGCTCCTATAAACGCAGCAGATTGTTACTCGGCTGCGTGACCCTCATCCGCGGCGGGCGCATCGTCGGCGCCAGCGGTGGCTTCGGCCAACTCGGCTTCCTCGGCTTCGGCGATGGCGCGGCGCTCGGCCTCGTCCATCTGGTCCTTCACCTTGCGGGCCTGGTGATAGGCCATGCCGGTACCTGCAGGGATCAGGCGGCCGACGATGACGTTCTCTTTCAGGCCACGCAGCTCGTCGCGCTTGCCCATGATGGCCGCTTCGGTCAGCACGCGCGTCGTTTCCTGGAAGGAAGCGGCGGAGATGAACGAGTCGGTGGACAGCGAAGCCTTGGTGATACCCAGCAACAGGTTGGTGTAGGTAGCCGGCACCTTGCCTTCGGCGCGCAGTGCGTCGTTGGTGTCCAGCATTTCGCTGCGCTCGACCTGCTCGCCGGCGATGTAGCCGGAATCGCCGGAGTTCTCGACCACGACACGGCGCAGCATCTGGCGAACGATCACCTCAATGTGCTTGTCGTTGATCTTCACGCCCTGCAGGCGGTACACGTCCTGGACTTCGTCCACGATGTAGCGCGCCAGCTCTTCCATGCCCAGCAGGCGCAGGATGTCCTGCGGATCGGCCGGGCCGTCGACGATGCTTTCGCCCTTGTTGACCACCTGGCCTTCGTGCACCAGCACGTTCTTTTCCTTGGGAATCAGCTCGTCCCACACCTTGCCTTCGGGGTCGGTGATCTGCAGGCGAATCTTGCCCTTGGTCTCCTTGCCGAAGGAAATGGTGCCGGTCATCTCGGCCAGCATGCCCTTGTCCTTGGGCGAACGGGCTTCGAACAGCTCAGCCACGCGTGGCAGACCGCCGGTAATGTCACGCGTTTTCTGGCCTTCGACCGGAATACGCGCCAGCACCTCGCCAGGGCCCACGTCCTGGCCGTCGCGCACCTGGATCAGCGCGCCGACCTGGAAGCCGATCGTCACCGAGTGGTCGGTGCCAGGAATCTTCACTTCCTTGCCCTCGCCATCCACCAGCTTGACCTGCGGGCGCACGATCTTGGCAGAGCCGCGGCGCTTCGGATCGATCACCACCAGCGTGGACAGGCCCGTGACCTCGTCCACCTGCTTGGCCGCCGTCAGGCCTTCTTCTACGTTCTCGAACTTAACCTGACCGGCGAACTCGGTGATGATGGGTCGCGTCAGCGGATCCCAGTTGGCCAGCACCATGCCCGCCTTGATGGCCTGATCCGCCTTCACGGTCAACGTGGCGCCGTAAGGCACCTTGTGGCGCTCACGCTCACGGCCATGCTCGTCGTGCACCACGATCTCGCCCGAACGTGAAATCACCACCAACTCGCCCTTGCTGTTGGTCACGTAGCGCATGGTCGGGTTGAAACCGATCAGGCCGTTGGACTTGGCTTCCACGCTGGATGCCACGGCCGCACGCGAAGCCGCACCGCCGATGTGGAACGTCCGCATGGTCAGCTGCGTACCCGGCTCGCCGATAGACTGCGCGGCGATCACGCCCACAGCCTCACCCTGGTTGACCAGGCCACCACGGCCCAGGTCGCGGCCATAGCACTTGGCGCAGATGCCGAAGCGTGTGGCGCAAGTCAGTGCCGTGCGCACGCGCACTTCGTCAATACCGGCGGCTTCGAGCTCGTCGATGGCGTCTTCGTCGAGCATCTGGCCCGCCTTGATGACGACTTCCTGCGTCTCGGGGTTGACCAAGTCTTCTGCGGCACTGCGGCCCAGAATACGCTCGCGCAGCGATTCGATAACCTCACCGCCTTCGACGATGGCGCGCATCGCAGAGCCATCGCTGGTGCCGCAATCGTTCTCGGTCACGACCAGATCCTGCGTCACGTCCACCAGACGGCGAGTCAGGTAACCCGAGTTGGCGGTCTTCAGCGCCGTATCGGCCAGACCTTTACGCGCACCGTGCGTCGAGATGAAGTACTGCAGCACGTTCAGGCCTTCACGGAAGTTCGCCGTGATGGGCGTCTCGATGATCGAGCCGTCAGGCTTGGCCATCAGGCCACGCATACCGGCCAGCTGGCGAATCTGCGCAGCCGAGCCGCGGGCGCCGGAGTCGGCCATCATGTAGATGGAGTTGAACGACTCCTGATCCACTTCCTTGCCGTGGCGGTCGGTGGTCTTTTGCTTGGCCAGCTGGGCCATCATGACCTTCGACACTTCGTCACCGGCCTTGCCCCAGATGTCCACCACCTTGTTGTAGCGCTCACCCGCGGTCACCAGGCCCGAGACGTACTGCTGCTCGATCTCTTTGACCTCGCTCTCGGCGCGCTCGATGATGCCGGCCTTCTGCGGCGGCACCAGCATGTCGTCAATCGCAATCGAGATGCCAGCGCGCGTCGCCAGGCGGAAACCGTTTTGCAGCAGCTTGTCTGCGAACACCACGGTTTCCTTCAGGCCGCACTTGCGGAACGAAGCGTTGATCAGGCGCGAGATTTCCTTCTTCTTCAGCGCCTTGTTCATCACCGAGAACGGCAGGCCCTTGGGCAGGATCTCGGACAGCAGCGCGCGGCCAGCCGTGGTTTCCACCAGGCCAGTAGAGGGCACGAATTCGCCCGTCGCCTTGTCCTTGGTCCACTCGGTCAGGCGCACGGTGATCTTGGCGGTGAGTTCCAGCACGCCGGCTTCCAGCGCACGCTGGATTTCGCCCACGTCGGTGAACACCATGCCTTCGCCTTTGCCGTTGATCTTCTCGCGGGTGGTGTAGTACAGGCCCAGCACCACGTCTTGAGAAGGCACGATGGACGGTTCGCCCGAAGCGGGGAACAGCACGTTGTTGGACGCCAGCATCAGCGTGCGGGCTTCCATTTGCGCTTCCACCGACAGCGGCACGTGCACAGCCATCTGGTCACCGTCGAAGTCGGCGTTGAACGCAGCGCAAACCAACGGATGCAGCTGGATGGCCTTGCCTTCGATCAGGATCGGCTCGAACGCCTGGATGCCCAAGCGGTGCAGCGTGGGTGCGCGGTTGAGCAGCACCGGGTGTTCGGTGATGACCTCTTCCAGGATGTCCCACACCACCGGCGTGCCGGCTTCGACTTCCTTCTTCGCGGCCTTGATGGTGGTCGCGATGCCCATGGCTTCGAGACGGGCGAAGATGAAGGGCTTGAACAGCTCCAACGCCATCAGCTTAGGCAGACCGCACTGGTGCAGCTTGAGCGTTGGGCCCACGGTAATGACCGAACGGCCCGAGTAGTCGACGCGCTTGCCCAGCAAGTTCTGGCGGAAGCGGCCGCTCTTGCCTTTGATCATGTCGGCCAGCGACTTCAGGGCGCGCTTGTTGGCGCCGGTCATCGCCTTGCCGCGACGGCCGTTGTCCAGCAGCGAATCCACCGCCTCTTGCAGCATGCGCTTTTCGTTGCGCGCGATGATTTCAGGCGCCTTCAGCTCCAGCAGGCGGCGAAGACGCGAGTTGCGGTTAATGACGCGGCGGTACAGATCGTTCAGATCCGACGTGGCGAAACGGCCACCGTCCAGCGGCACCAGCGGACGCAGGTCCGGCGGCAGCACGGGCAGCACGTCCAGCACCATCCACTCGGGCTTGATGCCGGATTTCTTGAACGCTTCCAGCACTTTCAGGCGCTTGGCGTTTTTCTTGACCTTGACTTCGGAGCCGGTCAGGTCGCCGCGCAGGCGCTCGATCTCGATGTCGAGGTCAATCGCTTCCAGCAGCTCCTTGACGCCTTCGGCACCCATGCGGGCCACGAATTCGTCGCCGTATTCCTTGCGCTTGGCGTCGTAGTCGTCCTCGCTCATGATGCTGCCCTTTTTCAGGGGCGTCATGCCGGGGTCGGTCACCACGTAGGCTTCAAAGTACAGCACGCGCTCGATGTCGCGCAGCGTCATGTCGAGCACCAGGCCCAGACGCGAAGGCAGCGACTTCAGGAACCAGATGTGCGCGCAAGGCGCAGCCAGGTCGATGTGGCCCATGCGTTCGCGGCGCACTTTGGTTTGCGTGACTTCAACGCCGCACTTTTCGCAGATGACACCGCGGTGCTTCAGGCGCTTGTACTTGCCGCACAGGCACTCATAGTCCTTGATCGGGCCAAAGATCTTGGCGCAGAACAGGCCATCGCGCTCAGGCTTGAACGTACGGTAGTTGATGGTCTCGGGCTTTTTGACCTCACCGAAGGACCAGGACCGGATTTTTTCAGGCGACGCCAGGCCAATCTTGATGGCATCGAAATGCTCATCGGGCGTGAATTGCTTGAACAGGTCGAGTAGCGATTTCATGTGACTCTTTCCTTGCTTCAAAAACCATGGCTGGCCGCGCTATGCGGGCGTGGCTTCGAGGATGAAAACACCTCGCAGCGCACGCCAGACAAGCGCTAGCAGCTCTCTTTTTTGATTAATCTGCCCCGCTTCAGGAGCGTTCCAGTTCGATGTCCAGACCCAGGGAACGGATTTCCTTGACCAGAACGTTGAAGGACTCGGGCATGCCCGCGTCGATCGAGTGCTCGCCCTTGACGATGCTCTCGTACACCTTGGTACGGCCTTGCACGTCGTCGGACTTCACCGTCAGCATTTCCTGCAGCGTGTAAGAAGCGCCATACGCTTCCAGCGCCCACACTTCCATCTCACCGAAGCGCTGACCACCGAACTGCGCCTTACCGCCCAGCGGTTGCTGCGTGACCAGCGAGTACGGGCCGGTGGAGCGGGCGTGCATCTTGTCGTCGACCAAGTGGTGCAGCTTCAAGAAGTGCATGTAGCCGATGGTCGTCGGGCGATCAAAAGCGTCGCCGGTGCGGCCGTCGTACAGGTAGGCCTGCGTGCGGGTGTCGGTCAGGCCTTTGGCCTTCACGACTTCATCCGGGTACGCATGCTTGAGCATCGCGCGGATTTCCTCTTCGGAGGCACCGTCGAACACCGGCGTGGCAAACGGCACACCGTTGGTCAGGTTGCCCGCCATCTTCAGCAAGTCTTCGTCGCTGAACTTGGCCAGGTCTTCCTTGCGGCCGGTGCTGTTGTAGAGCTCTTCCAGGTACTTGCGCAGCTTGGCCACGCGCTGTTCGCCTTTGAGCATCTCCTCAATGCGCTGGCCAATGCCCTTGCCGGCCCAGCCCAGGTGAACTTCCAGCACCTGACCCACGTTCATGCGCGAAGGCACGCCCAGCGGGTTCAGCACGATGTCGGCGGGCGTGCCGTCGGCCATGTAGGGCATGTCTTCGACCGGAACGATCTTCGACACCACACCCTTGTTACCGTGGCGGCCGGCCATCTTGTCGCCGGGCTGCAGGCGACGCTTGACGGCCAGGTAGACCTTGACCATCTTCAGCACGCCCGCAGGCAGCTCATCGCCTTGCGTCAGCTTCTTGCGCTTTTCTTCAAACGCGAGGTCGAAGCTGTGGCGCTGCTGCTCGATGGAGACCTTGATGCTTTCCAGCTGGGCCGCCACGTCGTCTTCCGCCGGGCGGATGTCGAACCAGTGGTACTTGTCGACGGAAGCCAGGTAGGCCTTGTCGATCTTCGTGCCCTTGGAGATGCGGTTGGGGCCGCCGTTGGCGGTTTTGCCGTTGAGCAACTTCTCGATACGGTCGAACGCGTCGGCTTCGACGATGCGCAGCTGGTCGTTCAGGTCGAGGCGATAGCGCTTGAGTTCGTCGTCGATGATCTGCTGGGCGCGCTTGTCGCGCGGAATGCCTTCGCGCGTGAACACCTGCACGTCGATCACGGTGCCGGAGCTGCCCTGATCCACACGCAGCGAAGTGTCCTTCACGTCGGAGGCCTTCTCGCCGAAGATGGCGCGCAGCAGCTTTTCTTCCGGCGTCAGCGTGGTTTCGCCCTTCGGCGTGACCTTGCCCACCAGCGTGTCGCCAGGCTGCACTTCGGCGCCCACGTAGATGATGCCGGACTCATCCAGGCGGTTGAGCTGCTGCTCAGCCAGGTTCGGGATGTCGCGCGTGATTTCCTCGGGGCCCAGCTTGGTGTCGCGGGCCATCACCACCAGTTCCTCGATGTGGATGCTGGTGTAGCGGTCGTCGGCAACGACCTTCTCGGAGATCAGGATCGAATCCTCGAAGTTGTAGCCGTTCCAGGGCATGAACGCGATCAGCATGTTCTGGCCGATGGCGATCTCACCCAGATCGGTCGAAGCACCGTCGGCAACCACGTCACCCTTGGCCAGTACGTCACCGCGCTGCACGATGGGGCGCTGGTGAATGTTGGTGTTCTGGTTGGAACGCTGGTACTTGATGAGGTTGTAGATGTCCACGCCGACTTCACCGGCAACGGCTTCCGAGTCGTTCACACGAATCACGATGCGCGTTGCGTCGACGTAGTCCACCACGCCGCCACGGCGCGCCGTGACCACGGTGCCGGAGTCCACTGCGGCCACGCGCTCGATGCCGGTACCGACCAGGGGCTTCTCGGGACGCAGCACAGGCACGGCCTGACGCGACATGTTGGCGCCCATCAACGCGCGGTTGGCGTCATCGTGCTCCAGGAACGGCACCAGCGACGCGGCCACCGACACGATCTGCGCGGGCGACACGTCCATGTACTGGATGCGGTCGGCACCCACAAGCACCGATTCACCCATCTCACGGGCAGACACCAGGTCACCCGTCAGTCGGCCATCGGCATCCAGCGCGGCGTTGGCCTGCGCGATCACATACTTGCCTTCTTCGATGGCAGACAGGTAATCGATCTCGTTGGTCACCTTGCCGTCCACCACGCGACGGTACGGCGTTTCGATGAAGCCGTATTCGTTCAGACGCGCGTACAGCGCCAGCGAGTTGATCAGACCAATGTTCGGGCCTTCCGGCGTTTCGATGGGGCACACGCGGCCGTAGTGGGTCACGTGCACGTCACGCACTTCAAAGCCTGCGCGCTCGCGCGTCAGACCGCCCGGGCCCAGGGCCGAGACACGGCGCTTGTGCGTGATCTCTGCCAGCGGGTTCGTCTGGTCCATGAACTGCGACAGCTGCGAGGCACCGAAGAACTCTTTCAACGCGG